>JAZSJM010000217.1:0-9204 GCA_045534325.1 Treponema sp. | reverse complement strand
CTGAATCCTATTCCACATTCATTTAAAAATGAATGATCAATTGACATTGTTCTTGCTGAGCCATTCATATCAGCAACGATACTTATCGGATGATGAAGGAGATTCTGTCTGATTCTTGCAAAAAGAGCATTCTGCTGGGGAATATTTTCACTTCCAGAAATAACTTTTTTAGCAAAACTTCTATAAGAATTTGCGGCAGAATGTTTTGTTGCAATTGATTCTGCATAAACCCAATCCAGGTCAACATCTGAGCAGCCTTGAAGCAGTTTTTCCGCATGTTCTTTTGCGTCTGCTTGTTCGCATTTTTTATTGAACTCGTCTGTTAGTTTTGCATTTTCCTGTGCATTAAGAACTCCGCCGTCATTTAAGCCGAATTTTATTCCGTTGTGGCCGACAGGATTATGACTTGCAGAAATATAAACAAATCCGTCGACGGTGTGAGAATAAGCCATGATTTCAGGAGAAGCGATAATCCCCGTATAGGAAACCGCAATTTTTTTTGCAAGGAAAACCCTCAGCATAGTGTCTGCTATTATCGGCCCTGTAGGGCGGGTATCCATTCCCATAGCAATCATTGGTGATTTACAGCGAGAAAGAATATAGTCAGCAAAAGTCTCGGCTGCTAAGGCCGCAATTACGCGATTATCTTCGCCGATTTCACCATTTGTATCATTTTCGTCTCCTGAAACGGCAAAAACTTTTCGCCATCCAGATGCAGACGTAATCATGTTATGTTTCATATTCGTCTAATTTTATCACCAAAAATCCTTATTCGCAATAAAACCAGAAAATAATGTTTTAGTAAGCTTCTATTGTGTAAGTCAGAATTTTTTCTTTACCGAGAGCATCTTTTACTGCAATTGAAATTTTATTTTTTCCTTTTGGAATAGTAACTTCTGCAATAAGCTGTTTTTTCTCATCAGGATATAAAAGCTCATAAGGATAATTTCTTTTGCCAGAAGTGCTGAGTTTTCCGTTTTTAGAAACTAAGGTGTCATAGGTAATTGAATCTGTTTCTGCACCGTTTACCAGTATTGTTGTCTTATATGGCATTGCCTTGTTTTGTCTGTCGCGATATAAATAATATGTTCCGCTGGAAAGGTGTCTATGTATATTCAAATCAAAAACCGTACCTTTTTTATTGACTGCAGTAACATTTGTAATTGATAGTGGAAGTTCATTACCAAATCTTGGCATCAAAAGTCTTGGATTGACGAGGGATTTAGTTTTTAAATCGATTACCTGAAACTCCAGCAGTGCATTTCCTTCTTGCCAGCCAGAACTTCCACATGTTCCCAGCGGTGTGTTTTCTTCGACCTGTTTCAGAGAATACCTTTCTTCCTGCTCATCTGCGTTTAAGTTAGCGTAAACTGTCAAAAGATTGTCAGCGTGATTTATAACTACGGCATTTCCCAGTGTGCTTTCAAAAAGGGATGGCTGTTCATCGTGTTCGCTTATAACGGCTGTTACATAACCAGAACCAGATGTTTTTATATCTTCACTTTCACTAAAAACAATTGAAGGGCTTATCTGTCCTCCACGGCGCTGTGCAAAATATGTAAAAAATGTGTCTGATTTAATTTCTTTTTGAGGCCATTCAAAACAAAATATGGAACACATCGCTAAAAATAATAATGAATTTGTGGTGATGAATTTTTTTACGTTCATATTGTATGCTCTCTAGTTTTTTGTAATTTTTATACATGAAATTGACGAATCTTTTCCCACAAACAGAAGGTTATCCTTTGTGGTGATAAATGCATTTTGTGCTTTAAAACTAAATTTTCCTGTATAGATTTCATTATTTTGCAGTAAGGAAACGTGATAAGTTTCACCTTCATGGCTTAAAATAAAAACTTCATTCTGGTCGCCTGTTTCGCATATAGAAAGAATTGTTCCTTTTATTGGTATATGCTTTGTTTTTCCTTTTTTTATGTCCAAAACTCCAAGACAATCTTTGTGAGCAAAATAGCAATAGTCTGTTTTTTTTGAAAATTTAATAATCTGCTGACGGTTTGTATCTGCTTCTAAATATTCATGGTAGGATATTTTTGTCATTCCTTTTTCTTTTTTTGCAAGAATAAAGCGCTGCGGTTTCTGTCCGCTTATGCACGCCGTATAATCTCCATTTTCTGATATTGCTGCTCCTAAAATCACGGGAAATTCACTTCCACCTGGTGCATATTGCTGAATAACTTTGCCATCGTTGTTGAAAACCAAAATTGTTCCGTCTGTAAAAGCGCAGACCGTTCCTGATTTTGAACTGGAAAAAGCTGTGATTGGTGTGTAGTATTCATATTTCCATAATTCTTCGCCGTTATCACTCAGGCACGAAAAACTGTTTCCTCCAGGTAACATGAGGAATTTTCTATTTTCCTGAAAGAAGGGAAAGCCTGACGCCTTAATTATTCCTTTAGACGACCCATCGGCTGCAAATACAGGAATCTGCAGGTCGCTTGTACCGTATGTGCAGTATTCGTTATCCGTAATTGAAGCTTTATAGGGAAAAGTAAAAACGAAGCAGATTTTTCCCTCTGGAGTAAAATAGCCGGCTGTCTGTCCCAGTTTAAAAGAAATCAAAGATTCTTTGTCTGTTTCATTAATATCAGAAGATGCTTTTGTACTGTCAACTGTCCATATAGTGGAAAAATGAATTTCTTTGGAAAGAGGATGAACTGCTAAAAAAATGTAAAGAATTGAAAGAATTATACAAATATAAACCAGCGGATTAATCTTTTTTGTCATATTTTTATACTATAGCGGATAAAACATACAGTCAAGAATATGTATGATTGGTGATTGCTTGACAAGATACGGTAATAAATGCAAAATATTCTAAGTTTTATCAATTTAGAGAGGTTTTTTAACGTGGAAGACGATATTTTAACAATTGAAGAAGTAGCAAAATACCTTCGTGTTTCTGAAAGAACTGTATATGACTGGGCTCAGAAAGGAGAAATTCCATCTGGAAAAATTGGTACAGTATGGCGTTTTAAAAAATCCGAAATTGAAAAGTGGGTTAATGAACGGCTTTCATCAAATCAGAAAAAAGAAGAAACTTCTCCAGAAGTTATTGTAAAAAATATCCTTTCTCCAGAACGTATTGTTTTTATTGAACACACAACAAAACGTGATGCTCTTGTTGAACTTGCGAATAATCTTAGTACAGCTCCTCAGGTAAAATATAAGGATGAACTGGTAACAGAAATCCTCAAGCGAGAAGAGTTGATGTCAACTGCAATCGGCCGAGGCATTGCAATTCCTCATGTTCGTCTTTCATCTGTTACTGACCTTGTTATGAGTGTTGGAATCTGTAAAAAGAATATTATTGATTATCAGTCAATTGATGAGATTCCTGTACGCATTCTAATTATGATTGCGGCAGCTTATAATCAACACACATATTATCTTCAGACTTTAAGCTTCTTCAGTTCAAAACTTAAGGAAAAAGATTTGCGAGATAAACTTTTAAGCACCGCAACTCCAGAAGAAGCGTACGAGTTATTAACAAAAGAAGATTAAAATAAAGGGAAAAAATTCTTTTTACTCATAAAGTTCGACGGGAATCCATTTTGTTCTGTCCTGCATATCCTGTGCAATCATTCCGAATGTCAGGTCTTTTGCAGTGGTTTCTCCAAAAAGATATTTTTTCCCATCAAGAGTGTAAGTCTGTCCTTGTTTTCCTTCGAGGTACAGACCGTTCATTGCGTGAGAATAATCTAAACTTATAAGCAAAATGGAGTCCAATCCCAAATTTTTATATAAAAGCATTAACAGCATTGACCGGCTGTCGCAGTCCGATCCTTTTCCCTGTAATGTGGCAATTATGTTTGCAAAGTCTGCTTTATCTGCCGTACTTGAAGGACGCTCATAACTAAAAGTTTGTGTCCATGTTAACAGTTTTTGTGCTAAAGCTGCTTGTGGTAGTGCAGGATCGATTTTTTTGCATTCTTCGTATAACTCGTTTGAAATATCAAAAGATGCTTTTTTTACCCGTGATATTCCGTCTTTTGCAATCAGGCGGTAAAACCTCTGCCAGGCTTCTTTCCAGCATTTTTGATTTACGAACAGCTTGAATACAGCAAATTCCCGATCAACTACAAACTGATTTGCTTCTTCATCATCTAAGTCTATGGTTGTACTGATTGTTTTGCCTGCAATATTCAACTCTATTTTTTTTTCACCTTTTTTAGGAAAAGCAAATGCTGTGATTATTCCTTCGCTTGTGTAGCTGCCCCTGTCAATCATAATGCTGTCCAGCAGGGAAAGAATAAACTGCTCACAGTCGTAGGCTTTATCTTGCGGTGCATATGAGAGAACTGTTAAATAATCTTTACTTTCAGGAAGGGGAATGCAAACACCCCAGCCGCTCATTTTCTGTCCGAGGGATGCCTCGCTTATTTCCAGCTGAGTAACTGCACATTTTTGGTTGCGCCATTTTACCTGGGTTACTTGCCCTTGAGCGGATATTTTTCCTAATGTTGTTTTTAGGGCGTCTTCACTGTCTTTGTATGTATCTTTTTGCCATACTCTGATTACAGCATGAACTGGCAGAAGTGAGTGTTCAAAAAGTAATGAGCGCTCATCTTGAGAGTAGTCAGTTATTTTAAACATTTCTGGAAAGTCTATTGTGTAATTAAAAACAGTGCTTGAAACACATTCTGCACTAATCGAAAGTAAAGAAGATGTAAAGATAAATAGAAATAATAAAAATAATTTTTTAGGTTTAATATAAGTCATAAGAAACTGCGTTTTAAAGTCCTTTTTTAATGATACCCTTAATTTTTAAAATAAGATATACTGTTTGTATCGATGAAAAATATAGAAATTATATATGAAAATAAAGAAATTCTTGTAATAAATAAACCTGCGGGTATCAGTGTTCAGGGAGGCGAGGGGGTAAATCATCCTCTTGATGAAGAACTTTCAAGGCAACTGGGATATAAAATTTATCTTATACACCGGTTGGATAAAGAAACTTCTGGTCTTATGGTTGTTGCAAAAAACAGTAATTTTGCCGCTAAGTGGATTTCTTTGATTTCTGGTAAACTGGTAAAAAAGGAATACACGGCAATCTGTTTTGATAAACCTCTTGTAAGGGGAAAAATTTGTGATAATGGTATTTTGCGCGATAGCGTTGTAAAAAACGGAAAAGAAATGTCTGCCTGTACAGAGTTTGATGTGATTGACTCTGGAGAAGTTGAGATAGACAGTAAAGAGGAAAAATATAAAGTTACTTTTTCAAAACTTCATTTAACGCTTGGTACGGGACGTATGCATCAGATACGCATTCATCTTGCTAAAGCTGGTTGTCCGATTGTGCAGGATGATAAACATGGAAATTTTAAAATGAATAAAATAATCCGCCCCTTAAAAATAAAAACACTCTGCCTTGCTTCGACAAAACTGACTATCCCTGAAAACGGAAAAAATAAAGTTTTTGAAATTGAACTGCCAGAGCATATGAAAAAAATTGAAAGGATAATGAATTCATAGAAGAATTCGTTCAGTCTGTTGACAATTCTACGATAAATATGTATACTTAACTAACATTTTAATAGAAATATTTTAATGGATCCGCAACACGGGTCCATTTTTATTTTACAGGGTGTAAGCGGTATGGAATACATTGCTCTTGATTCGTATCCTCATTATTCAGAGTGTGAACAGCTTGTTCAGCAACTTGGATATCATCTTGTTGAATTAAAAATATCACCACATAAGGGAACTACAAATATTCTTGCCGTAATTACAGGAATTGATTCGTCTGTGAATATTGGCGTAAATGACTGTTCCAAGGTCCACAGAATCCTTCTTCCAAAACTGGAAGAACTGCTGGAGACTGAAGATACATATATGGAACTTACATCTCCTGGAATGGAGCGGAATATAAAAAATGCGGCGGAGTTTGCTTTATTTAAAGGCAGGGAAGTTCGCGTATGGGATAAAACTGTTACTGACTGGGTTGGAGGAAAAGTCCTTTCATCTGACGAAAAGTCAATTACCCTTGAGTGCGTTTTAAAAGACGGCACAACTGATAAAAAAACGGTTTTATACGAAAATATTGCTAAGGCAAAATTTATTCATCTGTAGACACAAAGTTTTGTCTGGAGATGAACTTTTGATATTTTAATAGTTTTTATTATTTTTTAAGGAGGCTTGAATATGTCAGAAATGGCAGAAGCAATCCGTGAACTCATTGAGGAAAAAGGAGTTTCGGAAGAATCAGTCAAGCAAACAGTAGAAGCTGCAATAAAGGCGGCTTATAAAAAAACTTTTGGTACTGCAGATAACTGTGAAGTTCAGTTTGCAGATGACCTCTCGGATGTTTCCGTTTATTCTCGTAAAGTGATTGTTGACGGTGTTTACGATCCTGTAACTGAAATTGAACTTGAAGAAGCTCTTAAAATGAGTGAGGAATGTGAAGAAGGGGATGAAATTCTTATTCTTATTGACCCTAAAACTTTTGAGCGTTCTGCTGTTTCAACTGGTAAGCAGGCTGCTCATCAGGGACTTAATGAAAGTTTTAAGAATAATCTTCTTTCTGAAAATAAAGATAAAATCGGTGAAGTAATCATTGGATATTATCAGCGTGAACATAATGGTAATATTTATGTTGATCTTGGAAAAGTTGAGGGTGTGCTTCCGAAAAAATATCAGAGCCCAAGAGAAATTTATCAGAAGAACGACAGGATTAAGGCAATAGTTGTTGATGTAAAGGCAACTTCCTCTGGAGTTCAGCTTGTTTTGAGCCGTACGGATCCTAAGTTTGTACAGTCAATTGTTGAACTTGAAGTTCCAGAAATCGAAGATAAGACAGTTGAAATTTACAAGATTGTTCGTGAGGCCGGATATCGTACAAAGATAGCTGTTCTTTCTAATAAAGAAGATGTGGATCCTGTAGGAGCATGTGTTGGTCTTAAAGGTGTACGCATTCAGAATGTTATACGTGAACTTGAAGGTGAAAAAATTGATGTTCTCCGCTATTCATCAGATCCTGTTGAGTTTATAAAAAATGCTCTTTCACCGGCAGAGGTTGAAAGGGTTCTTATAACAGATGAAGAAAAGAAAACTGCCCTTGCAATCGTAAATGATACTCAGTTCTCACTTGCAATTGGTAAGCAGGGACAGAATGTTCGTCTTGCAAATCGTCTTTGTGACTGGTCTATCGATGTAAAAACAGAAGAGCAGGCAGCTGAAATGGATTTAAGTCAGTTTTCAACTCATAAAGCAGCTGAAGACTTATTTAGTAATGCAGAAGAATCAGAATCTATTTCTACTGTATCTGAGCTTCCTGGTGTTAATGCAGATGTTGCATCAGCCCTCAAAGAAGCAGGTTATGATGATATTCAGGACTTTGCAGATGCTTACGATGCAGGAACAATTCATATTGAAGGCATAACTCAACAGCAGCTGGATGAAGTTAATTCAATTGTTCATGAGGTTGTTGAATTTGTTGAAGAAGAATCAGCAGAAAGTGAAACTGAAGAACAGGCAGAAACTGACGCTGCAGATGAAGAAGAATATACATGTCCTGAGTGTGGTGCTAAGATTACTCTGGATATGAATAAATGTCCAAACTGCGGTGTTGAATTTGAATTTGAATAATATTTTGCGGTAGAATAACCGCGGACTAAAAAAAAGAGAGAAAGATTAAGAAATGTGGTGCTTGCCACAAAACAGAAAGAGGAAAGAAAGAAAAATATGGCTGAAGAAATAGAAAAAAAGCCCGGTTTTGTATTAAACAAGAAAAAAGCAGATGCTCCAGAAAATAAAGCTGTCTCAGTAGCTTCTAGTGCAGATTCCGCAGAAAAAAAGAAGGTTGTGATTTTAAAAAGAAAGGCTCCTACTCAAACTGGCGCAAGTGATACAGCTAAAACTGTTGCTGCACAGAGTGAACAGAAACGCCCTGTGATTGTAAAAAAATCTCCTTCTTCATCAGAATCTTCGTCGCAGGCTGCGCAGCAGAAGACTGCCTCTGCAAATTCCGGACGAACAACTTTTGAACTTGGTTCTGCAAGACCAAATGTAAAAGCAGGCAATCTTTCTTCTAGACCTCGTACTGGAGGTTTCAGACCAAATGGTGCAAACTCTGGTCGAGACGGTTCTTCTTCTTTCTCTAATAATCGCAATAATTATTCTAATGGAAATCGTCAGGGTGGATTTTCCGGGGCTCAGGCTCGTGAAAATTATCAGAACAGGGATAGAAACGGTCAGGGTGGATTCAATCGCGGTGGTCAAGGACAGAATGTTCGTAATGGTCAGGGTGGATTTAATCGCGGTGGTCAGGGCGGATTTTCAAATGGTGGTCAGGCAAATAAAGGTGGCTTTGGCGGTCAGCGACCGGCAGGTACGGGACGTCCTGGATTTGGACCAAGACCTGGATTTGGAGGTGCACCTGCTGCTTCTGCGATTCCAGAAAAAGCAAATACAAAAAAGCAATTTAAAGGTAAAAAACAAGTTTATAATACAAGAAAAGACAAAGAAGAACTTTTTGATGAAGAAGAACTTTACAAAAAGAAGGCAGCTACTCCTGCAAGCGTAGTTCCTAAGTCAATTGATATTATGGAATCGGTTTCTATTTCTGACCTTGCAAGAAAAATGAACTTAAAGGCAGGCGAGATTATCGGTAAATTAATGTCAATGGGTATGATGGTAACAATCAATCAGAGCATTGATTCTGATACTGCTACACTGCTTGCTGCTGAATATGGTTGTGATGTTCATCTTGTTTCACTCTATGATGAAACTGTTATTGAAAGTGATAAAGGAACTGACGGAACGGAACTTCCTCGTCCTCCAATTGTTACAGTCATGGGACATGTTGACCATGGTAAAACAAAAACTCTTGATGCAATTCGTAAAACAAATGTTGCGGCAGGAGAGGCCGGCGGTATTACTCAGAAAATAGGTGCTTATCAGGTTAAGACTGATAAAGGTGTAATTACATTCCTTGATACTCCTGGTCACGAAGCATTTACAATGATGCGTGCACGGGGAGCTCAGATAACTGATGTTTGTGTTCTTGTTGTTGCTGCTGATGACGGTGTTATGCCTCAGACTTTGGAAGCTTTAAGCCATGCAAAAGACGCAAAAGTTCCTATTATTGTTGCAGTAAATAAAATTGATAAACCAGAAGCAAATCCTGAAAGAGTTATGACTGGTTTAACAGAATGTGGACTTACTCCAGAAGAATGGGGTGGA
>JAZSJM010000264.1:0-20920 GCA_045534325.1 Treponema sp. | reverse complement strand
AATGTAAAGGTTTTAATTGGTGTTATTATATGCCTTATAGTACTTGTTGCTGTAGGTGTTCTCAGTTCGTCTTTAATGGCAAAGTCAATTGCTAAAGGAATTTCAGAAGTTGAAAAAATTGAATTTGCCTTCAGAAAAGATGCAGAGGGGCTTTCAG
Source organism: Treponema sp. (assembly GCA_045534325.1). Taxonomy (GTDB): domain Bacteria; phylum Spirochaetota; class Spirochaetia; order Treponematales; family Treponemataceae; genus Treponema_D. Next base: position 20,763 of record JAZSJM010000264.1, on the reverse strand, counting down.
ATGCTGATTTTGCAACTCGTCAGGACAAGGCACTTGGTGATATAGAAGTGCTTGCTAAAAAAAGCGGAATTGTAGGCGTAAGGGCAAATATGCTGAAGGCTGAAATTCTTTTTGAAAAGAAAGATTTTGAAAACAGTAAAACTGCATGGATCCATGCCGCTGATTCAAAAAAGAATATTTATACCGCTGCTATTTGTTATTACAATGCTGCAGTATGTTCTGAAAACTTAAAGGATTTGGATAGTGCAATTGAATATTACACAAAATCTGTTAATTCTAAAGAGTTTTTTCTTATAGATCATGCTTATTTTAGTCTTGGAAGAGTTAATGAAACTAAAGGAAATTACGAGGAAGCAATCTCTGCTTATGAAAAACTTTGTGATTTACATCCTACATCACGCTGGACACCTTTAGCAAAAGATAGAATAATCGCTGTAAAATCAGTAAATTCTTCTAACTAACTGTAACTTTAATACATTTATTTTTATTTAGTTTTTATGAAAAAGTTCTTCAATATAAAAAATAAAGCGAGAATGTTATTTTTTATAGCTGGAGGACTTTTTGTTTTTTCCTGTGGACTGGAAGATGTCGTTTATATAAATGAGCCTACAAAAGTTTTTCAGCAATGTACTTTTTCAAATGAGGATTATACGGCATGGTACTGCTCGTTTGAAACTAATGAACAGAATCAGGATTTAGATGGAACAAATTCATTCACAGGAACTGATATATATTATAAAATTTATAATAATTCCTCAAATCTCAACAGTGATCTCGCAACGATTACAAGTGCAAATAATTCTACTACTGCTTCTGCATCGTATAATGCTTTAGTTAATAAAGGATTTCAATCCTTAAAATATGGATATTCTAATGATAAAACAATACGTTCTAATGCTGTTATTGTTCCTAACGAAGGTGATGATCGTGTTGTTACATTCAGACTAAAAACCTATACCAGTAACGAAAATTATCAGGGAGAAAATTTCGAAGCTTTCAGAGCATGCTTTAAGATTGATGGTAAAATTTTGGGAAAAGTAAATGGTATAAGCGGTTTTGTATATTTAGTTTATGATAATGATGCTAATATCTGGAAGTATTCTACAAGTTATAACGTAACTCCGTCTAATCCTGTTGCTTACGAGGATATTACATTTATCATTCCATTACGTAGCAACGGCTATACTTTTGATTTTTTCGATGATGAAGAAACAGATTTGGATACTCATGTTGAACCCATTGGAGGAGACGGGGGGGATAGTGATTATAACTGTAATGATTCCTATACTGAGGAAAATACTTACTTTGTTCAACTTTTTGCAATTGGAGTTGGATTCGATGGAAACTCTCTTGGAAACATATACAGTAAGGTTTTGGATTTAGGAAGTATTCCGATAAAAAAAGGTAAGTAAAATAAGAAAAAAATATAAACTGTTGCAAAAGAACTGTATTTTTGTTATATTTTTTTTACGGCACTTTAGCTCAGCTGGATTAGAGCATCTGCCTTCTAAGCAGAGGGTCGCCTGTTCGAGTCAGGCAAGTGTCAGAAAGAGTCTGAATTATTATTCAGGCTCTTTTTTATTTTGAAATTTTGATATATTGCCAGTAATTTTTATCTTCCTGTCCGATTCTCCAGAAACTTAATGCATTAATATCCAGTGATTTATACATTTTAGTTCTTTCAAAAAGTGAAATATAATCATCGTACCACACGGTAATATTCATCTTTTTGGTGAATGTAAAATTAGGAATTAAATCTTCATCTCGTTTTATATGCTTAATATTTTTTTCGTCCATCAGATTTAAGAGTGTTGAGTATTTATATGCTTTTCCTCCGTCGGTATCATCCCTCCATGCCCGACCATAAAAAGATAGTCCCATTATAAGTTTTTCCTGAGGAATTTGAGTTTTAGAATACTCTGCAATTTTTTTACACCACTGAGTTCCAGCAACCGGACCGCTTTCGCTAGTTGACCAATGCTGGTCGTATGCCATTATAATAATGCGGTCTGCAATCTGAGCAAGTTTTGAATACGTATATGCGTCTTTTGATAAGGTTTTTGTTCTTGCTGGAACTGCAACAGAAAGTATTTTGCCGTTTAATTTTGATTTTAAAATTGCTAAAAAATCTATAAACCAGTCAGCATCATCACTTAGAGCAAGTTCCCAGTCAATTTGAAGACCGTCATAGGTTTGGGAAGCATTTATAAGTCCATCAATTATTTTATTTCTAAGAGGCAGAGATGGATCTAGAAGTAGATGTGTCTGTGCTTTTGAATCTACACTTGAAACAATATGCACTCTTTTATTTGTTTGAGAAAAATATTTATCTTTTGCAGGAATTTCTGGAACTTCGCTTTTAGTCGTTATTGCTTTTGTAAAATAACCTATATCTGTAATGGGGAGTTCCTCAGAGCATAAATTTTCTTCCCCATACATAAGATAGCCCCATATTTCATTAAATTCCAGAGCCTGTGGTGAAGATGAAGCTACAGGAATTTGTATTTCCTTATTATCGTTTTGAGAGTGTTTTGCTGAAGCACAGGAAAATATTGTAATAATAAAAAGTGATGACAATACATTTTTAATTAAGTTTTTCATTAATTCTATTATCGTCAAGATAAGCGTCATTCCTAAGTGAGACAGAAAAAAAACACCATAATATGTTCAGATGACAGAAAAAATAATGCACATCTTTTACATATATGGTGTTTTACAGTTTACTTAAATCATCAAGAGTTTTCTGTTTCTTCTTTTTCTCCTGAGAGCATTAAATTCGTAAGAATACCAAGGATTAGGGCACAGGCAACAGTTCGAATTTCTACTGCACCGAACTTTACAACCATACCGCCGACACCAGTAATAAAGATTACAGATGCAACAAAAAGATTTTTATTTTTGTTTAAATCTACTTTTTGGAACATTTTAAAACCTGATACTGCGATAAATCCGTATAAAGCTATGCAAACACCTCCCATTACGCAGCTAGGTATTGTTTCCAAAAAAGCAACCAGCGGGCTTATTAATGAGAAAATTATACATAAAGCCGCACATCCCCAGATTGAAATGGTTGACGCATTTCTTGTAATTGCAACACAGCCGATTGATTCGCCGTAAGTTGTATTAGGGCAGCCGCCAAAGATTGTGGAAATAATAGTTCCAAATCCATCCCCAAGAAGTGTTCTGGTAAGACCAGGCTCCTTTAAGAGATCAGCACCGATTATTGACGAAAGATTTTTATGATCTGCAAGATGCTCTGCAAATACAACAAAGGCAACCGGTACATATGCTGCAAAAACTGTCAAAAGATATTGACCTGTAATTCCTTTAAGTCCTTCAGTTCTTCCTAATAAAAATGTAAACTGGGGGAGAGCAAAGAAACTTTTTATATTTAAGATTGCTGAATAATTTATAACAATTAATGCAGGGTTGTTTGTTAGTGCACCAATTAATGCAAAAATAGAAGCACATGCATATCCTGCGAGAATTCCTAAAATAAAAGGAATAAGACGGCCGATTTTTTTTCCGTAAGTAGAGCAAAGCATGGTTACAGAAAGTGTTACAAGTCCACATATTAATGCAATGTAAGGATTTCCTCCTTGTACAGAAGATTTCATCAAGTCACCGACAGCGTTTGATGAAAGGCTCAAACCAATGATTGAAACTGTAGGACCTATGATAACAGGTGGCATAAGACGATCAATCCAATTAACACCGCATAACTTGACGATAACTGCAATGATTACGTATACAAGACCTGCCATTAATGCACCGAGAATAAGCCCCCAATAGCCGACAGAGATTGAAGCTGCACCTCCAAAGGCAGAAAACATTGAACCAATAAAGGCAAATGAACTTCCTAAAAAAACAGGGCTTGAACTTTTTGTAAAGAGAAGATATACGATTGTTCCAACCCCTGCACCGAAGAGGGCTGCAGAAGCTGTCAGTCCATTTCCAACAATTGCTGGTACAGCTATGGTTGCAGCCATTATTGCTAAAAGTTGCTGAACAGCAAATAAAAAGATTTTACCGAGACTTGGTTTGTCTTTTATATTATAAACTAGTTCCATTTGTTTTTACTCCAGTTTTTATAACCATAAATAATAAATAATCAAAAAAAAACTGGGTTTTATTTATAAAACCCAGTTTTTAAGTTAAGCAAACATACTAAACTTATTTAGCTTCGATCTTAAGACCGTAGATACGTGTACCAGAAGCTTTGATTGTGTATGTACCAGCAGCAGCTGCATCAAAAGCGAGTTCTGATTTAGCATCCTGACCAAGGTTATCAACTGAAGCGATAACTGATCCGTCTGGAGCGAATACAGCAAATGCACGAGCTGGTGTTGGATCACCGTTACCAGAGATTGTAAGTACACAGTTTGCTGGCTGCTGAACTACAACTTCAAAAGCAACCTGGAATACATCTTTGATGTTTCCGAGGTTTGTTGCACCTTTGTTCTGGAAATAGAGAGCTGTTCCGAGACCTTCTGTCTTGAATTTAGCTTTTCCTGCTACTGCAGCGAATTCTGCATTGAGTGGGTTTGATACTGGATCAAGAACGAAACGATCGTCGATTACTGTATCGTCTGTACCAATATCAGAAAGAGGGATTTTGTCCCATGACCAAACTGATGCTGATCCTGAAGATGCTGCTGCAGCTGGTGCTGCTGATGAATCTGAAGCAGCTGGTGTTGAACCACATGATGCGAGCATTGCAGCTGCTGCAAGTGCTGCGATAACTGATGTTACTTTAGTAACTAATTTCATTTATATCTCCTCCATATTTGAGATACTTATATAATAATATTCTATCAGATATTTATACTGTCTTACTTTTGTAAATTTACGTTGTTTTTTTATTTATGAGTAAAACCTGGAACGATAGGTGCTGAAAAACGTTTGCGCATCTGTGCAAAGAATTCCTCTGCTGTTTTATCATCTACAGGTTTTGAGGGTTCATGGTATTTTACGAGGTTAGGCGGTATTTCATCAAGGAAACGGCTGTTTTCGCATTCAACAACACTTTGCATGTGCCGTCTCATTCTGCATGAGGAAATAAAGAGTTTGTCTCTTGCACGAGTTATTGCGACATAAAATAATCTTCTCTCTTCTTCGACAGCAGCTTGTCCGCCTTCATCTACGGCCCGCCCATGAGGAATTAGACCTTCTTCGCATCCAATAATAAAAACAACCGGAAATTCCAGTCCTTTTGAGGCATGGATTGTCATTAAATTGACTTTTCCGTTGTCTTCTTCATCATCCATATCATCGCGGGAAAGAAGGGTAATTCTGTTAAGGTAGTTATACAGATTTGGATCTGGTGTTTCAGGATTGTTTTCCCACATTTCAATTGAATTAATCAGGGACTCGATATTTAAAAATTTGAATCGTGCGGCTTTTTCAGACTTCGGGTTTTCTGAAATTAAATAATCAAAATAACGGATATCTTCGATAAGTTTGCGCACTTTTTTTGATAATCCGTGTCCACCGAGCATTGTTTTTCCAGATTCAATAATATCGACGAATTCCTTAAATGCTTCTTTAACTCCTTCCGTAAAATCAATTTTCTCGCTTCCGTCAATTTGTTTTGAAGCACCCAGCATAAATTGTTCTGCTTCTTCCTCATTTACTTCTAAAAGAGACTGTATGGATTCGTATAGAGAGCAGCCCAGGTTTTTTGATATTTGATTTAGTTTTTCAATTGCTGCCCGTCCTATTCCCCGTCTGGGGGCATTAATAATTCTTAAAAGATTTACATCATCATCATGATTTGCAATGACCCGAAGATATGAAATTATATCCTTAATTTCTTTTCGCTGAAAAAAGGATGTTCCTCCGCTCATTGTATACGGAATATTTTCCTGAAGAAATGCCTCTTCAATTGCCCGTGACTGGGTATTTGCTCTCATTAAAACACAAAAATCGTCATATTTTCTTTTTTCTTCGGCACAAATTTTTTGAATTGTTTCTATGACAAAATCTGCTTCCGCTGTTTCATTGTCCGGCTGATAAACTTCAATTGGTTTTCCTTCTCCTTTACCAGACCATAGCTGTTTGTCTTTTCGATTTGTATTATGCTTAATTACACCGTTAGCGGCTGCAAGTATTGTACCTGTTGAGCGGTAATTTTGTTCGAGTCGGATTTCTTTAACATCTGAAAAATCTTTTTCAAAATTGATTATGTTCTGATAATCAGCACCTCTCCATGAATAAATGCTTTGATCATCGTCACCGACTACAGCTACATTTTTATCAGCAAGTAACCGCATCATTTCGTACTGCTGATGGCTTGTGTCCTGGAATTCATCAACCATTATATATTTATAGTGTTGTCGGTAGCTTTGCAGAACTTCTGGAAACTCTTTAAAAATTCTTATTGGTAAAACTATTAAATCATCAAAGTCTACGGCATTATAGAGTTTTAGTCCCTCCTGATAACCTTCATAGAGTTCTTTGTACATTTCATTTTCTGCATTCCACTGTTTACGACCTGTTTTTATGTCAGAAATCAATATTCCGATTTTGTATATATCTAGAGCTTCCTGAGAATAATGAAGTTCCCGACCAGTTTCCTTTATCAATGCGTTTCTGTCAGTTTCATCATAGATTGAAAAATTCTCCCGCCATCCTAACTTAGATATGTCCTGCCGTAAAACTTTTACGCCAAAGGCATGAAAAGTTGAAATCGTCAGTAACGGAAGTTTTTTTCCAGTTAATTCTTTTATGCGTTCTGCCATTTCTCTGGCAGCTTTATTTGTAAAAGTTAATGCTAAAATCTGACTTTGAGGAACTCCTGCGTCAAGCATGTGAGCGATTCGGAATGTGATTACACGTGTTTTTCCTGAGCCAGCACCTGCGATGATGAGAATGGGACCGTCGATTGTCATAACGGCTTCGTATTGTTCGGGATTCAGTTCATTTTTTAAATCAGATAGATCAACTGCCATGATTGTTTACTTCTCACTGAACTATAGTGATTTTTTTGATTTTTGTCATATAAAACTGATATAATATTTATCAGCACGTTAAAAAAAAACAGATCTGAAAAAAACAGCTGTAGGGAAGTAAGTGTCAGATATGAATACTATTTTTGTTATTTTTTTAGGAATTATTTTAATATTTGCTGCTATTGTGATTCATCAAAAATATTCAATAAAATCTTTTTTAAAAAAACACGGATTTATTAATCGTATGATAGTAAAGGAAATACTGTACGATTTTTCACTTCCAAAACCTAAAAAAAACGGATGTGATATGAGTCCTACATGGCTACTGCCACCGCAAAAAAATCCTGAAAATCAAAAAGTAATTGTCATAGATGCAGGGGGAACTAATTTCAGAAGCTGCCTTGTAAGTTTTAATGATGAAGGAAAAGTTTGTGTAAGTGATTTTAAAAAAACTTTTATGCCTGCAATAGAACGGGAGTACTCAAAGGAAGAATTTTTTGAGGCAATCGCCGACAGAATTGATTATTTAAAAGATAAGGCCCAGACAATTGGTTTTTGTTTTTCTTACAGTATTGATATGACAAAAGATGGAGATGCTGTTCCCAATGCTTTCAGCAAAGAAATAAAGGCTTCCAGCGTTGTTGGTTTCCCTATAGGAAAAAACTTAAAAATTGAACTTGAAAATCGCGGATGGAAAAAATTAAAAAAGATAACGGTGATAAATGATACTGTAAGTGCTTTGCTTTCTGGTAAAGCCTTTTATCCTGATGCTTCTTCTTATATCGGTTTTATTCTCGGAACCGGTATGAACGCAGCTTTTATTGACGAAAAAGGTGTAGTTGATGATGAAAGACAGATAATTGTTACAGAAAGCGGAAAAACTAATACATTCAAACTAAGCGATTTTGATATTGATGGGGACAAAAGAACTGCTTTGAGAGGTCAGTTCCTTTTGGAAAAATGCTGTAGCGGTGCATATTTGGGAAACACGGTTCTTTCCATTCTTCATTCTGCCGCACAGGAAAATCTTTTTTCAAAAGAATCTTCTGAGCGTTTTATAAACTTAAAATCTCTTTCAACAATTGAAGCCGATTCTTTTTTGCATGGCATCAGCGAAGGAAAACAATGCAAAGATAATCCGATCATGACGTGCTGTGCAAGCAGTTATGATAAGAAAGTTGCTTTTTCCCTGATAGACAATGCGGTGGACAGAGCATGTCATTACGCTGCAAGTCTTATTTGTGCCTGTATCTTAAAAAGTGGAAGTGGTATGAACAAATATGAAAAGATTTGTGTTGTTATGAACGGAACGACGCTATATAAAACATACAGAATGAAAGAAAGAATTGAAAAATATCTTTGCAAGTATTTATCAGGAAGGAATAAAAGGTATTATTACACGGTAACAATTGAAAATGATATAATTACCGGCAGTGCTGTAGCGGGGTTAATATAAAGGTGAAGAAGTTTTTATCATCAATCGTTATTTTTTTCTGTCTGTTTGAGGTTTTCAGCTACGGAAAATCAATGGCCGGAACAAAAGGAAAACTTAATGTTATTAAAACAGAGTACTTTGACCTTATTTTTCCAATTGAGAGTGAAGAGACTGCCTTAAAACTTCAGATGGTATGTGATGAATATTACGAAGAGCTCTGTAGAAAATTTGAATATGAGCCTTATCAAAGGTTTACTGTTTCAATAACAAAGCAGGTTGAAATTTCAAATGCGTTTTTCTCTCTTGCTCCATATAATCTTATTGTGATTTACGACTATAAAGCTGACTATGAGATAAATAACAGTGAAAAAGATATAGAAGCCGTTTTTTATCATGAGTTAACGCATGCAGTTTCACTAAATTCAAAATCACCCTTTTGGCGAGGAATGAGCTGGTTTGCAAATATTTGTACCCCGGCTGGAGTATCTCTCACAAGTTTCTGGTATGAGGGAGCTGCAGTTGCCTTTGAAAGTCTAGAAAATGGCGGAAGACTTAACGATCCGTTTTTTAATCAAAAGATAATTGATGCAAAAATAAAAGATATTACAGGTGAAAAAAAATTCCCTTCATGGCGCGATGTAACGGGAACAAAAGATATTTATCCCTATGGAAATGATGCCTATGTTTTTGGTTCTCATTTTGCCCGATTCCTTATAAAAACTTACGGACTTTCTAAATATGCCCAGTTCTGGAAAAATGCCGGCTCCTCAACCTCACTTTCGTTTTGTGCCGGTGTATTTAAAAAAACTTATGGAAAGAAATTGTCAGAAGTTTGGAAAGAATTTTATGAAAGCATTTATACGGGGAAAATTGATTTAAATAAGAGAAAAGCATTTGTGGCAAAAAATAACCTTATTTCAAAAAAAGGTTCGGTTGTTACAACGGTTGATTCATATTTTAATGAAAAAACTAAAGTCTACGATATTGTGTGGTTTGATACTCTTTCTAGTGCTTTGTATCTTAATTCAAAAAAACTTTTTTCAGTTAATAATGTTGAATCTGTCAGGTTTAGTGATGATGGAAAATCTTTGCTCATAAAAAGGCTCGTGGACCGCTCAAATATAAAAGTCGAGTGTTTTACATATGATTTAAAAACAAAACGACGGGAAAAAATTACATACTCAGAAGATGATTTTGATGAATGTCATGGATTAAAAATCTTAAAAGAGGGCCTGGACTGGAAACTCGTGTATACTGATAAAAAACAGGGGAATACTTACTCATGGGATTTCGGTAACAGAATCCTTCGTTCAATTCACTTTGTAAAAGAAAATCAAGATGAAATAAGTTTTGTTTTTACCTATGCAAAAATGAAGACAGATTCCTTTGCTAGGGTCGGACTAATCTGCATAAATAAAAATACTCTAGATGCCGAAATTAAGCTTCAGAACGCCGATAACTGCGGGGGAATTATAGAAACAGTTCCGTATGAAAACGGTTTTGCGGTAATCAGTGAGGAGTATTATTCAAATCCCCTGCGAAAACTGTCCATAAATGCAGATGATTTTACAACTTTTGCTGCACAGAAAATTACAGGAGATGAAAAAAAAGAAGACTCTCAGGAAAATTTTTCGAAAGAAAAAATTGATAATATTTTGTCAGAAAATAAATACAAAAAATATAATCCATTTGATTATTGGTTTAAGGGCGTAAAACTTCCTGTGGGAACTGTGCCTGTTTTTAATCATGAACTAGAAGATGTTGGTTCCGCTACTTTAGGAGTAACTTTTATATCCTCAAATCCCTGGACAGATAAAATTTCACAGTGGAGTTTAGGATTTGACCCTTTTAATAAAAACGGCGGTGCTTTTTTCTCGATAAACGGTGGTGATGATAATTTTTCGTATGATTTATATTCATCCTTGATTTTTGATTCTAATGGTTTTGAACAAAGTTATGGAAAAACAGATATAAGTCAGGTTTTGTGGCAGGGCTATTATTCATATTTTTTGTTTGGCACTCAGGGAGTTGTACTTTATGGCAAAGACGGAATAGAGACAGAAATTAAAGTACATAAAATGGGACCTCCACCTTTTGTTACAAGTGATTACTATAAAAATAAAGGTTTAACGGTTAATGCTCAGCCCTATGTTTATTTTTCAACTATACACCGAACTGCACCTGGTTATAACCAGTATACAGGATTTTATATTAAACCCTTTATTGATATAGAATATCAGCGACTTGAATATACGATGCAAAAGGAAAATATAACTTATAAAACCGATGAACCCTATTACAATGCAGGCGCTTCTTTTGCTTATAAATTTCCGGGGCTTTTTCCAGCCCTGTTTAGTTTTTCTTTGTTTCCTCAAAAGGGATATTTTGCCATTACTAATGCCTCTTTGCAGCTTGCTTCTTTTGATATACAAAAAGGAATTCCTGCAGTTTCTCTTTATGCCCAGCGACTACTTTTTAATTTGATGTACGCAGGCGGTTTTGAATATAAAAATCAGGAAAAATGGGATATAAAACGGTCAAAAGAAATTGTTGACTCTTTAAATTCAGAGGATTATGTAGACTATGTTCAGCTCAGCACAGAAATTCAATTAAGCCTAAATACCAGCTACTTTGCAAATTCAGACAGTGCCGGACTTGGAGCCTATGCCAGATACTTCTTTAACGGAACTGATAAAAATACATGGAAAGCTGGTTTGTACATAAATATTGCGTGGTAAAAAAAAATAATATAAAATTAGACATAGAATTAAAAAGTTTGCGAGGGGAAGATGGCAAGAGGTAATGGATTAGGAAAAACAATTGTCTTGATTATTTTAATCGTTATATTGTTTTTGGGTGGACTTTTATGGTTTGATTATCTTGGAATTATTCAATCAAAATCAGTATTTGCACCAGTCTATAAGTTGTTTGGTTTGCAAGTTCAGACATCAACAACATCTACTCAGTCTAAACCCCTTGAGGCAGATTTAGATGATGACAGACTTGCAAAACGCCTTGAGGCCCTTACAATTCGTCAGCAGGAACTCGACAAAAGAGAACAGGATATAGTAAAAACGGAAAATGCTAATGAAGCAATTGCCCGTGAACTGGAAGATAGACAAAAATCTCAGGAAGAAAGAGAAAAAACATTCAACAATGAGGTCAAAAAGTACGATGATAGAAATACAAACATCGAACAAATTTCGACCTATTTGCAGAGTATGCCTCCAAAAACAGCGGTTGAACAGTTACTGAAGATGGATGATCAAGATATCATCGATATTTTCAGAAAAACTGATGATATTGCAGAGGCGTCAAGAACAACGTCAATGACTTCCGTATGGCTTATGTATATGGAAGCCGAACGGGCTGCAGTAATTCAGAGAAAAATGGCTAATAAGCCAGAAACTTTGGATTAGCAAAAAAAAGGCGGAACTGATTCGATTTTATTAAAATTGGAGGTTCTGCCGATGCAAGCAGTTCAACTTGAACAGTTAATACCGCAGATTCAGCTTCAATCAAACTCTCCTCAGGAATTAAAATCAGGTGATTCAACCTTTTTGGATTTACTGCATTTTCACCAGCAGGAAATTCAAGATGAAGAAAAAATTCAGGAGAGTGAGCAAAAAGCTGGCATAGAAGCAAATGAATATGCATCTGCAAAAGAAACAGAGAAAGAAAATTCTCCTGAAAAAGAGCAGACTGTTCCTGTTCAATTCGTAAAGGAAGAAGAAGCACCTCTTGTCGTAAATTATAATTTTAGCGGCAATGAAAAAGCTGATTTGAGGGAAACTGAAAAACTTCCAGCTATAACTGAACAGCAGATAAAATGGCTTAAGCAGCCGGCTGTTGCTGGGGCTGACGAAAGTACGATGTCAGAGCAGGATTTTGAAAAAATGATTGATGCTGCTGTGGAATTTGTTCCTGGAGAACTAAGTCAGGAAGAATTATTGGAAAAGGCACAGAATCTTTCGTCTAAAGATCCGGAATTATTCTTAAAGCAAAACGTACAGACTGTCGCTTCTCAAACTGTTACAGAAAAAGATATTCAATTAAATTTAGCCGATAAGGATTTATTTATTGATAAATCAAAAAATCAAGAGCGTAAGGCTGAGAAAAAAGATTTAAAAATTGAAGTAACAGACTTACGCACAAAAAAGATTGACTCTCAGTCTCAGGAAATTCAAGTAGGTAAGGTGAATACCCGTAAAGATTATGAACTTACCTATAAAAAAGAGAGCGAAAATTCATTTCAGATTACTGTAGAGCTTGCAGATCATGCAAATCAAAACATTACATCATCTTCAACTCAGAGTGCACAGGCAAATGGATCTACGTTTCAAAGTATGATTGCAAATGCAGTTCAAGAAAACGCTTTTGATTTTGTAAAGGCTAGCAACGTAATTCTAAAGGACAACAATCAGGGCAGTATAAATCTGATTCTTCATCCTCAGAAATTAGGAAATGTGAAAATTGAACTGAATTTGTCAGAAAAATTAATTTCAGGTTCAATCACAGTTCAGTCAAAAGAAGCTTATGAGGCTATGAAGGACAGTATTGCGTCGCTAAAGAGTGCATTTTCTAACAGCGGATTTGAAACAGGGGAGTTTAATTTAAATTTCAACAATTCAAATTCCCAGTTTGCACAGGGACAAGGTCATAATGGCGAAAACCAGCAGGCAATGTTTCAGGCAAATAAAAACTACAGTGATTATGTGAGCAGTATCGGTCAGATATCTTTGGAAGACAGTGTTTTGTCTTACGAAAAGACAGATGATTATTCTGTAAATATTGTTGCATAAATTTCTAAACCCGGCGAAAAACCTGCCGAAAAAAAGTATATAGGGTTCGCTCATCTGGCGGACTATGGAGGAAACTGAAAGATGGATTTTACAGCTACAATGAGTGCTACCGAAAAACTGCAGGCACAGAATGCGGTTGATTCATTTAACAAAACACTGACTGTAAACGGACGTAAAGCCAGTAATGAGTTGGGCAAGGATGACTTCTTAAAAATTTTAATTGCGCAGCTTTCAAATCAGGATCCCACAAGTCCTTTGGAAAACACTGAATTTATTGCCCAGATGGCACAGTTCAGTTCCCTTGAGCAGATGACAAACATGAGCCAGAGCTTTGAAAAAATGGCTTCATTTATTAATTCCAGTGAAGCTCAGTCAATGCTTGGAAAAACTGTAGAACTGGATTTAGGTGATACTAGTGTAACCGGGCAGGTTGAGGCTGCAACAAGAGGAAAACAGCCGCAGATTCTTGTAAACGGAATGTATTATAACATGGATCAGATTAAGGCTGTTTACGGAATGTAAGCGCACTTAAAAAAAACAGTAATTTAAAACGAGGGTAGATATATGATGAGATCACTTTATTCTGGAGTATCAGGTCTTCAGAATCACCAGACAAGAATGGACGTAATCGGTAACAACATTTCAAATGTTAACACAACAGGTTTTAAACGCGGACGTGTTAACTTTCAGGATATGATTAGTCAGCAGATGGCAGGAGCAGCAAAACCAACTGAAGAAAAGGGTGGTGTAAACCCTAAAGAAGTTGGACTTGGTATGACAGTTGCTGCAATTGATACTGTTTTCACTCAGGGAAACCTCCAGTCAACTGGAATTGCAACAGATGTCGCTATTCAGGGAAACGGATTTTTCCTTGAAAAAAACGGTGAAAAATCATATTACACACGTGCCGGTGCATTTTCCCTTGATTCAAACGGAACCCTCGTAAATCCTGCAAACGGTTTTCGTGTACAAGGTTATATGGCCCGCGAAATTGACGGAGAAATGGTTCTTCAGACATCAGCAAGCCCTGAGGATTTAGTAATTCCAGTTGGCTCAAAGGACCCTGCAAAAGCAACAACTTCAGTTAACTATGCATGTAACCTTAATAAAAATACTCCTGAAATTCCTCAGGATGCAAATGCAGCAGATATTGCAAAAGGCACATGGAATACAGAGTTTAAGATTTACGATAGTTTTGGAAATACCCATCTATTGACCTTAAGTTTTGCCCGCGTTCCAGGAAATCCTAACCAGTGGCGTGCAACTGTAAATATTGATGCAGACAATGCAGACTTTACACAGACACGTGTTGGACTTAATACAACAGATGGCGTTGGAAATACTTTCCTTGTAAATTTTGATAATACAGGAACTCTTGCTTCAGTTACTGACGAAGCAGGAAATATTACAAACCCAACAGGAGAAATTATCCTCCAGGCAAGTTATACTGTTCCAGATGCAAATCCAAATGAAGACGGTACACCTTATCGTCAGACAATGAATATCAATCTTGGTACAATCGGAAGTCAGAAAAACACAATTACACAGAGTGCTTCTGCTTCATCAACAAAGGCTTTCTATCAGGATGGATATACAATGGGCTATCTTGATAACTTTAAAATTGATTCATCTGGTATAATCACAGGGGTATATTCAAACGGCACAAACCGCACAATCGGACAGTTAGCTCTGGCAACATTTACAAACCAGAACGGTCTTGAAAAAGCAGGCGAAAATACTTATGTAGAAAGCAATAACTCAGGACTTGCAAACATCGGTACATCAGGAATCGCAGGTAAAGGAAGTCTTCTTGCCGGAGCACTTGAAATGTCAAACGTAGACTTGTCTGAACAGTTTACGGATATGATTGTAACTCAGCGTGGTTTCCAGTCAAATGCAAAAACAATTCAGACGGCAGATACCCTGCTTGAAACAGTTCTTTCCCTTAAACGCTAGGCTTTAGCATAAGTTTGAGATAAAAAATATTTAGAAGCACATTGCACTTACGCGGTGTGCTTTTTTTTTGACGTTCTTGTTTTTCTGTTTAATCCCGCTTTTGTTCGTCAGTCCTCGCCTTGCGGCTGTGGTCTGCTCACGGCAATCGGGGCTAAGAATGGCTGTATTGGCTGCTTTCTGTATAGAAGAAGGGGTAGCCGTAAATGAGGCCTTGGGCCGAATTGCAGGCGAGGGGAAGACCTTCCCCTTTTGTAGTGCTAAAATATTGATATGATTTTGTTAAATGATTTCTACAAGAGAAAGTTTAACTGTAAGGTTTATAAAGTGGCATTGAATGCAAACTGTACCTGTCCTAATCGTGATGGAAGGAAAGGAAAGGGTGGATGCATTTTTTGCAGTAATGCAGGAAGCGGGGATTTTATCTTTGAGGAAGAATCAATAGAAAGGCAGTATGCAAAGGGCATAAATCTTATAGAAAAAAAAGCAAGGGGAAGACAGCAAAATAAAAATAGTCTTTATCTTCCGTATTTTCAGTCATTTACTTCTACGTACGGGGATTTCAACCGCCTTAAAAATCTTTATCTTCGCGCTTTATCTTTAAATAATTCCTGCGGACTTGCTATCGCTACACGGCCTGATTGCATCGGTGAAAGGATGCTTGAACTTTTCGGTGAGATATCAAAAAAACATTTTCTTCAGATTGAACTAGGACTTCAGTCTTCCAGCGAGGAAACAGGAAAGCTGATTAACAGGTGCTACACAAATTCTGATTATGAAGAAGCTGTTTTAAATATTAAAAAATTTGCTCCATCTGCACACATTGTTACACATATTATTTTCGGATTGCCAGGTGAATCTGCAAGGCAAATGCTAAAAACCGTACAGTATGTTTGCTCCGTAAATAATCGTTTTATTGATTCTAAAAATCACGATAGGGAGTTTCCATTTGATTTATTCGGCATAAAAATTACGAATTTATATGTTTTAAAAAATACAGTATTAAATACAATGTACCAGAGTGGATCATATAAGTGTCTTGAAAAAGAAGAATATTTTTCTGTTTTAGAAAAAGCTATAGCACTTTTACCGACAAATGTGGTGGTTCATCGTCTGACCGGCGACCCCCCGAAAAAGGATGCAGTTGCTCCTTTGTGGTGTCTTAATAAAAAACAGGTCTTGAATTCATTACATTCGATGAACTTTTATTTAAATGCCGTAAAGTCAATATAGTACAAAAACCTTGTAGAAATAATAAAGTTCAAATTTGATATATTATAATTACTAGAAATTTTCTTTTTTCTAAAAAAGAATAAATATAAAAGGAGAAATAGCAAATGACACTTTCTGTCTTAATGCTTCTTGCTGCGCTATTGGCTTTAGCGTATGCAACCTTCAGTTTCTTTAAGGTAAAAAATCTTGAAGAAGGTAGTGAACTGATGCAGAAAATTGCATCTTTTATTCGTGGTGGTGCTAATACATTTATCAGCATCGAATACAGAATTCTTGCTATAGTTGTTCTTGTTGTAGCTGTAATTGTTTGGCTTGCACTTGACTGGTATGTTGCTGTTGCACTTTTACTTGGTTCAATTATGTCTGGTTCTGCAGGTATGGTTGGTATGAAAATCGCTACTTATGCTAACGTACGCGTTACCAACGAAGCAAATAAAACTCAAAACATTGGTAAAACTCTTAAAGTTGCATTCCGCGGTGGCTCTGTAATGGGTCTTTGTGTTGCTGGTTTTGCTCTTTTAGGTCTTGCAGTTGTTTATCTTGTATTTGGAAAATATACAGGATGGGTAGATAGCCTCGAAGCTACAAAATGCTGGCTTACTAAAATTGAAATTATACGTTTCCCAAATGTACTTTCTGGCTATGCTTTGGGTTGTTCTCTTGTAGCAATGTTTAATCGTGTTGGCGGCGGTATTTATACAAAAGCTGCTGATATGGGTGCTGACCTTGTTGGTAAAACAGAAGCTCACCTTCCAGAAGATGACCCTCGTAACCCGGCTACAATTGCTGATAACGTAGGAGACAACGTAGGTGATGTTGCTGGTCTTGGTTCAGACCTTCTTGAATCTTATGTTGCTTCAATTGTTGCAGCTATCGCTCTCGGTTATAACATAATCAAGCATGCTGGTGTTCCAGAATCATCTTTAACCGCTTTATATACATTCCCTATGGCATTTGCTGCTGTTGGTCTTATTTCATGTGTAATCGGTGTTGCTTCGCTTTTAGTGCGTGATCTTTCAAAATCAAAGAATGTTCATGGTCAGCTTAATGGTGCAACATGGTTTGGTGCTGCTGTTACTTTAATTGCTGGTGGTGTTCTTTCATATAAACTTTTTAGCGGAGTTGATGTTTCAGGATTTAAATTCGGTGCAATTTCACCTTGGATCGGAGCTGCTGTTGGTATTGTTGCCGGAATTTTAATCGGTATCTATGCTGAATATTACACATCTTCTGAGTATAAACCTACAAAAATTCTTGCAGAATCATCAAAAGAAGGTCCTGCTCTTACAATTACAACAGGTCTTGCTCTTGGTATGAGAAGCTGTATGGCTCCTTGTGTAATTTTAGGTCTTGGAATTATCATTTCTTACTACACAGCAGGACTTTATGGTGTTGCTATGTCTGCTATGGGTATGCTTTCATTTGTTGCTCTTACAGTATCTGTAGATACTTATGGTCCAATATCTGATAATGCTGGTGGTATTGCAGAAATGTCTGAACTTCCAGAAGGTGTTCGCGATATTACAGATACTCTTGATGCAGTTGGTAACACAACCGCTGCTATCGGTAAGGGATTTGCAATCGGTTCAGGTGGACTTGCTGCTCTTGCTCTTATGCTTTCTTATATGTATTCTCTTCCTGGAGAATCAATTGTTAATGGTCTTCCAACACTTAATATCATGGAGCCAATGACTCTTGCAGGTGCAATTGTTGGTGGAGCTCTTCCATTCCTTTTCTCTGGTATGCTTATTGATGCCGTAGCAGTTGCTGCACGTAAAATGGTTGATGAAGTTCGCCGTCAGTTCTCTGAACACCCGGCAATTCTTGAAGGTAAGGAAGATCCTGATCACAATCAGTGTATTAAAATTTCTACCGAAGGTTCTATCGGTCAGATGAAAGTTCCTGCTTTAATGGCTGTTATTATTCCTGTTGTTGCAGGTCTTTTATTTGGTGCACACTTTGTCGGTGGTATTTTGATTGGTTCAACTATCTGTTCAATCATGATTGCAATCTTTACAGGAAATTCCGGCGGTGCTTGGGATAACGGTAAAAAATATATTGAACAGGGCGGAATCCCGGGAGCTGGAAAAGGTTCACCTGTACATGATGCCGCAGTAGTTGGAGACACTGTTGGTGACCCGCTTAAAGATACAGTTGGTCCATGTATGGATATTTTCATTAAGATTATGTCCACAGTTTCTTTAGTAGCTGTAAGTGTATTTGCTGAATATAATCTTTGGGCTGTTATTTTCGGTTAAGTCTTTTACTAAAGCATATTAGTATTTTTGAAGCACATCGCACTTAAAGCGGTGTGCTTTTTTTTTACAGTAATTTTAATTCATCGTGTAAACCCGCTTTTGCTCGACAGTCCTCGCCGTCCAGCGGCTCCGGTCTGCTCGCGGCAATCGGGGCTATAATTTTTCTTATCGGAATTTTTGAAGGAATTATGGTCATATTTTTACATAATTAGGATAAAACAGACAGCAATAAAATACAAAAGTCTTGACACTTTTTTTAAATTTATCTTAAACTCACAAAATGTGAGGGTTTAATAATCAAATTTCATAAAGAAACAAAGGGGGATTTATGAAAAAAAGTATTTTATTAAAAGCTGCAGGCTTTTTGTCGATTCTTGCGCTGACAATGCTTGCCGCAGGTTGTTCAGGTCTTGCACTGGACGACAAATCAGATTTAATTACGGAGAGAGCCGTAATAAGTGAGGCAAGTACTGTTTATTCTACGGCATTTAACAAAAGTTCAACATTTACTTCTGTACAGCCATCAGGAAACTTTACACTTTATGCAACTAACGAAAAAAAAGTAACTGTTCCTTCGATAAAATCTGTAACGGTAAACGGCAAATCTCTTGACCGTAAGATTGCGCTTGGCGGTGGAGGAAAAGCTGGACAGTACAGGTGTGTTGGTTTTCAAACAGGTGGCAGTGCTTCTGTAACAGTGTATGCAGCGGGAGCGAGCGGCAGATATCTTGCACTCACGGATTCAAGTGGAACAGTTCTTAAAAAATATGAGGTTTCATCAAATATAACTGCATTCAGTTATTCTGTTACAGCTTCTGGCACATATTATATAATGTCCACAGGTTCAGGTATTGATTTATACTGTATTAATGTCGCTTCCTCATCTTCTGCTTCAGAAAGTTCGTCATCATCAGCATCTGCTTCGTCTGTAACTGCAATTACTCTTTATAAGTCAAATTCAAAAGCTGGTACTTATTCATCAATTCAAAAGGCGATAAATGCCGTTGGTTCTTCAGGCTCATACACGATTGCACTTCCTAAAGGTACTTATAAAGAAAATTATATTTATTACAATGGCTCTGCATCGATTGTTATAAAAGGTGCTACATCTTCTTATTCAGATACAATTATCAAAGGTCATGGAAAAGATATGAGCAGGGAAAAAGGCCGTGAGCTTATGGAATTCAGCGGCAGCTGCAATATTGTTTTGCAGAATTTGAGCCTTGTCAGTGATTATGACAGAAAAACTTATGGAAACGGTCAGGCAGAAGTTTTAGGATTTGATTCAACGGGAACTCTTGCAGCATATAACTGTGCATTTAAATCACATCAGGATACAATGCGCACAACAGGCAAAGCGTGGTTCTATAACTGCTATGTAGAAGGTGATACTGATTTTATTTGGATGGAATCCAGTGGAATTGTTGCCCTTTACGAAAAATGTACGATTGTTTCCGTGTATGACAGTAATGCTTCAAGTCATGAGTCCTATGTCATGGCTCCTCGCAGAACAAAAGGTTCTGTAATAGGGAAGGGAGTTGTATTATTTAATTCGACCTTAAAAGGAAGTAGCGGACAAACAACATACCTTTTCCGTAACCCTTGGGGATCAAATTCAAATTATTATAATCAAGGGGCAGTTGTTGGCTGTACTTTCAGCGGCAGCGGCTGGGCTTCATCTTGTGCTAAATCACAGGCAATTGGTACAGGTGATCAGCAGTATATTGGCTGGAAACTTGATTCTTCTGCTGCGTCAAAATTTCCAAACAGATTAAGTTCTATAGGTGTACTTTCATCTTCAGTTAAATCTTCTGAGTATTCCGGTCGTCGTGCAATTCTCAACAGAAATGTAAATACAAGCGGAAAATTCAGTAAAGATACATCTAAATATTGGGATATAGACAAAACAATTAGTAATAACGGCTGGAAAGTTGATAATGACAATTCAAGTGCTGGCTGATAAATAAAATTTTCCCCTAAAACAACGCTCATAAGATGTTTCGGGGGATTTTTTATATAGAAAACAAAGAAAAATTTAGATTTTAATAGTAAAAACTATTGAATAAAAAATGTATTTTTGTTAGTATATTTAAGTCGTTTGACGATAACGGACAGTTAGCTCAGTTGGTAGA
>JAZSJM010000077.1:0-12682 GCA_045534325.1 Treponema sp. | reverse complement strand
TAAAGTGAAGATTTATATCTTCCATAGGAACAATTTGGGCATAACCACCTCCACAAGCACCGCCCTTAACACCAAAGCAAGGTCCTAGAGACGGCTCTCGCAGTGCAATTACAGCCTTTTTTCCTATTTTATTTAATCCATCGCCAAGACCGATAGACACGGTTGACTTGCCTTCGCCAGCGGGTGTGGGAGTTACAGCTGTCGTTAAAATAAGTTTTGCCCGTGTACGAGGGTCTTCCGCTTTTTTTTGAAACAAACGAAGCTGAGCCATAGTGAGTTTTGCCTTATACTTTCCATAGAAATCAAGTCCCTCTGCATCAATGCCTATTTTTTTTGCAACTTCCTCAATTGGTATCATTATATTTTTTTGTGCAATTTCAATATCAGAAAGCATAGCTCACCTCGTTAAAACGATAGATAGTAAATTAATTTTAATGGAAAAAAAAAGGACTTACAACCTTAAAAACTAAAGCACCCACCTCTCAAGAAAATCTGCAATTCCATCTTCATTGTTATCTTTTGATGTTACATATCTGGCAATTTTCTTTATTTCCTGAGCGCCATTCTTCATTGCAACGCCATAATGGACAGCCTTAAGCATTGTTTCGTCATTAAAACTGTCTCCAAAGGCCATTGTCTGTTCCTGAGGAATTTTTAAATACTGTGCAAGTTTTAAAATACTTTGACCCTTTCCAGTGTTATATGGCATTACCTCAAGAAAAAAAGGCTTGCTTGTAAAAAAATCTGCCCGTCCCTTAAATTTTTCCCGCAAAATCGGAAGAACTTTTTGTATCTGCTCAGGGGGAGCCGGGATAAGCATTTTTGGATGACCTTTTTCTAAAAAGAAGTCAAAATCATCAACCTTCTTAAATTTTATTCCACATAAAATTGAATCTTTTCTTGTCCATTCAGTATCCCTGTCGGCATAAACAGTATCGCTGTCACAAACATGACAGCCCATATCATAATCACGGATAAAATGAAAAACATCTTTAAGGGTCTGTCCGTCAAGATTCTGCTCAAAAACGGAAAGTCTTGTATGAAGGTCAAAGATATGAGAGCCGTTGATGGCAATTATGTATCTTCCTGCCTGAGTTCCAGCTATATCTAGAACACGGACAAAGGGCAGGATTCCGTTTTCTACGCGTCCAGAGCACAAAACAATATAAATTCCTTTTTTTGCACATTCGCGGATTGCATCAACTGTGGCAGGAGAAATATTTTTTGCATCTGTTAAAAGAGTGTCGTCCAAATCAAAAGCGACCAGTTGTACATCAAGGTTTGATGTCGGGAGTTTTTCCATGATTTTATTATACCAGAAGAAAAAAATAAGCTCTATAAATATGAAAAGAACCTAGAATATCCTCTGTTCTTCTATAAAAATGTTTTTCACTTTATAATAAAAACATGGTTTATTCAGAGGATTCGCTTCTAAGCCTTATTTCTCATATTCACTCACAGAGCCAGGATTTTCTGCGCACCCGTCTTTCAGAAATGGGATTAAATGAGCTTGCTACAAGTCACGGAAACATTCTTTTCACCTTAAGCATAAACCCGTTTCTTACGCTCGGAGAACTTTCATTAAAAATAAACCGGGATAAATCAACTACAACTGCCCTCGTAAAAAAACTTGAAAAAAGCGGCTTAATAGAAATAAAAAAAGACAGCTCAGACAACCGCAGAAGAATAATTTCCCTTACAAAAGAAGGCTGTCAGTTCACGCAAAAAACCCAGAATTTAAGCAGTGAACTTCTGCATACAGCCTGGAGCAATTTTTCAAAGGACGAAAAAAAACAGCTTATTGAATTACTCAACAAGCTGTCAGAAAACCTTAACGGTTAATTAGTACACGCTTAAAATCTCTGCAAGTTTTTCTTTTCCAATAATCTTCATAAAACTTGCAAGTCTTGGACCCTGATCTTTATTGATAAGGGCATGATACAAAGCTGTAAATAATGCCTTTGCTTCAAGGCCAAGTTCTGTTGCAATATTGTACATATCCTGCTGACAGTCTTTATCAACAGCATAAGAACCAACTTTTGGTACAACTTCATCACGCACACGACGTACAGCTGTAAGAAGATCTCCTTTAATATCTTCTGCCTTGCTCTTATCATTGCGGATTTTAAAACAGAAATCTGGGGCACAGTCAGGAGCACTTTCATTAATCCAATACCAGGCGCAAACGCAACGGCGGCGAAGAGTTTCTTCCTGTTCAGGCTTTACGTCTCCAAGACTTCTGATTACAGCATCAATATCACCAGAGTATGTTTGAAGTAAAGTTGTAAGTAAACGGAAAGGAAGCTGATAAGGCTGAACCTTAGGGAATCCAGCTTCAATCTGACTTAATTCATAAATACGTTTTTCATGATTTATGATTGACTGTTTTTTTGCAGGGTCTTTTTCCTTTGGTTCTTCCAATCCCCATGCAATGCGTTCTGTGCGGTCATAAGCTTCGTAAACCGTTACAACGTCAAGATCAAAACTGATTGAAAATTCATGATCAACCTTGTTCTGTGCGAAAATATATCGGAGAACTTCCGGCTGATATACTTCAAGAGCATCAACTAAAGAAATTACCTTTCCTTTTGATGAAGACATTTTGCCAGGTACGCCCTTGAGTTTTACAAAGTCATATTTCATTGTTACGGGAGCATCCCAGTTATAAAGACGCTTTGAAACAAGTTTTGCAGTATCATAAGAGCCACCTGGAGAAATATGGTCTTTTCCCCCTGGTTCAAATACAACTTTTTCTTCGTTCCATCTCATTGGCCAGTCTACTCTCCAACCGAGCTTAAACTCTTTTGAAGTACGAAGATCTCCTTTTTCTACATGTCCACAGGCATTACACTTATATGTAATTCCATATTCGCCGTCATATTCTAAAATCTCTGTTTCATCTTTATTACATTTACAGCAGAATGCAGCTACAGGCCAGTAAACATCACTGTCTTTCATCTTATGATCATCATCACGGTATTCATTAAGACAGGCTTTGATTACATCACGCTTCTGCATTGCGATTTTCATACCTTCTGTATAGCGGTTTGCGCGATAGCGACTTGCCTGATATAAAAACTCAGGGTGAATTCCAACACGTGGAAGCTGATTTTCAATATCCTTTTCGTGATGACGGGCATAGTTTTCGTCCCGCTCAAATGTATCAGGTACCATAGTTATAGGATAACGAAGATACTTTTCAAGAACTTCAGGCTTTGGCATATTACCTGGAACTTTTCTGAAAACATCGTAATCATCCCATGAATAAATAAAACGTACATTCTTGCCTCTGTCGCGTAATGCACGAACGATTAAATCTACAGTAATAATTTCTCGAAAGTTACCGATATGAACAGTTCCTGAAGGGGTAATTCCCGAAGCACATGTATAGCTTTCAAGATCGCCTTTCTGCTTAATAATTCTTTCTGCCTGCTGGTCTGCCCAGTGGCAAAGTTCTGAAGAATCTCTAGACATTTATTTTTCCTAAAAAAGTATAATTATTTGAGATTATTCTACAGAAAAAGTTGATTTTATACAATAAACCGCATAAAACACAAAGTTTTTCAAGAAAAAAGAAAGAGTCACCATCTTTAATCAAGTTTTTTATCGTCCGGTTATAACAAGCAAAAGCCCGTCTTCTACCGAAACTTCTGCTGTCTGTCCCTCCAGAACCTGATTGCTGGTCGTAAAAATATAATCTATATCAACCTGTCCATTTTTTAACGGATAATGAGCACCACTTATATTAATTCCAGAGGCTTTTCCTGTTAAAGGAATAAGAGAAAAATAAGAGCACCCGCTTTTTATCTTTACAGTATTTTTTTCTGCAATTTGCATTAGTGAATAATCATCCGCAATTTTTGCCGTGCAGTTATTTTTATGCAGGTAAACCAAAGCACTGATGTTTGCCATCGTATGATCCAATCGCTGCCCCGTAACTCCGATTAAAAGAAAATCATTAAATCCAAGTTTTACAGCTTCTTTAACTGCAAAAAACGTATCAGTATCATCTTTCTCACATGGAAGGTTTATAATCCGGATGTTTTTATACCTGGATGGAATCTTTTTTTTAAACGAATCAAAATCGCCTGCTATTAAATCTGGATTAATCTTTAGATTTCTAACATGATTCAAACCAGCATCACAAACAATAAAGAAATCATCATCTTTTAACAGTGATTTTATATGTTTATAATCCTTTATTTCGGCGGCTCCAATAATCACACAACGTTTTTTATTTTGCATTTGTTTTTACTTCTTCAAAAATCGGATAGCAGTCAAATCCCGCAGTTCTAAGCTGAGTACTCATCGACTCATCTGCATTTTCATCAACTGTAACGATATAATAAGTCGTGCCACTTGGTCGAACTTCAGAAGAAATTTTAGCCGTAAAGCCCTTTTCCTTTAATTTTTGAACGAGGGACTGGGCATTAGATTTATCCTTAAATAGACCAAGTTGCTGTCTGATGATTTTTTCTGGCGAACTTTCGATTTTTGAAGTTACTTTTTCCGTTGGCTTTGAAGAGTCTGATGATTTAGTTTTGTCGGCTGTTGAAGTAGCTGCGGAAGATACAGAAGTAGAAGCATTTTCTATATCAGGAGAAGAAGTTGAAGAACGGGGAACAAAATACCAGAATGGTGCTGGTAAAGTCTGGATTTCACCCTTTACGATTGCAGCCTCTGGAGTTTTTGCAAAGGATTTCTTTAATTCTTCAGAATATAAGTTTTCACCGGTTATATGCCACAAAGTTAAAAGAAGCTGAGGATGAACGGTTTTCATTGATTCAAGTGTGGTATAAGTCTTTAAGAGTGCAACAGCTTCTTTTGTATCCTCAATCTTTTGAGCCTTGCATAAAATACTCCACTGTTCATATAGCTTTACATAAGAATTTATTCTGGCATCTGATGAACTTCTGACGGCTGAATTTAAAAATTTTTGGGCTGTAGACCAATCCCCGGAACTTAAAGCACACCGCACGGCATCGATTACAAGCTGCTCACTTGATTTTTTCGGCATCCCTGGAGCATCCCCAGCAGCAATTGCCGCCGCACTTGAATAAGAAGAAAGAGCTTCGCTGTAATTTCCCATCTGCTCCTGAACGCTTCCTAAAAATGCATAGCCAGAACGTTTTTCTGAAGCAGGTGTAAGCAAAGGAACATTTTTCTTTAAAAAGGTTACAGTCTGCTCAAGGCTGTCTTTTTTTGAACTTTCTTTTGCAAGAGACAGTGCCGTATAAGGAACAGAAGAAGATTGAGCAAAAACCATTGCAGAAAAAAGAATTATTGTCAGTAACAGAAGATATTTCTTATTCATAACTCATTCCCCCTCCTTTTTTTTTATCTATTCACTTTTTTGTTCGTCTGCTTTTTGTATCTTCGGTACATCATTTGCCTTTGATGTTTTTTTCACCCCAGGGGTACGGATTTTAAAATCAAAAACAGTCCTTTCTTCTTCACGAGAGGCTTTTTTTTGTGCCGCAATTTTTTCCTGCTCTGCCTTTTTTGCTTCTTTTGCAGTACGTTTTTCTTCTTCCTGCTGAATTTTCTTAGATGCCTGTGTGATTTCTTCACGACTCATTTTTTTCTTAAACAATACAAAAGGACTCATTACTATTACACCTGCAAAAAAAGAAACCATAACTGTTATAAAAACAGAGACATTTTCAAAAGTATAGAAGACAAAACTGATATTGCATTTATTTTCAAGATTAAATCCACAGAAAATTGTAACGATTACTAAAAGAATTATTGTTCCAATCAGTTTTACAGGCATTTGTTTTTCTCCTCTACTCAATAATTGTACCCTTAAATGTATTGCCAGACAATCCATCTAGTCGAACCTTTACAAAGGTGCCGATCAGTTTTTTGTCAGCTTTAAAGGCTACACGCTCGTTCTGTTCTGTTTTTCCCAGCAGTTCATTTTCGTTATCACGGCTTACAATATCAGCAAGTACTTCAATTGTTTTTCCAATACGCTGCTGCATAACCTCAGCCGTATGTTTCAGCTGTAAATTGATTACTTTCTGCAAACGCTACTTTTTTATCTCAAAAGGAATTTGTTTGCGATATTTCGCAGCAGGAGTTCCTTCTCTCGGATTGTAAAAATACATGAACGCGCTTTCAAATTTTATTTCTTCCATAAAAGTAAGAATATCATTGAACTGTTCTTCAGTTTCTCCAGGAAAACCGACCATTAAATCTGTAATCAATTCAACATCAGGAATCGCTTTCCGCATTTTTTTTACAAGCTCAATAAAATCCTCACGTGTATTTTTACGGTTCATGCGTCGTAATATTTGTGTATTTCCATGTTGAGCCGCAATATGAAAACCATGGCAAACATGTCTGTCGTTTTTTATCATTTCTATAAGTTCATCACTAAAGTCGTTGGGATTAGAAGATTCAAATCGAATCCACTTTATTGATGAAGAAGTCTCGTCTAAATGAAGGCTTATTTTTTTCAGCAGTTTTGGAAAATTCAATTCTCCGCCATCAGCACTTTCGTCTTTACAACGATACGCATTTACATTTTGCCCTAACAATGTAATTTCTTTTACACCGCGCTTAGAAAGATAGTCAATTTCTGCCAGTATCTGATCTACAGGGCGACTGACTTCTCTTCCCCGTACATAAGGAACGATACAGTAAGTACAAAAATTATTACAACCATGCATAATTGGTACAAAAGTACTGAATGCTTCCTGTTCATAACTGATTTTTGGAAAGGTGTATACACTTTCTTCTTCAATATCAAATCCTTTTTTTTGTTCTTCCGCAGCACTTATAATATCGCCAAATTTGTATTTTCCAAATGTTCCAACTACAAAATCAATTACCGGATAATCCTTTTTTACTGTTTTTAAAAGACGTTCAGCCATACAGCCCATAAGAACTACATAAAAAGGAACAACTCCATTTTCTTCAACATATTTTACCGCTGCCTGCATCTCTTCAAGACGGGTTTTAGCACCATTTTCTTTATGGCGGATTTTTTTTACTCCTGCATAATAACCTAAACGCCCAAAAATACGATTTTCAGCAGAGCCTCGCACAGAACAGGTATTTATGACAACCATATCAGCAAGTTCTGCCTGTTCAGCTTTAGTCCATCCTCGGCTTATAAAAAGCTGTTCCACCGCAGCAGACTCTGCAATGTTCATTTCACATCCGTAGGTTTCAAAAAAATATGTCACAATGACTCCTGTAAAAAAATATGCCCGTAAAGTTTTTCAAGACGACAGATTTTAACATAATGCACAGTTTTTTTCCATAATGAGATAAAAAAGAACTTCGGCTCAGATTTTGACTTTGACACAAGCAACAAGGACGCACCAAAAATAAGACTTTTATAATAACTAGGGGGCTCCCCAGCCTATAAGGCTGGGTCAGGCCTTGCGGGGTTTGCATTGCAGAGCAACACGAAGGCTAAGCCTTCGTGCCCCTCCAGTCCTTAGCCTATAAAACTATTCGTATCTATAAGGTTCCCGCTCTTCATAACATGTATGCAGATATTTTTCACTCTTTTCGCTAAGAGGCTTACCAAAGAAATCGTCATAAATCTTTTTAATTTCAGGATTATTGTGACTCTGTCTTATAGTGCTTGCCTCGTCATCGCTGTAAAGTGCGGCAGCCCTCTTTTTTCGCAGTTCATCAGTAATTCCATAAGGCTGACCGCCACCACCAACACACCCCCCGCGACATGCCATTACTTCAATAAAATGCCAGGTCGGTTCTTTTCCTTCTGCAATGTCTTTTCTTACCTGCTCAACAACGGCATTTACATACTTAATCTGATGCACAACAGCAACACGAACTTTAGTTCCGTTTATGTCTACTTCACTTGATTTTACGTTTTCAAGTCCGCGGACAGGTTTGTATTCAATCGGACCGAGTTCTTTTTTTGTAAGAACAAAATATGCAGTTCTAAGGGCAGCTTCCATTACACCACCAGTTGCTCCAAAGATAGTTCCTGCACCAGTGTATTCACCTAAAATACTGTCGCACTTACTTTCTGGCAGATTTGCAAAATCAAGACCAGCTTCGCGAATAAGCATTGCAAGTTCACGGGTTGTCAAAACCATATCATTGTCCTGGGCGCCAGAACTAGCCATTGTCTTATTTCGTCTGCTTTCCCAAAGTTTAGCAGTACAAGGCATTATTGAGACACTGAAAATTTCCTCGGGTTTTAAATTCATCTTTTGTGCAAAATATGTTTTAGTTACCGCACCCTGCATCTGCTGAGGAGATTTTGCAGTAGAAAGATGAGGAAGCATATCATGAAAATTCTTTTCACAATAATCAACCCACCCTGGACAGCAGCTTGTAAACAAAGGAATTTTTCCACCATTCTTCAATCTTTCAATAAGCTCTGTACCCTCTTCCATAATGGTAAGGTCAGCAGCAAAGTTTGTATCAAATACATACTTAAATCCAAGTTCGCGAAGTGCCGTGTATATTTTTCCTGTAGTAACAGTTCCAGCTTCCATACCAAATTCTTCACCTAAGGCTGCACGCACAGAAGGAGCTATTGCAACAACTGTTGTTAAAGATTTATCCGAAAGCCTGTCAAATATTACTTTTACAGGGTTTTTAAATGTAATTGCATCAACAGGACAATGAACAGCACATTGACCGCATCTTATACAAGGACTATGAGAAAGATCTACGCCTGCAACAGGTCCGATAATCGTTTTATCACCTCTTCCGTTATATTCAAGTGCAAATATTCCCTGCATTTCCTGACAGGCCGTTACACATCGTCCACAGTTAATACACTTTGTTCTATTAAGTACAATTTCTCCGTAACTGTCATCAATTGGAAGGGCCTTTTCAATTTTTGGAAAACCGGCACGGCGAAGGCTCATTGAACTTGCAATCTCCTGTAAATCACAGCGGTGATTTCTTGCACACTGTAAACAGTCGTCCGGGTGATTACTTAAAATAAGTTCAAGAACTGTTCGGCGGGCTTTAATTATGTCTGCGTCCGTTGTAATAATGTTCATACCCTCTGTAACTTCTGTTGAACAGGCACGTATCATCTTAGCACCTCTTGGTCCAACACTTTTTACAGCACAGATACCACAACTACCCCAGGGCTTTAAATCTTCACAATGGCAAAGAGCAGGAATTTTTATACCAATTGTTTGCGCAGCTTTTAATATGGTTGTTCCTTCAGGAACACAAACTGCTTTATTATTTATAGTTAAATTAATCATATTTGTACCTCGTTTTACGCCTTATGCTTTTACGATAGCATGGAATTTACAGTTTGCTTCGCAGCTTCCGCACTTTACGCACTTATTCTGGTCAATAACCTTCCACGGAAGTTTTTTCCCTTCCTTAACTTCATTCCACGGATTATTAGAAATTGCACCAGCAGGACATCCCTTCTGACACATTCCGCATCCGATACATTTATTTTCATCAATATTAAAGGCAACAAGGCTTTTACATTTATGTGCAGCACATTTCTTTTCCTGAATGTGTTCAAGATATTCTTTATTGAATTTTTTGATTGTAGAAAGCGTCGGGTTAGGAGCTGA
The DNA here is from genome assembly GCA_045534325.1 of Treponema sp. Taxonomy (GTDB): domain Bacteria; phylum Spirochaetota; class Spirochaetia; order Treponematales; family Treponemataceae; genus Treponema_D. The sequence goes on along the minus strand of JAZSJM010000077.1, from coordinate 3,140 downwards.
CTGACCTAAAGCACACAAGGCGCTATTCTGCATGGCTTTTCCGATATCTTCAAGCATCTGTAAATCGCGCATCGTTCCACGACCGCTGGTAATTTTTTCCAATGTATTTAGCATCTGCCGTGTACCTATTCGACACGGAGCACATTTACCGCAGCTTTCATCAACACAAAACTTCATGTAAAACTTTGCAATATCAACAACACAGTCATCTTCGTCCATAACGATCATTCCGCCTGATCCCATCATTGAGCCAAGTTTTACGAGAGAGCCAAAGTCGATTGGCGTATCAAGTTCATCTTCGCAGATAATACCACCGGAAGGACCGCCAGTTTGAACTCCCTTAAATTTTTTGCCGCCTTTTATTCCGCCACCAACGTCAAAAATAATTTCGCGGAGTGTTGTTCCCATAGGAACTTCTACAAGACCTGAATTATTGATTTTTCCCGTCAAGGCAAAAACCTTAGTTCCCTTAGAATCGGCATCTCCGATTGTATTGAACCAGTCAGAACCTTTGTAAATAATTTGAGCAACATTAGCCCATGTTTCAACATTGTTAATTACAGTAGGCTTTGCCCATAAACCGCTTTGAGCAGGGAAAGGAGGTTTTGGAGTCGGCATTCCCCGTTTGCCTTCGATTGAACGTAAAAGCGCTGTTTCTTCACCGCAGACAAAAGCACCCGCACCAAGACGGATTTCTATATCAAAATCAAATCCGCTTCCAAGAATATTCTTGCCTAGGAGTCCTGCCTTTTCTGCCTGCGAAATCGCTACTTCAAGACGATGAACAGCCAGAGGATATTCAGCACGAATATAGATATAACCGGCATTTGCTCCGATTGCCCGTCCACAAATAGCCATTGCTTCCAAAATAGCGTTTGGATCACCTTCTATTGTTGAGCGGTCCATATACGCACCTGGGTCCCCTTCGTCGGCATTGCAAACTACATACTTTTCTTTATCCTTAGAGTTAAAACCAGCTTCCCATTTTAATCCTGTAGGAAATCCAGCCCCTCCCCGACCTCGGAGTCCTGATTTTTTTATTTCTTCAATAATATCTGCCGGCTGCATGTCAAAAAGTGCTTTTTCAAGAGCAAGATATCCATCCTGACCAATATATTCGTTTATGTCTTCGGGATTGATTACACCACAGTTACGAAGAACAATACGAAGTTGTTTTTTATAGAAAGGAATTGATTCACTTCCGTCAGGATTTTTTTCTATTTCGTCATATAAAAGTCTCTCAACTTCTTTGCCACCGATTAAATGCTGTTCTACAATTTCTTTTACATCCTCTGGTTTTACATGAACATAAAAAGAATTTTCAGGCATTACTTTTACGATTGGACCTTTTTCACAAAAACCAAAACATCCTGTACTTACAATTTCTACACGGTCATTAAGTTTAGCTTCATCGACCAGACGAATAAATTCCTTATGAATTGCATCCGCCGCACTTGATTTACAGGCAGTTCCTCCACATAGAAGCACAGTTTTTTTATCCGACTTTAAATTCTTAAACTCCTCTGGCCTTCTGTTAGCAAGGAGTTCTTTGTATTTTTTATTGATTGAATGTAATTCTTCACGTGTCATATTAAACTCCCCCTATTTCTGATACTTTGCTAAAATTTCAGGCAACTGTTCTTTTGTTACGCGACCATAAACTTCACCGTTGATTGAAATAACAGGAGCCATACCACAACAACCGATACAACGCACTGATTCAACAGAAAACTGTCCGTCTTTAGTCAATACATCATCTGGACGCATATTCAATAAACGCTGAATTTCATCTAAAAGTTCCTGGCCGCCTTTTAAATAGCAAGCAGTACCTAAACAAACCTGAATTTGATTTCTACCTGGAGCTGTTGTCCTGAAGAATGAATAGAATGATACAACCCCATGAATACGGGCAATAGGGAGACCTGTTTTTTTTGAAACTTCTGCAACGGCTTCATTAGAAATGTATCCCATTTCTTCCTGAACACGATGCAAAATCATGATTAAATTTCCTTTTTTCGTTTTCCACTGCTCAATAAATTCATTAAGCTCTGGTGAAAAAACAGATTTTTTCTCTGCCATAAAATGTACCTCTGTCCTATATTTTACCACAGAAAAAAAATAATCAAATTTTTATTTTATATTTAATTAAAAATTATTTAAGACTATTTTTAGATTATTTTAACGAGCGGAGATATTCTTTTTTATCATCAGTTATTCTGTAACTTTCAACAGCTTTTTGAATTGTTTTTTTATGAGTCCATTCATCAAGTTTTTTATTTTCTATATATTCAACTGCCGTTTCATACTGCTTTGCAAGAGCTGTTGCCATATACCATGCCCTCATCATATTTATATAGTATTCTTGCGACCTGATATTTACGACTTTTTCCATGTATTCATTTTTAAAATCTTCATCAAGGAAATGATGCATAAGCATACTGATTGCAAAACGTACGGAATAAATGTGTGATGAATTTATCCATTTATTTATATATGGCAAAAGTTCTTTTTTATTCCTTTTAAATACCTTAGGAGAGAGCTGATCACTTGTTGCCCAGTTATCAATGTATGGTAAAAATTTTTCAACAAGTGAAATACATTCACTAAAATCTTTTTCAAGACTAATTACAAAAGCATGCAACTGATTTTCATCAAAATATTTATGGGGAATAGTTTTTAAAAACTCAGTTTTGCAGGAAGAACTAAAAACTTTTTTGGCAAAATCACGCAATTGAGGAGTTCTTACTCCAATAACCGTATTTGCATTTATCGTGGGAATCAACTTTGACTGAAAATCACGGTATTTTTTATCCTGAAGGGAAAACAGAAATTTTTGAATATCTGTTACAGTTTCTATTTTACTCACTTTTTTAGCATAAAGTTTACAAAAAAATTTGTCTATTAAAATAATGCGGATTATAATATTTTCATATTTCTTTAAGTGTTAATTGGAGTTTGTTATGCCAGCTTCTGAATTGTCAGGCCACCTACGACCAGTAATTAATGTCGACAAAGAAAAATGTTGTAACTGTCACAGATGCATATCTGTCTGTCCTGTAAAACTATGTAATAATGGTGCCGGCGGATATGTAACCGTAAACCATGATCTTTGCATTGGTTGCGGGGCGTGTATTGAGGCT
>JAZSJM010000114.1:0-2624 GCA_045534325.1 Treponema sp. | reverse complement strand
TGCCTGTGTCAAAAGTGAAGGAGTAAAACCGCATTGCAAAGCAATTTCTGGTGTGAATGAATAAAGGGAATTTAATACCTCATTTTTAAAAATTTCACTATCCCTGCGGCTTACAAACTCTTTTTTTTCACCGTATAAAATATTTGAAACAGTAAACTCTCCTAAATCTTTGTATCCGGCTGCATCACGCAAATTAAACGGTCCAACACTTGTACGTCTAAGAGCTTTTAAGTGAGCAACTGTTCCACATTCTTTTGCAATATCACGGGCAAGAGAACGGATATAAGTACCTTTTGAGCAATTTACTACGACAAGAGCATATTTATCATAAAAATCTAAAAGCAAAATAGAGTGAATTGTTATTTTACGTGGCTTGAGCTCGACCTTCTGACCACTACGCACAAGATCGCTGGCTCTTTTTCCGTTAACATGAAGTGCACTGAACTCTGGAGGCACCTGCTCGATTTCACCCTTAAACTTTTTGAGAGCCATTCTGACATCTTCTTCTGAAGGGATTCTTCCTGTATCAATTATATTTCCCGTAGGATCCAGAGTGTCAGTTTGAGTACCAAATTCAATTAAAGCCAAATATGTTTTATCAAAATTTGTTATATGAGGAACAAGACGCGTAAGTTTACCAGTAAGGACAACGAGCAGACCGTCTGCAAAGGAATCAAGAGTTCCGGTATGACCGACTTTTGTAGTTGCAAGAGATTTTTTTACTGACGTAAGTGAAGAAAAACTGGTCTCTCCAGACTGCTTTGCTAAAAGCAGGATTCCAGAATCAATCTTACTCCTGACCGATAGATTTAGCTGCTTCATTTTCCTCTGCTTCAAGTTGATTTAATTTGTTAACCATCTCAAAGCCTTCTTTTATTGAATTATCTGCGATAAAAGTCAATTTAGGAAATTTTCTTATGGTAAGTTTTTTTGCAATTGAACTTTGTATAAATCCTGCAGCACTGTTTAAGCCTGAAACACCTTTTACAATCTGACTTTCAGGCAAAAAACTTGAAACATAAACTTTGGCATAGGCAAGATCTGCAACTACTTCGACACGATTAATTGTCAAAAAAGTTGAGACACGTGGATCTTTTACCTTCTGAGAAAGAATCAATTTTGAAATTTCCTCACGAATTTGTTCACCGAGTCTCGAAAGTCTATATTCACCCATTATTCAGCCTCGTTTACAGGCGGAACATTCTTAGAAGCACTCTTTGCTCTTTCAGCTTTTTTTGCCTTTCCTTTAGCTTTTGCTTCTGCTTCCTCAGCTGCCGCCTGTGCTGCCAGTGCGTCTGCTTCTGCCTTAGCCTGAGCCGCAAGTTCCTTTGCCTTTGCTTCAGCTTCTGCTTTTTCATCAACTAATGATTCGCCAAGTTTACGTGCAACTTCAACGAATTCTATAAATTCAAGCTGATCTCCTACCTGAATATCCTGCCAGTTCTCTAAGCCGATACCACATTCAAATCCTGCTTTAACTTCTTTTGCATCTTCCTTAAACCGCTTAAGGGATGTAATTTTACCTGTCCACTTAACTATACCTTCGCGGATAAGGTTAACAACAGCAGTTCTCTTAACAAGACCGTCTGTGATATAACATCCTGCAATAACACCAACTTTTGGAACACGGAAAGTATCACGAACTTCTGCAGTACCAAGCGTCTGTTCAAGAGTATCAGGGCGAAGCATACCTTCCATTGCAGCCTGAATTTCTTCAACACATTTGTAGATGATATTGTATTTTCGAATTTCGACTTTTTCCTCATCTGCCAGCATTTTTGCCTTTGCTGTAGGACGAACGTTAAATCCGATGATAATTGCATTTTCATCTGCTGAAGCAAGGGTTACATCACTTTCGTTAATAGCACCAGCCGAAGAATGAATAACGTTAAGGCGAATTTCAGGAGTTGAAAGTTTTTCAAGAGATTGTTTAAGGGCTTCTGCAGATCCCTGAAGGTCTGCTTTGATGATAACCTTAAGTTCTTTTACTTCACTTGCTTCGATTGTAGAAACAAGATTATCAAGAGTAACTTTCTTAACGGCCTTTGCTGCTTCGTAGCGTTTTAATTCCTGACGTTTATTTGAAATATCACGTGCATCACGTTCAGTTTCAGTTACCTGGAAAGGATCGCCTGCATTTGGCATTTCATCCAGACCTAAAACTTCTACAGGCATTGAAGGAGTTGCTTCCTTAATTTTTTCACCGCGATCATTAAACATTGCACGCACTTTACCTGAATAAATTCCTGCAACAAACGGATCCCCTACTTTAAGGGTACCGCTCTGAATTACAACGTCAGCAACGACACCTCTACCCTGGTCTACGCGCGACTCAATAACTTTTCCTTCTGCACGTGTTTCCCAATGAGCTTTCAGTTCAAGCATTTCTGCCTGTAAAAGAATAGCATCAAGAAGAAGGTCTATTCCTTCACCTTTGAGAGCAGAAATTTTTACATATTGAGTATCTCCACCCCATTCTTCTGGGGTTAAACCCTGCTCAGAAAGCTGTGTCATTACCTTATCAGGGTTTGCATCTGGTTTATCAATTTTATTTACAGCAACAATAATAGGAACTTGTACGAATTGTGCCTTGAATCGTATATTCTAATGCTGAGGCATAACAC
>JAZSJM010000136.1:0-21499 GCA_045534325.1 Treponema sp. | reverse complement strand
TATTCAAAAGGACATGCAGAATATGAATGGGGCAATATTGTCTTTGGATTATGCGATAAGTTTGGATCCGGAGAATGCGGATGCCCGTTTATTAAAAAAGCAAATAAAATAAAAAAAAAGAACCGCTTTATACATAGCGGTTCCTTTTTGTAGAAATTAGATTTTTATTCTACGATTGCAATTATATCTGAGTTTTTAACGATTAAATATTCATCACCGTCCATTTTTACCTGAACGCCTGCATATTTATCGTACATAACTCTGTCCCCAACTTTTACAGTGATTTTTTCTTTTTCTGTTCCAGGTCCAACAGCTTCTACTGTAGCAGTCTGAGTTTTTTCCTGAGCTGCTTCTGGCAGGATGATTCCTGATGCAGTTTTAGATTCTGCCTTTTCCTGTTTTAAAAGAACTCTGTCTGCCAATGGCTTAAGTTTCATATTTATTTGCCTCCAAAAAAAATTGCTTTATTTATGCTTTAAATATAATAATTTTACTTTTTAATCGTCAATAAAAATCATAAAAAAAATATTGAGTCAAAATGACACTTGAACAAATATTATGACTTTTAGTGTGTCAAAAAGATACTGTATGATTGTGCCCCGGGCCGTAAGGTAACGAAGTTAGTCCGTAAGGACCGCGCGTAGCAAGCCTGAAGGCACGGATTTAAGAGGAATGGGAAGATTTTTATACGTTAAATTTTAGATTTTTGAGAAATTGCGGCACCCTGATAAATATATAAAAGTTGGCACGATAATTGCATAAATATTAATGAAAATAATTTTATCAGGAGAATGCAAATGACAAATGACGAAGAAATCTTGAGTATGTATCTTAAAGAAATTAATAAAATTCCTCTGCTAAATCATGAGGAAGAAACTGCACTTGCTGTTAAGGCTCAATCTGGTGATAAAAGTGCAAAAGATAAAATTGTAAATGCAAATCTTCGTTTTGTTGTTAATGTTGCAAAAAAATATCAAAATCACGGCCTGGATTTAGTGGATTTAATCAGTGAGGGAAATATCGGTCTTTTGACTGCAATTGAAAAATTTGACGTAAGCAAGGGATATCATTTTATTTCCTATGCCGTATGGTGGATTCGTCAGTCAATTCTAAAAGCCGTCTGCGAAAAAGGCCGTTCAATACGTTTGCCAATGAACCGTGTCAATGAACTTGTTCAGATTGAAAAGGCAAGAAAAACTGTTCACGGTAAAAAATCAGAGGAACAGGAAATTTCTGCTGTTGCACAGATGCTTGGAATGGAAAAATCTCATGTCAGGGAAATGATTGCAATAAGCCGGGAAATGGTAAGTCTTGACGCCCAGGTTGAAGGGAAGGACGGTGACAGCGGAACTATCGGTAATTTTATTAAAGATGAAAAGTATTCTAATGTAGATGAAAAAATAATGAATGAAAGCCTTAGAAATGATATTGAAAATGTGCTTGGCACATTAAAGCCTAATGAAGAAAAAGTAATTCGCCTTCGCTACGGACTTAATGGTGCAAAACCGATGTCTTTGGCTCAGGTTGGTGAACATTGCAGTTTAACAAAGGAAAGAATTCGTCAGATTGAAAAGACAGCAATTACTCGTATGCAGCATCCTGTACGTGCCAGAAGACTTGCAAGTTACGTTGCATAGTTTTTAAAAGCGTCTATACGGGCTATTTCCATGATTTTCTGGTCTTTATATAGGTCAGCAAGAGAAAATGTTAATTCACCACTTTGGGCGGTTCCGGTAATCTGACCTGGACCGCGCAATTTTAAATCTTCTTCGGCGATTTTAAAGCCGTCCGTTGTCTGCCTTATAACTTTCATCCGTGCAATACCTGATTCGCTTATATTCTTTGAATAGATTAAAAAACAGTAAGACTGGTCACTTCCTCGTCCTACTCGTCCTCTAAGCTGGTGCAGGGCGGCCAGCCCGAATCTGTCTGCCATTTCGATAACCATACAGCTTGCGTTTGGTACATTTACGCCAACTTCCACAACCGTTGTCGCTACAAGGATATTAATTTTTCCATCCTTAAAATCATTTAGGATTGTTGCCTGTTTTTCTTCTTCAATTCTTCCGTGAATAAGCGCACATTTGAATTCCGGATAAACCTGACGCTGTAAAAAATCAAATGCTTCTTCGGCAGATTTTAATGATGAACTATTATTATCAGAAGACGAAAATGAATAGTCTGTTTCAATAGCAGGATATACAAAATACGCCTGATGACCTTTTTTTAATTCTGCGCGAACTGCTTCATAGGCGTTTGATTCGTTTCCCTGTTTTGTAAGGTATGTTTGTATCGGTTTTCGTCCGCGAGGCATTGTGTGTATCGAAAGTATATCAAGGTCGCCAAAAACAGTAAGGGCCAGAGTTTGTGGAATAGGGGTTGCACTCATCATTAAAAGATTCGGTTCGAGTAGTTTTGGCTCAAGACTGGTACGGCCCTTATTAACAATTGCGCTTCTTTGCATGACTCCAAAACGATGCTGCTCGTCAATTATTGTAAGGGCCAAATCTTTGTATTGAACTTCTTTAGAAAAAAGTGCGTGGGTGCCGATTACGATATTTACAGAACCGTCTTTTAGGGCCGAAAGAAGCTGTTTTCTTCCTTTTGAACTTATGTTCCCAGTTAAATAAGCAACATTGATCGACAAGGCTTCTAAATCTTTTGCGGCATTTTCTGCATGTTGTCTTGCAAGAATTTCTGTTGGAGCCATAAATGCAACCTGACTTCCCCAGTCAATTATGCGAAGGGCAGCAAAAAAAGAAACTAATGTCTTTCCGCTTCCAACATCCCCCTGCAAAAGTGTACGCATTGAAAACGGATGTGAGCCATTAAGTTTTGCTTCTAGTGTGTTTTCATAACTTTTATCAATATCTTTATTCATCTGGATAATGACTTTTTTCTGGTCGGCAGTAGGCTTGAACAAAAGCCGTGAAAGATATTGTTTTTGCCGTGGGGAAAGTGTTTTTATAAATACCTCATCAGAAATTTCAAGTTCAAAATTCTGCCCTGTTTTTTCGATTAAATTGCTGGTGTTTACTGTCAATTCAGGAAGTCTTCCTCTGTGCTCAATAGACTGCCTTGCAATGGAACATTGAAAAAAATACAGTTCTTCATAAACAAGAGTTTTTCGTGCTTCGTTATAGCCTGCAACGGAAGGAGGATTATGAATAAATTTAATTGCATCTTTTTTTTCTAAAAGATTACGCTCTTTTATTATGTTTTGTGGCAGCTCGTTATCTACGCTGAAAGCAAATTGATTAAGCGCGGCATTTACTGCTTTTTGCACGGTTTTTTGATTGAGCCCTTCCGTCAGATGATAGACAGGAATAATCTTTGAGTCAGGAGGCATTGCATCTATATAATCTTCAATATTACCTGATTCACTTATTTTTTGTGCGTCAAAAGACGAGGACTGTAGTTTTCCGTATTTTACTTCAAATCGTCCTGTAACGCTTATTATTGAGTCGACGGGAAATGATTTTTCTAGAAAACTGCGGTTAAAGGCAATGAGTTCCCCTGTTCCTGTTCCATCGTTAACTATAATTTTGAGAGTGCGCATTCTTCCGTAGCCAAACCATTCATGAGCAATTACTTTTGCGATTGTATGAATTTTTGAAGAAAGGGCGGCCTGAGAAAAGGATATTTTTTTTGTCCTGTCCTCATAATTTCGTGGATAAAACTGAAGAAGGTCACCTACGGTGAATACATTTAATTTTGCAAAAAGTGAGGCAATTTTAGGTCCTACACCGCTTAAAGAGGATATTGAATTTTTTATTTCTTCAACTTTCATGGCTCGCTAAAAAGGAAGAGAATTTATCATTGTGCAGATAAATGCAATTGCAAAATCCGCTAGTTTTACGGCAATTATGGAAATAATTATTGTAATTATAAGTGCTGTCGTAAAAGGAATAAATCTTTTTATAAATATGCCTGAAACTTTGTAAATATAAGGTGAAATAAAATGATCAATCTGATCCCAAATCGGGCTGTAAGACTGATAACCCTTTCTTTTGGAGATAAAATGCATAATCATATAAAAGATTAGCCTTATAATCAAAAGAGCGATTAAAAACTTAAAAACTGATGAAATGATTGACCAGATAAGGCTGACAAGAATCGCAAGAAAATATCCCACGCTTAAGGGATGGCCCGCACTTAAACTTGTTAAAATAGTTGCCAGTGCAAAAAGTACACATAATGCTGCCGCCGGCGAAAAATCAAGACCGCGAATAATCAAAAAGCGGAATTTTTTAAAAAGATTAAGGTACGGGTCGCAGATTGAAGAAAGAATTCTACCAACCGAAGAATAATTTGCTTTTGGAAACCAGGTCAGAGTAATTCTTATAAAACACAAAAATGAGTATATATTTACTGCAGACGCAAGAATTCTAAAAGACTGTAACATATAGTTCTCCATATAGTATCACTTGTTCACTGATTTTAGTCATGTGCAAGTGTGTTGTTTTATTCGGCCCAGACTTCTCGAACAAAAGGCTGTGCTTTTAAGGACTCTAAAAAATCCTTCGTATTTGGTGCGGAAAGCTGCGTATTTGCTTTTATTGTATACGAATTTTCTCCCACATTCATATGAAAATATACTGAACATGTGCCGGAATTTCCAAATAAAAATTCCTTTAAATTAAAAATTTGCTGTTCTTCGTGAAATCCATCTTCAAGCTGAATATGGACTTCCTGAATTGCGCGGTTTTGAAGAACCTGAGGATCTTCGATTGAATCAACTATAAAAGACGGCTCTTCTCTGTCAGGGCTTGTGTCTAGTTTGCCTCGGAATGCATAAACAGTGTCATTTTCGATTTTTCCTTGTAACTGTTCCCACGCTTTAGGAAAGAAGGTTAAATCAATAGTACCGTTGTAATCCTGTAGTTTTGCAAAAGCCATTGCAGTCTGCTTTTTGGTGATAATTGATCGAAGCTCTGTCAGCATACCGATTGCAACATATTCTTTTCCAGAGTTTTTCATTTGCCATGACCTTCCTCCGTTTGCAATGTCAGAAGCATATTGGCTTTTTGCATTTTTAGATTCACGCTGGATATTAAGTGAATTGAGGGTTGCTTTTTCGTAGGCTTTTGCGTACTCGTCGAGAGGATGACCTGAAACATAACAGCCGATTAACTCTTTTTCCATGTTGAGTTTTTCCATTTTGGTACAGTCTGCAACATCCTCAAATACAAAGTCTGAGAATTCTTTTACTCCTGTATTTTCAAAGAGGCTTATCTGACCGTCATCTCCGCCGGAAAGTTTCTTTTCTACATAAGCCCATGCCTTGTCTAAGTTTGCTATTAAAGTCGGGCGGTTTTGTCCAAGGTTGTCAAAACCTCCGCATTTGATTAAGACTTCGACAGCTTTTTTATTTATTGCCAGTTTTTCACCTTTTTTCTGACCGCTTTCTTCATCAAATACATCTTCTTTAACGGTAATCATTCGCTCAAGAAAATCGATAAAATTTTTGAACACGCCGTTTTCTGTTCTTTCTTTTACAATTGCCTGCGCAGCCGACGTGCCCATTCCTTTTATTCCTCTAAAGCCAAAAACAATATGTCCGTCAACAACGTCAAAAATATCGTCAGAGCGGTTAACGTCAGGCGGATCCACGGCGATTCCCATTCGTCTGGCTTCCGCTATATAAACAGGCAGACCGTCAGTAGACGTAATTTCGTTTGTAAGGTTTGCTGCCATAAATTCTGCAGGATGATTTGCCTTAAGGTAGCCTGTGCGGTAGGCAAGGACAGAATAGGCAGCGGCATGGGATTTGTTAAAACCGTAACCGGCAAATGGAACCATGATGTCAAAGATTTCGTCTGCATGTTCCTTTGTAAATCCCTGTTTTATAGCGCCTTCCTCAAATTCAACTTTTTTTCCCATCATAACCTCAGGTTTTTTCTTTCCCATGGCACGGCGAAGCATATCAGCACCACCTAAAGAAAAGCCTGCGATTTTTTGAGAAACCTGCATAATCTGTTCCTGATAAACCATAACGCCGTAGGTTTCTTTTAGAATCGGCTCAAGACATGGATCAGGGTAATGAATCGTTTCTGGCTTAAATTTACCGTCTATGTAATTTGGAATAAACTGCATTGGTCCCGGACGGTAAAGTGCGTTTAAGGCAACCAGATCCTCAAGTTTTTCAGGCTGGAACTGCCTTAAAATTTTCTGCATACCCGGGGATTCAAACTGAAAAACTGCAACAGAGTCGCCTTTCTTAAACAGATCAAAAGTTGGTTTATCGGTTTCGCTTACGTTTGCACAGATAAATTTTTCTTCACCTTCTTTTTTGTGTTTATTGATGATGTTTTCTGCATAGCGAATTAGAGAAAGGGTTTTTAAACCAAGATAGTCAAATTTTACAAGCCCGCAGGGTTCAATAATATCCATTGTATATTGAACACCGACTTCTCCCGTTTTAGAATCCTTGAATACAGGAGCCCAATCTGGTAAGGCCGTAAGACCGATAACCATTCCTGATGCGTGTAAACCTGTGTTTCTTTTGCAACCTTCAAGTTTTAATGCAAGGTCAAAGAGTTTTTCGTAGCGCGGATCATGGCGGAACGGAGCAAGTTGCCCTCCGTCAGGAAACTTTTCGTTTGCCTCTTCAAAGCAGTTTTTTAGTTTTGCCTTTAAGTTTTCAGAAACTTTTGATTTAAGCATGTTTACTTCGCTCAGAGGAATCCCTAAAGTGCGTCCTACATCGGCGATACAGTTTTTTGGCTTTAAAGTACCGAATGTAACAATGTGTCCTACCTGGGGATCTCCATAAAGGTCTCTTGTATGCTGAATGATATCTTGACGATAATCGAAGTCCATATCAACGTCAAAATCCGGCATGGAAACGCGCTCTGGATTTAAGAAGCGTTCAAAAATAAGTTTAAATCTGAAAGGGTCAATATCGGTAATTCCCAGTGAATATGCCACAAGAGAACCAGCCCCTGAACCTCGTCCAGGTCCAATGGGAATATAGGGTTTAGGCCGATTGTTTACGTTATCCCACGTTGATTTTGCCCAGTTAATAAATTCCCATACAATAAGAAAGTATCCTGAAAATCCCATCTTAAAAATGATACCCAACTCGTATTCTGCACGCTGGCGGATGGTCGGCGTAATCTTTTCGTAACGTTTTCTTAAACCTTCTTCCACAAGATGGCGCATGTAGTCATCTTGATTTTTTGCATAGTCTTCACCATGAGTCTGAAATTCTTTTGGCAGTTCAAATCGCGGAAGGCAGCCTTTTAATTCCTGGGTTTTATACTGATGAATTGTAAGATCACACATGTTTGCAATCTTTACCGTGTTTTCGTAAGCATCAGGACAATCTGGAAATAAAAGCCGCATTTCCTGTTCGGTTTTAAAATACCATTCGTGTTTATCGCCCCCCATTGTCTGATGAGGTTCGTTTAAATTTTTCTTAAAACCGATACATCTAAGACAGTCCTGAGCTTCCCAATCTTCTTTTTCGATGTAATGAATATCATTTGTGGCAACTAAAGGAATGTCTAGTTTTCGAGCCATTGCAATTAATTTTTTATTCACAAATTTCTGGTCCTCAAGCCCATGATCTTGAAGTTCAATATAATAATGGTCTGGTCCAAAAAGATTTTTATATTTTAAGGCTAATTCTTCTGCTTCTTCATCTTTTCCAGCCAGAAGCAGCTGAGGAAGTTCTCCAGCAATACAGGCAGAAAGACAGATGATTCCCTCATGGTATTTTTCTAAAAGTTCAAAATCAATACGGGGTTTACCGTAATACAATCCTTCCTGAAAAGCAATTGAAGAAAGCCAGCTCATGTTCTTGTAGCCTGTTTGATTTTCGCACAATAAAATTAAATGAAAATAATGAGCCTGTCGGTCTCCGTCTTCTCCTTTGTGGGAGTAGGGTACATCATTTTTTTCGAGATGACTTCCGTAGGCAACATAAAATTCTTCACCAACAATGGGATTTATTCCATTTTTATGGCAGAGATTTTCAAAATAAAGTGCGCCAAACATATTGCCGTGGTCAGTAAGTGCAAGAGCCGGCATGTTCAGACGTTTTGCCTTAGCCACCAAATCGTCAACTTTTGCACAACTGTCTAAAAGCGAATAATCTGAGTGAACATGAAGATGAACGAAATTTGCAACCGGAGTTCCTTCCGGAGCCGAATCAAAGATGTGGTAGTCTGCCATTATTTATCCTTAAAAAAAGTGAATTCATTTTATCATAGTTTTTCTAAATGTTTAAGAGTAAAATTTTTATCGGGCACTACCTGCATTCTGCAGGTCGCTATGTCCGCCCTTCGCTATTCGCTCATCCGCCTGTGGCGGACTATGGGGCTCCCAGCGCTAGTGCAAAAATAAATCATTCATTATATACTGCTTCTTATGATAAAACTCGTTGCATTTTTAGGAAATTACGGAAGCGAATATGAAAAGACCCGTCACAATGTTGCATGGCAGTTTGCCTCTCAGCTTCCTTTTTACAACAGATTAAACTTCTTGAATAAATTTAAGGGTGATTATGCCGTTGTCGAAACAGACAAACTTGCACAGTGGTTTTTTGAAACTGGAATGTATGCAAAAAAAGACGGTTCTGCCCCGGTTGTACCTGACTGTGCTCCTGAAAAAATTTATTTCTTAAAGCCTTTAACATATATGAATTTAAGTGGAGAGAGTGTATGTGAACTTGCTCATTTTTATAAAATTCTTCCACAGGAAATACTTGTTGTTCACGATGAACTTGAGCTTCCCATTGGAACCGTAAGTTTAAAATGGAGCGGAGGACTTGGCGGTCATAATGGTCTTCGCTCAATGAAGGCTTCCTTCGGGACTGCTGATTTCTGGCGTCTTAGATTCGGGCTGACTAAACCCGTTAACCGCGACATTGCAGACTATGTGCTGAGTAATTTTACGCCAGATGAACAGATTATCCTTTCTCAGGAATTTGTACAGACAAACGAAATGTTTGCAAAATTTCTTCTCTCAACGGACGAAAATCAGCAGCGTATATTGCAGGCCTGGAGCAAGAAAAAATTAGTTTAGTAAATGTTGTCGTAATTCATTCAAATCGCTAAAATAATTCTTACTATGATAGTAATGAAATTTGGTGGCTCAAGCGTAGCTAATTCGGAAAGAATCAAGCATGTTGCTTCAATTATTCAGGCGTATAAAGAAGAACGCCCACTTGTTGTTTTAAGTGCAATGGGGGACACAACCGACCATTTGCTCGAAGCAGCAGATATGGCTGTAAATGGCAAAGTTGATATTGAAAAAGTTGAAAAACTTCATTATGACACTGCCCGTGAACTTGGCCTTGATATTCCTGCAATAAAAGAACTTTTAAATGAGTTAAAGACCCTTTTAACCGGTATTAGTATGCTGCACGAACTTTCAAAACGTTCAAGAGATTATCTAGTTTCTTTTGGTGAGCGTATGAGTGTTCGTATGATGACATCTTACCTGAACAGACTTGGTACTCCAGCATGTTTTTATGATGCCTGGGATGCAGGTTTTGTTTCTGATTCAAATTTTATGAATGCAAGCCTTTTAAATGAAGTGTGGGAAAATATTCCTAAAGCTCTCTCGGATTATAAAAAAGGCACTCAAAAAGAAATTCCAATTGTAACAGGATTTATTGCAAAAGATAAAAATGGTGTAATTACTACTTTAGGTCGTGGTGGCTCAGATCTTTCTGCAACAATGCTTGGTTCTGCTTTGGGCGCAGACGAAATTCAAACCTGGAAAGATGTTGACGGAATTTTAACTACAGACCCTCGTATTGTAAAAGAGGCAAGGACTGTTCCTGAAGTTACTTACGAAGAAGCACAGGAACTGGCAATGTTTGGCAGTCAGGTTTTGCATCCACGTTCGATGATTCCATGTCGCAAAACTGGAACTCCAGTACGTGTAAAAAATTCATACAATATAAAGAGCGAAGGTTCTGTAATTCGCGAAAAGCACAGTGGCTCTACTCCTCGCGTTATTGCTATTACAAACGTAAAAAATGTAAGTCTTATAGATATTCAGTCAAATAATATGTTTGGGGCATGCGGATTTTTAGCTCATGTATTTAATCAGTTTTTAAAATGGAATGTAAGCGTTGATGTTATTGCAACTTCTGAAGTTTCTGTTTCCTTAACTGTAAATGGAAATACAAAACTTGAAGGCCTTGTAGAAGACTTAAAAAAAGGTGCTGATGTAACCGTAAAAACAGATAAGGCAATTGTAACAATCATTTGTGATGCAGCTCATTCAAGTTCAATTCTTGCAGATGCGTTTACAGCCCTTACAAAAGAAAATATCAATGTTCAGATGATAAGCCAGGGAGCAAGTAAAGTTAATATCAGTATGCTTGTAGATCAAGCACAGGCAAATGATGTTGTAAAGATTTTGCATAAAGCGTTGTTTTAAGAATTATAAATTCATTGATAACTTATAATATTAAAATTCTGTATAATAATGAACGGTTAATTGAGTGACTTAAAAAAAACATAAAATATACTAAGTTTTTTTTATAAAAAGTGTTACTTTTTTATAAAGAGTAACACTTTTTTGTTTTAAAAGTGTCCAATAGAAAGAAGGAAAAAAAACACTGGCAAATGAATAAAAAAGTTTCAAATGAAGATTTTGCAGAACTCTACGAAAAATTTGGGCCTATGGTTTTAAGGCGATGCAGGGCGATTTTAAAAGATGAAGAAAAAGCTTTAGACGCTATGCAGGATGTTTTTGTTCGGATTATTGAATCAAAGTGCAAGATAAGGGTGCTTTGTTCAAGTCTTTTTTATGTAACTGCAACTAGAATTTGTTTAAATAAAATACGCTCAGATAGATTAAGGGCAGGGCCTGATTTTGAAAAATTGAGTGAAACTTTTGAGGATGGTTCAGAGGGAGAAAAACAAAAAGAAAAAATAGAAGCAAAAGTTATACTTGAAAAAATATTCGAAGAACGGGACAAAAAAGACCTTCTGATAGCAACCCTTCATTTTGTTGATGGATTAACCCTTGAAGAGACCGCGCTTGAGGTTGGAATGTCTGTTTCGGGAGTCAGAAAAAGGATAAGAGAACTTCAAAAATATGCACAAAAATTTAAGGCGGAGGTGTAAAGATGATTCCACAACTTTTACTTGAAGAAATTTCAGCTGGTGAAAAAAATAAGGAAGATTATTACTCAAAGTATGGGAAAGAAAATCTTGAAAGAGAACTTAAAAATCTTGAAGAATCGAATAAGGAAATATTACGCATTTATTCAGTTGATGATATGCAAAAGCGTTTTGATGAAAAATTTTCTGCACAAAATAAAAAACGCTCTTTTGTTTTAAAATTTGAACCTAAAATTGTAAGCTTTGCTGCTGCAGCCATTTTTGTTATGGCCTTTGCCTTGCCTTTAATGTTAAAAACAGGTGGTATTGCTTTTCAAGAGCGGGGGGAGCGTGTAAAAGGTTTAGATTCACACCATCAGATTCGCCTGTATCGAGAGGAAAACGGGGGTGCTGTTCTATTAAAAAATGGTGAAGTTGCAGAAGAAAATGATTTGATTCAAATAACATATATTCCATCATCATATAATTACGGAATAATTTTTAGTGTAGACGGAAATAAAAATATAACGCGTCATTTTCCAGAAAATTCCTGGACAGCGCAAAAATTAGAAAAAACTGGCGAAGAAGTTCCGCTGTCGTTTGCATATTCACTGGATAATGCGCCAAATTATGAGTGTTTTATTTTTGTAGCTTCAAAAGATGAGTTTGAACTAAGCAAATTAGAAAAAATTGAAAGAAATAAATTAAGTATAGATTTCTTAAAAGAAGGAAGTTATCTTCCAAAAAATTGTGATGGTTCAATTTTTGTGTTGCTAAAAAAATAAAAGGAAAGAGATTTATGAAAAAATATTTTAGTTTTGCATCAGTTATATTTTTTGTTTTCTTTTTATCAAATGCTTCGTTATTTGCACAGGAAAGTAATGAAGGCGGCGTTGAGCGATATGCAATTTTTGCAGGCTCAAATGAAGGCGGAAAAGACAAACAAAAACTTTTATATGCTGGAAGTGATGCAATCGCATTTCAGAAAACAATGACCGAAGTAGGAGGAATTTCTAAGACAAATGGAATTCTTTTGCTGGATCCTTCAAAAGATGATTTGGACGAAGCCATGGAAAATATCTCGGCGATGATAAAACGAAATCAGGCAAAATCAAAACGCTCGGAGTTTCTGTTTTACTATTCAGGGCATTCTGACGAAAACTCCCTTTTGCTGGGAAAAACATCTTACGATTATTCATCACTGAAAGCATCGATTTCAAGGGTTCCCAGTGATGTTCACGTAGTAATTTTGGATTCCTGCTATTCTGGAAATTTTATTCGCACAAAGGGCGGGCAAAAGAAAAAGCCTTTTTTGTTTGATGATTCTTCTGTCGTAAAGGGACACGCCTATCTTTCTTCAAGTTCCAGTCAAGAATTCTCCCAGGAATCAGACGAAATCGGTTCATCTTTTTTTACAAATGCAATGCTTACAGGCCTTAGAGGGGCGGCAGACAGTTCCGGAGATAAAAAAGTTACGCTGAATGAGCTTTATTCTTATGCATTCAGCGAGACACTTTCTAAGACACAAAATACTCAAGCCGGTCCTCAGCACCCGAACTATAACATAACTCTGGTTGGCTCTGGGGATCTTGTTCTTTCGGATATATCTTCTTATGACAGTATTGTTCTTTTGCCCTCTGATTTAGATGGTCGCGTTATCATTCGTGATTCAAATAAAAAGCTGGTAAGCGAAATAAACAAAATTGAGGGTACTCCTGTTTTTCTGGCTCTGGAAAAAGGTGAATACAATGCTACTGTAATTGCAGAAAAAGAAACCTTGCAGGGAAAGTTTAATTTAGATGAAGGAAAAATTTATGAGGTTTCTTCGTCGTCTTTAAGGTCCGTAAAGCAGACAGTTAATCGTGTGCGTGGAATAGAGGATACAGCTGATGATTTAAGTCAGAGGGAGGAAGAAGATAATGACATAGCTTTTATTCCTGCTGATTTTTCCTTTGTTTGCAATGAGTTTTCTATTTATTTGAAAAAAGATATTTCAACTTGTTTTGCCCTAGGTTTAATCCGTACACGGGTAGAAGAAGTAAACGGTGCGATAATCAGTGGAATTGGAAGTGAAGCAAATACCGTAAACGGCATGCAGACTTCTGGAATTTATTCCATGAGTGGTAAAAAAGTAAATGGTGTTCAAAATTCAGGAATTATCAGCATTGCAAATGCTGTTACAGGGGCGCAGCTTGCTGGAATAGTAAATGCTGCTCAGGAAGCAGAAGGTGTGCAGATTGCTGGAATTTTTAATACCGTTAAATCCATAAAAGGCGGACAGATTTCTGGTATAGCAAATGTAAGTAGAGAATTAGATGGAGTTCAAGTAGCAGGGATTGTGAATGTTTCAAAGGACGTAACAAATCGCGGATTTCAAGTTGGACTAATTAATATAGCAGATAAACTTGAAGGCTATCAGATAGGTTTGATTAATTATTCTAGAACAGGAGTTTTTGAGACAGGCTTTTCTTACACCTCCAACAACACAATGAGAGCTGTATTGAATTCTGGAAACAGGCACATCTATACAGTAATTGGAATTGCAGCAAGTCCTAAAAACTTTATGGAAGGAAAGTTTAGTACGAACGATAGTAAAAATGTCCTTATAGCGGGACTTGGAAGTCGTTTAGAAATTGGAAAATTTAATTTTGACTTTGAAATTCAAGGAAACCTGTTTGGCCTTGAAATCGAAAAAGATGAAACAAAAACTGAAGAGGAAATGTATAATGTTGATCTTTTTGCTTATCCCAGTGGAAGAGTGTGTGTCGGTTTTACTCCCGTTAAGCATATAAAACTTTTTGCAGGCTTAATATGTTTGTTTGAGACAAAAGAAAATTCTAAGGCTTTTGAAAAGGCAGAGCATAATAAAAAAATAAAAATAGACGATGAACTAAATATTTATCCTGAAATAGAGGCTGGAGTTTGTTTTTCCCTGAATTAAAATCATGCGTCAGGGGGCGAAGAGGCCTCTTATGGGGGTGCAAGGCACCGTAGGCGCGTAAGACGCCGGAGCCTCGTAGCACCCGGTGGCATGAGCGATAAGCGAATGACAGACGCCCATATATTGAAAAAAAACAGTGATTTTGGTATTATTTATACGATTTTTTTGAGGTTGAAAGACCTCTTTTTTGATGTTCAGGAGCTTTTATGAAGGTCGTTGTAATTGGTGCCCAGTGGGGTGACGAAGGAAAAGGTAAAATCGTTGATTATCTTGCAGAAGACGCAAAATATGTTGTTCGCTATGCAGGTGGTCCAAATGCGGGACACACAATCGTTGTAGATGGAAAACAGTTTGCCCTTCACCAGGTGCCAAGCGGGATTCTGTATCCGGATAAATCTGTATTTTTAGGTGCAGGAATGGTTATTGATCCGGAAGCTCTTTTTAATGAACTTCAGATGTTAAAGGATAACGGTATAAATTGGGAAGGCCGGGTTTTTATTTCTGACCGTGCCCACATCATTTTACCTCGTTACCGTCAGATGGACAAAGACCGTGATGTCTCAAGAAAACGTCCTATTGGAACTACAGGACGTGGAATTGGTATTGCTTATGCAGAAAAAGCCCATCGTGATGGAATCCGTCTTGCAGACCTTGATTGGAATGCAAAAATGGCCGAATTTGACGGGGAAGACCTTGAATATATTAATAAATACAAAGATAAACTCTTAGAAATGCGTGTTGATTTAACCGCAAAAATGGCAGAATTTAAAAAAGACAATATTCTTTTTGAAGGTGCACAGGGGGCAATGCTTGATATTGACAGCGGAACTTATCCTTATGTTTCTTCTGGTGCAAGTTGTTCTGCGGGGGCTGCCACAGGATGCGGAATCGGACCTCATGATTTAGACAAAATTTTGGGTGTTTTTAAGGCTTACGAGACTCGTGTTGGCAATGGTCCTATGCCTACTGAATTTAACGATAGCGACGAGGCAGAAAGTGAACTTTGCCGTACTGTACGGGAAACTGGACGGGAATACGGTGTAACAACTGGACGCGCACGTCGTTGTGGCTATCTTGACCTGGTTGCTTTGCGCTATGCCTGCCGTGTAAATTCAATTGACTCTCTTGTTCTTACTCATCTTGATATTTATGATCCTATGGAACAAATTGAAGCCTGCGTTGCTTACGATATCGACGGAAAAATTGTAACTGATTTTCCTGCCGGTGTAGAATCAATGGAAAAGGCTAAACCGATTCTTGAAAAATTTGAAGGCTGGAAAACTCCTCTCAAGGACGTTAGAAAATATTCGAAGCTTCCGAAAAATGCACGTAACTATGTAGAGTTTATTGAAGACTACTGCGGAGTAAATGTAGGAATTATTTCTGTTGGTTACGAGCGGGACCAGACATTTATACGAAAAAATCCTTGGAAAAAGTAGTGTAATAAAACCGAGAATCATTTTTTTTTGAAGACAAAAAACTCCTTACAGCAGGAGTTTTTTGTTTTTTGTAGGGTTGATTATTCCGATATATTAGATATGAAAAAAAAATGCTTTATAATTCTTTTAATAGTTTCTGAACTTATTTTAAATGTTTCTTGTATAAAAAAATCTGCTGCTAGTGAAGCGGATGAAACTCTTGTAAAATCTACTGTTCTCCTGAAAGATGCGCAGTTATATCTTTTTGGACGTGATGAAAAAATGCATCCTGTTTTAAAAGTTTCTGCAGGGGAAGAGGTATACAGTGTTTTTCTGAAAGATAAACCTCAGATAAAAAAGCTGGCGAACAATCAAAAAGAATATGTATTGGTTGTTTATGACAATGTTGATTACTATGTGGAAAAGTCTTGTATCGCCCTAAAAACTGTTCCTGCTGTTGTTGTTGAAAAAGCCTTTGTTTTTTCTGACAAAAATCTTACTAAGGCAGTTGATTCTTCTTCTAATCCTTTGAGATTTTCAACTGTTATCGCCTGTGATTATTTTGAAGAAGATGATGAAAGTAAAGATGAAAGTGAAACCGTAAAAATCTTTTATTATGATAAAGAGAAAAATGATGTTGTTGAAGCCTATATTTCTGCTTTGTCCATCAGTGTTTTAGAAGATGATATTATTGTAAGTTCCATTGTGGAGGAACTGAAGACGACAACTAGAGCGGTTCCCAGAAATGAACTGTTTTCTAAGGCGTCAAAGTATAATCCAGGGCAGAAAGTTCTTGCGGCCTTGAATGAACAGAAAGTTGAAAAGAAAATGTACAGTTATAAGCAGGTTTTAAAATCTGTAAAGAAAATGTCCTATGGTGTAAACGTTGATGAACTTATGACTGTTGATCAAAGTAAGGATCCGTTTAAATAACAAAGGTGGACTATTCTTTGTAGAGATTGCGGGGAATGATTTTAGAAAAATTAGTATCCCAATTCCCTTAATGCATTTTTAGCTTCTGAAATTTCATCGTAGGGGTGAGGCCCATCCTTGTATATAATTGAATTTTCGTGGCTTTTTCCCAAAAGAAGAACAATATCTCCTTTTTTTGCAATCTTAAATGCTTCTCTAATGGCCTTAGGTCTGTCAGGAATTATAAACAAATCTTTGTTAAGAATCTTTCCTTCTTTTTTACAGCCTTGTGCTATATCCTGCAAAAGAGCAATGCTATCTTCGCCGCGAGGGTCTTCATCTGTTAAAATCACATAATCGCAGAAACGCGCTGCAATTGCTCCCTGAAGAGGACGTTTTTTTGTATCCCTTTCTCCGCCGCTTCCAAACAAACTTATCATTTTTCCACTGCATCTTCTTCGTACTGGAGGAAAGATTGTTTCAAAACTTGACGGTGTATGAGCGTAGTCTACGATTACTTCAAATGGCTGTCCCTGAGCTATAACGGTCATGCGGCCTTTTACAGGTGTCATTTCCACTGTTTTTTGGGCAATTTTTTCTAAAGGTGTAGATGTTAGTCGGTTTAGTGTAATTAAAGCAGCCATTATGTTGTATGCATTGAATGCTCCCGGCAGAGGTGCTTTTACATGAATAATATCTTTTTGAATTGGTCTTGAGTTGCGGTCAACTAAATTAGGTTCAACAATGCTGAATGTAAGTCCGTAGCTTGCGCTTGCAATGTTCCGTCCCAAAAGATAAGGAATATCATGAGGAATCGGAGGCAGGGGCTTTTGGTCTTCTACTCCAGCAACAGCCTGTTTTCCAGCCTTTCCTTCTGTTGTAAAGCCGATTACATTTTTCTTAGTTGCCTTGATAAAATATTGGGCTGATTCATCTTCAAGATTTACTACTCCAAAAGAAGGAACTTCAACCTGCTTACCGAGAATTGTTTTTGTATGTGAACATTCATCCAGTTTTCTAAAAAGATTTGCTTTATCATCCCTGTACTGTTCAAATGTACCATGAAACTCCAGGTGTTCTAGTGTAACGTTCATAAAGACGCCGCAGTCAAAATCGATATTTCCCGTGCGGTTGAGTTTTTCTGATAATCCGTGGCTTGAAGTCTCTATAACTGCGTATTCACAGCCGTTTTGAACCATCTGGGCAAGATAATTTTGAATTACAGTTGCCTCTGGAGTTGTTGTATGCTGAGGATTTGCCATTGCTTCGTCCCCAAGTGAATACTGAACGGTAGAAATAAAACCCGCTTTGTGTCCGTTCAGGCGTAAAAGCTGCCAAATAAAAGAAACTGTTGAAGATTTTCCTTCTGTGCCTGTAACACCGATTATGGCTATCTTTTTTGATGGATTGTCGTAAAAACATGCGCTTACTGGAGCCATAACTTTGCGGCTGTCAACTACACGTAAAAATACAGGTGAATTCTTTGTTTCGTTAATTGCAGATTGAATTTTTTCTTTGGTTTCTCCGTCAAAATCATCCTGAAAAACAATTGCTTTAGCACCGTTTTTTATTGCCTGTGGTATAAAAATATTTCCTGTGGTGTGAGTGCCTGGAAGAGCAAAAAACAGAGTGCCGTCTTTTACATCTCTGCTGTCAAATGCTAATGAAGAAATTTCAACATCATTAAGAGTGGTGTTTATAGTTTCGCCGTCTGATAAAACGCGTATATTGTCAAAAGAGCCTGTCAGCTCGCTTATTTTTTTTGTCATGATGTTTTATTTTATATAAAACCAATAAAAAATGCAATTTTTGATTAAGGTATGTATCTAGCGCGGTTTTTTTCTGTTTCAAATACATCAATTTTTGAAACATATGTTCCGCTTTTTGAGGATTTTGAAAGATCCAGCCCCTCCTTGAGGAGAACTTTTAAAAGATTTTTATATATAAACATTGCAATCCGTTCTGCACTTGGGTTGTCGTTAAACTCTTTTATATCGTTCAGGTTTGTGTGGTCAATTACAGAAAGAACTTCTTTTAATGCTTTTTTTAGCACTGTAAAATCTAATAGCATTCCGCCCTCGTCTAGCGTCTTCCCCTGAACATGTACATAAACCTTATAATTATGCCCATGAAGATTTTCGCATTTTCCGTGATAATCTTTTAAAAAATGAGCAGCGGCAAAGTCATCCTGAACTCTTACTTCAAACATCGTTATGCCTCAGTGCTGTTGTATTTTTCTTCTTCGGCTTTCCAGTCGTAACTTTCAATCCATCTTATAACAGGCTCTCTCCAGTCATCGGCAGCAACACCTTCAAGTAAAAGACGTTCGTACATAAATGAAATATGATCTTTTATTTCTGCTACATCCGACGGGGATATTGTTTCTGCTGTTAAAAACATATCGTTGATAAAATTTGTAGCATCATTTGGTGTAAAAAGTTCTGGAAAAAGTTTTGTAATCATGTACAAGGCAGAAGGAATACAGTTTACAGAGTGCTGCTTCATATATAAAACTGATTCCGCAATTTCAATCGCCTCGTTGTAAATTTCTGTGTTTTTCTGAAAACATTCTGCGTCACTTAGGCCTGCCTGCTTAAAGAATTTCTTAAAATAAACAGTTGTAAGCGCAATTAATGCAATGTGCAGGCTGGGTACACATAAAAGATGAGGGTCAAATGCATGAATAATGCGAAAATGTATGTTTTCTTTATAGACAGGTCGTTCAGTGGTTGACAGAGTGTATTTATACATTCTTCCTGCTTCCTGATAAACTTTTGTTGTTGCACTGAACCATTCGTTGCACCAGGGGGCAGCCTTTTTCATTCCAAAACGGCGGATAAACATTGTTAAAGGACGCAAGAATAAATATACAAAATCCATGTAGATATAAACTTTTGATGGCGTAAAAGGAATTTTTTTGTCGAGAGGGGAATCAACGTGAACTACAGGAATTTTGTAAAATCCCCATTTTTGCAGAAACTGAGTGCCCATGTAGTTCTTTGTAACGGTATATAAGAATTTCCATGCTACCTTAAAAGTTCTGGGAGAAGGTATAATTCTAAAATATGGATAAACTCCACTAAAAGACTTTAACGGACGTTGACTGAACTTAAGGTCTTTTTTTTCTTTATGGGTGAGTTTTGTTTTATCCATTAAATACTTCCTTTGCAATGGCCACGGACTGCATGGCATCTTTTGAATAATAGTCGGCACCGATTTGTGCTGCATAATCTTCCGTTAAAACAGCACCGCCTACCATTATTTTACATGATTTTCCTTTTTCTTTCAAAGCAGAACGCAATTCTTTTATTGTATGCTCCATGTTTGTTACTGTCGTTGTCATAAGTGCACTTAATCCGACAAGTTGAATATCGTTTTTTAGAACCGCATCAATTACGTCTTTTGATGGAACATTTTTACCGAGGTCTATTACAGTGTAACCGTAGTTTTCGAGCATCGCTTTTACGATATTTTTTCCGATATCATGAATATCACCATACACTGTTGCGATAACAATTGTTCCTTTTGACTCTGCTTCGTTGCCGCTTTCTTTTAGAAAGTTCTTGATTACCTCAAAAGCGTTGGAAACTGTGTCTGCACTTAATAAAAGCTGTGGAAGAAATTTTATTCCTTTTTCAAAATCTTTACCGACTGCGTCCAGTGCCGTAACGATACATCTGTCAATTATTGAAACCGGTTCAGTTCCCGTATCTAAAAGTTTTTTTGTTGCCGCCGCAGAAGAATCCTTAAATCCCTTGCAGATTATGTCAATAAGTGATTTTTCGTCTTCGGTCAGATTATCAGGTAAAGAAGAATATTGCGATTCCGGGGCTTTTGCCGACTTGACTTCTGTGCTTAGTGCTGTTCCCCTTACAGCATTTAACTGTTCCTGAGATACACCATAAACGGGAGCGGTTGTTCCATTATACTGTTGAATGTAACCAAGACAATTTTCGTCAAAATTTGCAAGGGCACGATATCCGTAATAACTTTCCATCATTGGTTGACTTAATGGATTAATAATACATGCATCAAGTCCTGAGTATAATGCCATAGCAAAAAATCGTGAATTGATTATATCACGGCGAGGAAGTCCAAAACTTATATTTGAAACTCCCAGTATAAATTTTAAGCCCTGACTTCCGTATTTATTTTTGAGGATGGATATGGCCCGGCAAGTTTCCAGTGCTTCTTTTTGCTGAGAACTTACAGTGAGCGTTAAGGTATCAATTACTATATCGCGGATTTGAATTTCATATTTTTGTGCTTCTTTTATGATTTTTTCTGCAACCTTAACCCTTCCTTCTGCTGTCGGGGCGATTCCTTCTTCGTCAATACACAGGGCAACAACGCTTCCGCCGTAATGTTTAACAAGAGGAAAAACTTTATCCATAACTTCCTGCTTGCCGTTTACAGAGTTGATGAGGGCTTTTCCGTTGTAATAACGAAGTCCTTTTTCGAGAACAGGAGCTTCTGAAGAATCTAATTGCAACGGAGTTGAGAAAGCGTTTTGTATTGTCTTTAGGGCATCTACCATTGTCTGTGCTTCGTTTATTCCTGGTAGTCCTACGTTTACATCAAGAATCTGAGCACCTGCGTTTATCTGACTTTCTGCTTCTGAAAGGACAAAGTTCATGTCGTGATTTTGCAGTGCTTCCTTTACCTTTTTTTTGCCGGTAGGGTTAATACGTTCGCCCACAATCATCGGACCTGCACATCCGCCGATTTGAACCGTGCGGTTGTATGAGCAGATAAAAGTTGAATCAGCTTCGTTAATTTTGGGAGGTTCAATTTTTCCTAAAGGCTGTATTTCTTTTATTAAGGCTTTTATATGTTCTGGTGTTGTTCCGCAGCATCCCCCTAAAATTGCTGCCCCTGCAAGACGGTTTGTTTTTTGGCTGTTTGCAAATTGTTCTGGTTTTACCAAAAAAACTGCCTTTCCGTTTTGCACTACAGGAAGACCTGCATTTGGCTGTACTAAAACAGGTGTATGAGAATATTTTAAAAACTGTCTTGTAAGTTCTTCTCCTTCGCTTAAAGCACCGCCACAGTTAAATCCAAGAATATCAGGACGGAGAGCTTCTAAATATGTTACACAGGTCTGAACATCTGCACCGGTAAGTGTCCTTAGATTTTTTTGAAAGGTCATGGATGCAATAACC
>JAZSJM010000251.1:0-9093 GCA_045534325.1 Treponema sp. | reverse complement strand
CCATGATAAATTATTCATCATCATTTTCGATTTATTTAAGGATGAATGAAGAAGTATTATCAGACTTACAGGTTTATCTCCAGTTAGGCATAAATGCTGACGAAGATTTGTTGATCGAAGATTCATCATTTATTCCAACATGGAGAATAGATTTAAACGATGGACTTCAACAGGATGTAAAAAACGGATTATCAACAGACACCTTAGGCTGGCAGAAAATAACTGTAAAGATAA
Organism: Treponema sp.; assembly: GCA_045534325.1. Lineage (GTDB taxonomy): Bacteria > Spirochaetota > Spirochaetia > Treponematales > Treponemataceae > Treponema_D. The sequence continues at coordinate 8,859 of JAZSJM010000251.1, read as the reverse complement.
ATGATGAAGACCGTCAGTTTCTTTCAGCAAATCAAGATGCAAGAATAATTATTACTTCAACTCAAAAAACAAAAGGCAGGATTTTCGCAGGACCATACCAGTCGCATGAGCTGGTATTTAATATTTCTTCACAAAATAACAGCTCATATTATACATACAAATCCCTGACTTCATCTTCTGACTTAGATGATAATGTCAATAAAAAGGCCTCTTCAAATTCAAAAAAACAGACTTTTTCTCAGGTTTTTGAACTTTTAAATGACAGCACTGATACATTTATTTTAACAAGTTACATTGAAGAATGTGATTTTTCCAGTTATGAGAACTTAATCTTTAATATCAGTTTTTTTTCTGAGGGCACTGTCGATTCACAAGACTTAGTATTAATACAATTAGACACAAAAAATGAAAATAACAGTCTGTCCACAGCTTTAGAAATTGAATTGGATAGCGAAGAATTACTACAATTATCACAAGAGAAATCCTATAAAAAAATAAATGTCAATCTCTTAAAAAAAAGTGTAAATTTTGGAAAAATTAATAAACTGAATACAGCTACAATTCCTTCTAGATTAAAAATAACGATTACGACATCTTCGCCCTCAAAATTTGCACTCCAATCCCTTTATTACAAAAATGCAATTCCGTCTCTGGTTTTACAGGACGTAACCACACTTAGTTATAAAAAAGACGGAAATATATTATCGATAAAAGATAAGGCAATTTTAGGTGATTTTTCACTTGCAACTAAAACTTCTCTTTCAAATGAAATTAAAACTTCTGATTCAAAAGGGACGAACTCCTTTTCTGGCAAGGCAGAAACAGGATTTTCAGTAACTGATTTTTCTATAAGCGCATATATTAACAAGTTACAAGATACAGATACAGTATTCTCTCAGGCAGGACACAGTATAAAAACTAAAAATCAATTGCTTTCATTATTTTCTGCTTCAGACGAATTTAATTTAGATAATGATGAGGAATCCCTGACTAAGGAGAATTATTTTAAAATAGATTTTACTGAATTTAAAATTCCAGCACAAATATCCTTAAATGCCTCTTCATCTTCTGATTATACAATTCAAAACCAAAATTCAAATTTTAATTTTAAATTTGATTCAAAAAAAATCCAATTACAGTCAGATACTAAGTTTTTACAAAAATTGAATGACTCTTCATCACAAACAAAGTTCTTCAATAAAGACAACTATTTTGACTCATGGAAGAAAATCACAGTTCTCGCCTTCGATACTGGAAAAGAAGACTCCCAAATCAGAAAAATTTCACATGATTTCCTTATTCGATATAAATTTTCTTTTGCAAATTTGTCTCCATCATACAAATTCTATACGCATATAAATTATAAGAACACCTCGGAAATAACCTATACAAACGAAACTAGTCAGACATTTTATATTCCTTTCTCAATAAATAATAACAGTTTTTCTCTGTCATGGAAAAAAACTCTTGGAGGAATAGAAAAGTCCTCATTAACAGAAAACTACAAAGATGATGCAATAGCCCTCTCAAATTCATGGCAGAATAAGGATTATTATTTTAAGTCCCTGCCAATTTATGATCTTTTTTCAAACTCAATAATGTCAAATATAACAAATGATCAGGCAAACCTTAATGAAAAATTTAACTCTCTTTATTACAGCACATTTTATAATGTTTCATGGAAAAGAAAATTTTCGGGAACCTCGTTTGATTTCTTTATGCCATCAAATGCATCTTTAAGTATTGAACGCGACATAAAAAAAGCCACATCTTTAAGCGATATTTATCAGATAAAAACCTCCCTGGGATTTAATGCCCTTAACATTTTCGGTTCAAAAAGTTCACTGCATATTTTCGATTTTTATGAGCAAGATGAATACATATCCTCTCTAACAGTAACTGCAAAAAAGACTCGTGAAACAGATTCTTCTTTTATATTGCTGTTTTCTTACTACAATCAAAATACTTTTTACATAAAAGAAAATGAAACCCTTAAATCAGGTTTTGAAGTAACTTGCGAGGATGAAAATAACTACAACTCCAAAATTACACTAATCTGGAAACGGTCTGGAAGAAACTCTCTTTTAGAAAGCCCCGTAAAACTTTTTTATTCAAAATACACCCATAAAAGCGATAATTTAACAAGAACAGACAGCCTAAACTTTTTTATATCCAAGCAGACTTCTTCATCAAGCACAACAACAAAATATATAAAAAGACAAAATGCAGAATATAATCACCTGCTTGACATACAGATAAATACATTTGCCCTTCTTAATACAAGTCTTGGGCTCTCGTATGAGTGCACATGGGATTCAATTATTAACCTTGGAGCAAATTTTGGAATTGGTGCTACTATAAAATTTTAATGAAGAGGAGCAAAATAACCGCTATCATCGCGGCCAGAACGATTCATTAAATAAACTTCTACTTCTACCGGTAAATATTTTTCTCCAAACTGTGTTGTTTGTCTGGAAGTGAAAGAAAGTGTATAAACACCACTTGGAATATTTATTACATCTTTTACAACGTCTGACAAACCTCTGCTTGCATATACATAGTATTCTTTTCCTTCGGTATGCTCACAAATATAAGCAATTTCTTTAGCTGCGGAATTTTGCGACACAAGAATTGAAGATAAAATAATAGAATTATTATTAAGATAAGTTGTCAAATCAGTAAGACCGTATTTTTCAAATGACCGCTGAGAAACACTACCTGTACCAATCAGAATAATCGCTCGTTTTTTTTCACCGTTTATCAAACCGTTTGCAGCAAGTCTTATTGCCATATCCACAGAACAATTATCAGACAATGGATTTTTAACAGCCTGTACATTGAATTTTAAGCCACCTGAAGGGCTACCCTCATATTCTTGTACAGGAACAGAACCGGCACTTACAATCCTTAAAGTTCCTTTATTGTCCATTGCTGAGGCAACTTCACGAACAGCAGTTTCAATTGCCTGATTATAGTTAGAACTTTCATAACTTCTGTCAATTACAAGGGTAATATCACAAATATCATTTGCATAAGAAGCTCCGATAAATTTGTAATCTAAAACACCGCCTTTATTTTCTGTAAGCAAAAAGTTCTGTTCTTTAAGTCCGACAACAGCCTGCCGGTGACGGTTTTCAACTTTTACATCCACCGTTACGTTTGGAAAGCGCTCTGCATTTACACGTTCAATCTGTACAAACAAACCGCCTACAAGTTCAGACATTTTAGACATTACATATATTTCATTAGTTTTATAATCACAGGCGATTAAATTACCATTTACATCAGGAACCGCACATGTTACCCTGCTTGGAGCATTTCCAGTACTGACATTTTCAAAAACATTACCGTTTTCTGTATCAATTGAATAAATCTTATTCTTGTCACATAAAATAAGATAATTTCCCCAGGACTTCATCGCTTCCGGTTTCAGAAAAGTTTTATCCCTGCACAATAAACCAAGATAATTACCAGCTGTATCAAACCTGTAAACAGCACCTGTAACTGAATCTGCAACAAAAACATTCTCATTAACAACTGCTATACCTGTAGGAGAATGAAGCCCTTCAAATCCTGATGTTTTTATGCCGAAATAAAACAAGGCGTTTCCCTCTTTATCAAAAACATCGATCCGTGCATTTCCGTAATCAGACACGTAAATATTGCCAAGTTCATCAACTGCCAGATACTGAGGTCCCACTATATTTCCAACACCAACACCAGCAGCTCCGAATGAACGAAGATATTTTCCTTTTGAATTAAAAAGGCTGAGGCGATTGCCGGCAAATTCACTGATTAAAAGATTTCCATCTGCCAAGCGAATTATATCCATTGGTCTGTCAAAACCTGTCAACGAACCATTTGAGCGTTCATACACAAACCCATTAATATCCATTCTTAATAATTCATTTGACCCATAGGCAACAACCCACAAGCTTCCGTCTGACTCTGGCAAAACAGAAACAGGCTGACTAAAAATCAAATATTTTCCGTCGTTTGAACGTCCAGGGAAACTGCCGCTTTCTGTATATTTTATTGGAAGATTATACGCATTATCATTTATTCTTCTTTCGCGTATTATTTCAATTTTATTTTTTAATAGAAGCCCGCCATATCCGTTATCGCTTGCAATCTGCCACTGAGCAAGAGCCGTTCCTTCTAAACCAGCACGATAATATGCCTTTCCAAGCCATTCCAGAATTATATTTTCTGACGGAAGATAAGAAAGGGCTTTTTCAAATTCCAGGATTGCATCGTTATAACTTCCCCGATAATAAGACTGAACTCCCCTTCTAAATTCCTCCTCCGCAAATCCAGCCTGAGCAGATCTGGCGCCTGTTGATGATTTAGAAAGTGCCTCCTGCGAAGTAAAGGCAAAATTTTGAGCAGTAACTGAAAGCAAGGAAATTAATATAATGTATATAAAGCTTGTATATTTTTTCATAGCTATTTTAATTCCACCTGTGATATCTGAATATGTTCCAAGATTTCTTTATTTGTTGGATTTAACTCATGCGCCTTAAGAAGATATTTTTCAGCATCATTTTTCAGACCGAGTTTATGATAAATCCAGCCTACAGAGTCTAAGCATGCTGGAGAATTTGGTTCTTTATCTAAGGCTTTCTTACAATACGAAAGAGCCTTCGTTAAATCCTTTTCCTGACATGCAAGAACATACCCCAGACCATTAAGAGCCGTTGGATTATCACTTTCAATTTCAAGTGCTTTTTTATAATAATCCATGCACTTTTCAATTTCACCCTGTTCCCATGCAATATAAGCCAAAGAAGAATAAACGCTGGCTCTTTTATATCCTGTCTCAAGTAATTTGTTTAATTCAAAATCAGCCAGACGTTTTTTTCCAACCAGAGCATATATTACGGCAAGAAGATATCGGCACTGTAAAACTCTCGGACTTTCATTTTCTGAAGTTACAACCTGTTCAAGATAAAGGAGGGCATCATCAAAACGTTCTAATTTTGCATAGCAAAGTCCAATATAATATGCAAGTTCAATATTATCTATTTCTGAATTCTCAGGAAGGGAAATAAAAAAAGTGAGGGCAGCAGTATAATCCCTGTTTTTATAAAGAGAAATACCTTCAGAAAGAATTGAACTCTTATTATCTGCCATAATCCCCACCTTAATTTACAAAACAAAGTTAACTAAAGATTGATTTGAATCATAAAAATCTACCGGCTCGGCGTGTAAGCGCGAAATAGAAATATAACCGTCATTTACGGCATCATACTCATTTTCTAATGAGCCAGTCGTTTTTAAGTTCCCGCTGCAAAACAATGTGCGATAACTATCATCGTCAACTTTATCAAGTTCAATTTTATCCTTATAGTTACGAATGCACAAGGTAGTAAATTTAACACCTTTATAACTATCTTGAACCCGTGCGTTTATATTTATAATACAATCACGTGCAGACAATTTAAGAATTAATTCAATATTATCTTTTACGAATTCAGCAAATTTATCAAATTTGTACCCATTGTCAGCGTATTCACTGATTGTAGTCTTTAAGCTCAGTGCAATACCCGGACAACCATATAAAACAGCCTGACGGGCAGCTGCAACAGTTCCAGAATATATGCAGTCTGTTCCCATATTAGGCCCTTGATTGATTCCAGAAAGAACTGCATCAAATTTTACATTATCAAAAAGGCTGGAATTAAAAGCCGTTATAACACAATCACAGGGATACCCTGAACATGAATATTTATTTTCGCCGTATTTTTTTATCATAAGGCTTTCGTTCATTACGATATGAGAAGACACTCCAGATCTGTTATCTTCGGGGGCTAAAATATAAACATCGCAGGTCTTGCAAAGAATATCCGCAAGAACATTTAATCCCTGGGCTCTAATTCCATCATCGTTTGTAAGCAGAAGTTTTAATCTTTTTTTACTATTCAACTATTTGAACTCCACCGGCAGGCCTGACTTCATAGCAAGATGCTTTAAATCCAAAAATTCTCTCGTACTCAGATAAAGTTTTTCTAAATGCCTCTTCATCAGAACGATTCATGATTGTATAAGCCATTCTACCAAAACCTTTGCCAGTTATTCGTCCGCATGAAACAGGATTTCTTGAGTCCTCAGGGTTTGGATTAATTTCATGGAGTCTCTTTAAAATCCAATCGATTTCGGGACAGGATAAATCGTAATTATCACGCATACTCTGATGAGAATGATTTACAGCCCTTGCAAATCCTCCGAATTCGCCATTTAGCAATGACTTCTGGGCTTCAAGAACAAATCCATGCTCCTTCATAATACACATAAGTCTTCTGCGCATATCTTCCGTAACAACGGAAAGAACTTCGTTTATCTCTGTAGGATTTTCTTCATAAACCCAACCGCCATAAACATTTGACTTACGATCTTTTAATTCTCCTAAAAGAAGTACATTTTCCGGCTGCTGAATCGATTCTTCCTTCCACATTTCAACTCTTGGAACTTTAGCATCCGTTAAAAGAATAACCTTGTCTTCAAAATTGAAAGGAATTAAATCGTACTCAGCCTTACCGTAATCCGTAAGCACAAGATTATTTTCCTGAGAATACAAGGCGGCAAAATTATCAGCCATATAGTTTTCGATATTTAAAAAGAGTTTATTACCTCTTTCAATAACCTGTAAAAGCTGAGCATCTGTACACGGAAGGCTGAATAGTTTTCTTATACCGTATGCACACGCAATTTTAATTGCAGTGGTAATTCCGCATCCGGCAGAAGGAAGCACTTCTGAATAAACAGTAAAATTCATTCCCTTCAGGTTAAATCCACCAGAAGTAAAACCATAAATCATAGCTTTTATCGCATTAGCCCACCTATCTTCCTTGCGGAATTTTAGGGAAGTTAAAGTTGACTTTTTTCTATCATCGAGCTGATGAAAATAAAAACGCAAAGCCGAATCATCGCGTTGTGAAATAGAAACATAAACAGGAAGATTAACCGCCATTGATAATGTTTTATCTTTTGAAAACCAACTATGCTCTCCAATAAGATGAAAGCGGCCGTTTGCAGTTGCTGTTACGGAAGGTTTTTCTTGATATTCACGAAAATGCTCTTCATGAACAAGATTTGCCTGAGTCATAAATTATCCCACCGACTAGTATTTTATTGTTAAGCACACTTTTTAAAAACATTGTTTAGATGTTCCCTTGCTTTTAACAATCTTTATTTATAATATTATTATAATGTTTTGTTTTTCACAAGTTTTTTATACTATTTTTTCTTCCGTTCTACTTTCACTTTCAATTCCGAATGAAATTTTTAGTTTTGGAAGTCCTTTTTTTGGTTTAATCGCTTTAGTTCCACTTTATATATCAGTTTCACGTTCAAAAAGTTACAAACAGATTTTCTGGCTCTGCTTTATTCACGGCGGACTTACCCATCTTTTATCCTCATTCTGGCTTGCAAATTTTCAAGGGATGGCGGCTTTTACGCTGGGTGCAAGTTTAATCGGAACAGGTTTTATTGAAGCTTTTTGCGGTTGGGTAATTTATTATCCATTTTCAAAAGCCAACAAAGAAAAAACTTCATCCCTTATAAAAGTATTTTGGTTTTCAAGTTCTTATGTATTTTACGAATGGTGCAAGTCCACTGGTTTTTTAGCCTATCCATGGGGAACGCTGTCAATGAGTGCCGTAAGCTGTTCGCTTATAGTTCAAATTGCGGATATAACAACTCAATATGGCATTTCATTTTTATTCGCTCTTTTTTCTGCTTTTTCAGGGGAAAAAATTCTTTTAAGCTTTGAAAAAAACATTGACAAAAATCTAAGATTAATTGATCTTCAGACAGCGGCAAAGGCAATATTAATTCTTTTCGGATTTTCCCTCATCTACGGCATATATCAGTACACAAAACCCCGTACAGTTCATAAAAAAATAAATACGGTTTTAGTTCAGCAGAACATGGATACGTATAGAGTAAATGAACTTGACGCCATAACTCTTTCGCAGCATTTAACTAAAGCTGGAATTGCAGAATTAAGGGAAAAAAATCTGAAACCAGATCTTGTTGTATGGAGTGAAGGAGTTTTAAACAGATACTTTCCTTTATCCCAAAAATATTATGAGAGAAAACCAGATTCAAAACCGCTGATGAAATTTATAAAAGAACTCCGAGTTCCCTTCATAATCGGCTCTTCTACGGTAATTGACGAAGAAAATCACAAATATGGAAATTCTGCCGCACTGATTTCCAGGGACGGACAGTATCTTGGCTCTTACATTAAACTACATCTTGTCCCTTTTGCAGAAGCAATTCCATTTGTTGAATATCCTCTTGTTCGAAAATTCATAAAAAAAATCGCTGGTTTTTCCTATGGTTGGACCCAGGGAAATAAATACACCGTATTTGAAATTCCTGTTTCTACGCCTACAAAAGACTTGAATGGTACAGAAATTATTTCAGCAACAAAAACACAAACCATTCCAAAGATAAATCATGTCTATATTTCTGCGCCAATCTGCTTTGATGACGCATACAATGATGTTTTTGCAGGACTATATCGAGCCGGAACTGAAGTTTTCATGAACATAACAAATGATTCATGGTCGCAAACACGTTCAGCCGAATATCAGCATTATGCAGTTTCTTTTTACAGGGCAATTGAATTCAGAACAACTTTTGTACGATGTACGAATTCCGGATATACCGCTGTAATCGATCCTAAAGGTAAAATATTAAAGGATTTACCGCTTTTTAAGGACGATTATCTGGCAATGCAGATTCCCGTTTATGAAAGAAAAACAACAATCGCATATTTATTTGGGGACTGGATTTGCTATGTAATAATGATTTTCTTAATATTCAATATTTTGAAAATTCATTTTTCTTTTT
>JAZSJM010000031.1:0-4968 GCA_045534325.1 Treponema sp. | reverse complement strand
CGATCCGACTTAAAAGATTTGTGAATTCATCTGACCGGGTGAAGATTTGCTTAGTCTTATCAAAATTGACGTAAGTAATACCGCCATACTTTTTCTTATCGGCCTGAGTATAAAAATCAGGAGAGAGAAGATTGCACATTCCCATAACATCTTTGTCATTCAATATGACATTGTATGCTCTTAAAATTTGTGAAAAATCTTCGCCTGTTATTTGTTTTTGCTGAATGAGAGTTTGAAGCAAAAGTATTTCATGAACTCTAAATCCTCTGGCAAATTCAAGGGACAAAAATTGCAAGGAACACATTTCTTTTGCAGACAGAAGAAAATCTTCTTTTTCAATTTTGCATTTGAAACCGTAATAGCTTCCTGCATAATCAATAAAAAGAAGTGGGTCAATAAACCCATTGTTTACAAAATCCATCATTGTTGGAATATGTGCCAAACGCAATTTTAATTTTGTGTATTCTTCTTTCAAAAGCTTTAGTTGAGTGAAAGAAGTTTGGTTTATTGAATCGAATATTTTTTGTCTTGCAATCTCATTTATCTGAATTGTTGAAGAACCTGGTATGCATGCAGAACCTGAAGAAAGAGCTCTACGAAGATTGTCTTTATTATATGAATTATCTCCAAACAATGCGATTGGAATAAAAAAGTTATTTTCGTAATTTCCAATAAAATCTATAACACTGACATAAGATTTGCTTTTATCTTTTCTCAAGCCCCTTCCTAATTGCTGAATAAAAATTATCGCAGACTGAGTAGGACGAAGCATTACAACCTGATTAACACAAGGAATATCAACACCTTCGTTAAAAATATCTACGCTAATTATATACTGCAGGGGATTTCCATCTGATTCAAGTTGTTGAATCACAGTTTCTCTCTCTGTATCAGAATTTTCTCCAGTTAAATAATTTGTTACAAATCCATCGTTATTTAATGCTGATGAAAGAGATTTTGCCTCTTCTACCCTGCTGCAAAAAATCAAGCCCTTTACGGGAACATCATTACTTTTGTATAATTTTATGGCTCTTTCAATATGACCGATTCTTTCAGAACTGATAAGCTTTGAAAAATCGCTTTTATCATCAATTAATTCGCCATTTACAGTCAAATCACTTAGTCCATAATAGTGAAAAGGACAAAGCAAATCTTCTTCAAGAGCTTTTTGCAAACGGATTTCATAAGGTATATTGTTATGAAACAGTGCAAAAATATCAAAGCCGTCTGTTCGTTCTGGAGTTGCAGTTAATCCAAGCAAAAACTTTGGCGTAAAGTATTCTATTATCTTTTTATATGATTCTGCTCCAGCATGATGAACTTCATCCACAATAATATAATCAAAATAATCTTTGGAAAAACTATGCAGTGTGTCATCTTTTGCAAGTGTAAAAATTGAAGCAAACAAATAGTCTGCATTTATATCTTTTTGTGTACCATTTAAAAATCCTGTGCGAATGTTTGGAAGCAATGTTTTAAAACTTTTCTCGCTTTTATTAAGAATCATGTCTCGATGCGCAACATATAAGACTTTCCGAGGATTACATTGTTTGACATCAAAAATTGAAAGATATGTTTTTCCGGTTCCTGTAGCTGCAATTAAAAGAGCTCTATCTTCTCCCTTTAACCGCAAATCTGCAAGAGAAACCATTGATTCTTTTTGCATTGAATTAGGAACTATTTCCAGTTCTTCAGACTGCGCTTCTTTTTCTTCGATAGATTGTTCTGCTTGCAATTCTTTCACAGCATCTTTAGGAAGCGATTTTAAAGAAACCTTTTTTAAATTATAGTCGATTGTATAATCTGTTATCCATTCTGGTGTTACTATCTCAGCTTCATTCCAAACGCGCTCAAACTCTTCACGAACAGAGAAAACAATTTGTCCATCAGTTAAAGAAAGAAAGCGAATACTCCATTCCTGATTCATACTCAAAGCAGAAGCCGTTAGATTAGCACTGCCTATGATGATTGAAAAGTAATTGCTTTGCCTAAAAATATAGCCTTTTGGATGAAAGCCACCCTTTGTATAGGCACGAACTTCTATATTTGGAAATTCAAGCAGCTTTGAAAGTGCACCAGGTGAAGTAAAATTAAGATAATTTGTGGTTAAGATTCTGCCTTTTATGTTATGAGAAGCAAGATAATCCAACTTCTGCATAATTGAAGCAAGTCCAGAATCATTTATGAATGCAACAGAAAAATCAAACGCCTCACAGGTTTCAAGCTCTTCAGAAATTGCAGAAAGAATCTTTTTATTCTTCTTGTAATTATTTACCAAAAGAGAAGGCATTAAAGTGTTATCAGATGAAATTCGATTTGAAATAAATCCTGTTTGCAAGCTTTCAATCAGATTATCTGTATTTATGGAAGTCATAATGGTCGTCCTGTATTAAATAAAATATTCATCTGGTTCATAAACGCTTGCGTTCCTCCGGCCCGAACCATTGGCTCGATGTACAACAGGAACTTTCGCTTGTTGTTTTCGGAGAGTTTATCATATTTTTGACGAAGTTCCATTGCTTTTTGGGTGGCTTCGGTCATAAAGTCGCTGAATTCTTGGTCTTCTGTGGTCATTATTTTTATTTCTCCTCCATAAGACATTTATCATTGTCAAAAGGTTGTATTACAAAGCACCTATCCATAAATCCTACTCCTCAAAATCAATCTCTACATCAGCTTTGTTGTAAATATCAATCTGATTTTCAATGTCGATTTTATTTACAAGCCAGCCACGTAGTTGACACAGCTGTATGAATTCCTGAATTCTGTTTTTTCCATATAATTCTCTTAATGTCAGAACTATACCAAATTTTAAGTCTTTTCCGTATTTTTCAGAAAGCCGCTCTGTAGTTTTTAGACTTATCCCCCATGATTTTGTTTTATAGGCTTTCTTAGGACGATGTTTAGTTTCTTCAAATTCTCCTATATGCTTAACATTATCCCATTTTCTGAACAAATCTCTTGCGTTGCTCTCTTTTGTAAAAACATTATCAGTTTCATTCTGGAGATTTTCATTTATTGATGCTATAGAACCATCATCTTTTATTCTTCCAAAATGCAGATCAAGTTCAGTTGTCGTATAATCTACACCTTGATTCCTAAAGCATTTCGGAAAATAGCACAAGGTTGCCTTTGCTATGAACGGATGATTGTCGTTAATAGAAGGAACAGGAATATTATACAGATATGTATCCCACTTTTCAGATGTGCCACTCAGAAAGAATCGAATTTCATTATCTTTCGATTGCAAAATATCAGTAATCTTTACAGGAACGATGCCAAATCCAATTTCATAACTGGAAGAATTCTGTTTGTTCCAACCAGCAGCACAATCAATAAGCAATGCCTTTGCAACTTCCCTACTTAATCCTATAACTTGCATCATATAAGCCATTTTTCTTGCAATCCAAGGAGCTGCAAACGAAGTTCCTGTTCTGACTACTTTTCCATTTGAAAAATAGACATTCATTTCTTTTGAATCATCTCCACCGTAATAACTCACATCTGGTTTTGTAAAGAAAGACAAAACAGGTCCCCTTCTTGTATATGAGGCCGGCAGATTATCAAATGATACTGAATTAACTACAATAGAATTGATTGAATCCGCAGGAGAACCAATTTTTATTTGATTTTTTGAAGTCTTATTTGTTCCTGCAACAATAAAAATTATATCTGGATAATCATATTGCAGGTTATCTAACAAAGCTGCCACAGGTGAAATAAAATTATCTTCTATTTCAGATTCAGCTCCTAAGCTAAGATTCCAAACATGAATATCTCTGTTTGACTGGACTATATCTCGGATTTGTCGAAGTAAAGTAAATACACTGTATTTTTTCCCGGCTGCAACGCCAAAGTGCCTTACGCGAAAACGACCACAGCCATCGTCAATATCTTTGTTCAGTGCAGGCCCGTCAACAATAATTGAATCCACCATAGTACCATGATGTTCATCTTCCCAAGTTGTCGTAATATTCGGGTCAACAAGTTTTATATAATCAACCCATTTTGAAAAATAGACACTCTTATCAAAAAGTGTGTCGATTACTCCAACAACAGGTTCGTTTGTCGGCTCTGGAATAAGAATGTCTTTGTCAATTTCATCATCAGAAATATCAGCAAATACATATTTTGAAAAATCTGGCGTCGCCATTGCAATTAGATATGGTACACTATTTTTTAAGATAGAATACTGTGTTGGATTTAATAAAAAAGTATTGTCATCAAATTTGTTTATATTCAAATAATCCAAATCTATTTTTCTAAAGATTTCTCTGTATGGGATTCCAATATCGTATAAAGTTACAACTTGGCTTTCTGTTAATTCAGGTCTATCTTTATCTACATCAAGTTTTTCCAGATATACAGAATCCGCAACAATATTGATAAAACAGTTTTTTGACATTACATTCGATTTAAATGGGATTTCATTGTGCATTATTGCAGAAATTTGCTCATTTGTTAGCCTTCCATCAAAATCATCAACCAAAATACTAATTGTTTCATCAATCATTTTTAATGACTCAGCAAGAGACTTGCTTTCCATACAATAGGTAATGATGTGTTTTGGATCTTTATCTTTACTGAATTTTGCGCCTATGATTAAATCGTTTGTTTTCTTGCCTTTTTCGCATAAGAGGGATTGAATTCTATTACTTTTTGCTATTACATCTATATAGTAGGCTGTAACTAGGGCTTTGTTTATGAGTGTGTCTTTTTGCCAATATTGAACAATTGAATTCAATTCATTTCGCAAGGTTTGTAAATGTGAGGCTTCGACAATTTTGTTTGCAGGAATATGACGTGCAGAAAAACCAGCATTATTTGGTTTTTGTTCAAATTCAGCTTTTATCTGAAGAATACTATTCATTCTCTGCTACCGCCTGCAACTCTCTAGAAACTTGACTTTTTGAAATGCCTGACAAAATTTCGATTTCCCTAACAGTGAAACCTTGTTCTCTCAATTTT
>JAZSJM010000263.1:0-1741 GCA_045534325.1 Treponema sp. | reverse complement strand
CTCACAGAACGACATGGCTACGTTCCGACTTCTTTCTTTTAATTCAAGAATATTCTGAATTACAGGGGAGTTTATGTCAGGCATTTCACAGTTTTTTCCGTAATTGTCTGCGATTCTAAGTTCAAATAGATCGTCAAAGTTTTCTTTACCGATTCTGACAATGAATCTTCTTACTGCCGCATCTGACCATGAACTTTCGTAATAGAACATGTGTTCTTTTATCAGGTGACAGATTTTATCGATTTCTAAGTTTGAAAATTTTAATCGCGTTAAAACTGTTCGGGCAATTTTTTCTGAATAAATTTCATGCTTCCAAAAGTGGATTATTTCAATTTTTTCATTTTTATTTTCAGGATTTTCTTCTAAACTGACTTTTCTTGTAACTACTTTTCCGCTGTCATGGAGTAATGCGGCAATTCTGACAATGTAATTATACTGAGGGGCTCCATCACATGAATATATATTGTGATCTAGTACATCAAACTGATGGAAACCCCGGGCATCTGACTGAGTGATTCCTCGGCCTTGTGCTAACTCCGGTATAAACAGTTCAAGAATTCCTGACTTTTCCATTAAGTTGATGCCAACTGATGGTTTTGAGCTTTTTATTATTTTTAAAAATTCATCTCTGAAGCGTTCCTTTGATATTGAAGAAATTTTTGATTGAATTTCTTTCTTGAAAATTTCTGAATATGTATCTTTTTCTATACTAAAACCTAATTGAGAAGCGAATCTAAGAGCCCTGATGGGTCTTAGTCCGTCTTCCATAAACCTGTCGTGTGGATTTCCTACAGTTCTGATGACTTTGTTTTTTATATCTTTTTGTCCGTTATAAGGATCTACAATTGTTCCGTCGTCTAAAGATACTGCAATTGCATTCATCGTAAAATCCCTACGGCATAAATCTTCTTCAATTGTTGAGGCAAAAACAATTTTGTCTGGGTGTCTGCCATCTGAATATCCCTGGTCTGCCCTGTATGTTGTTATTTCAATTTCTTTTTTCATAAAGTGAACAGTAACTGTTCCATGGGCGATGCCTGTGGGAATTACTTTGTGAAAAATATTCATGATGTCCTGGGGAAGAGCATTTGTGGTTAAATCCCAGTCGCTGGCATTTTTTTTCAGAAGCATGTCGCGAACTGCTCCTCCCACCAGATAGGCTTCAAAGCCGGCAGCTTTTATAAGCGAGTTCATTTTTTTTAGTTCATATGGAATTTTAATTTTTTTCATATTTATATTCCGGTTAATCCTTTTGTCAAAATTACGATTGAACTTGTTGAAACACTGATGAATAAAGCAGCAACAAAAAACACAGTAAAAATTATTAAGTGTATATAAAAATAAAGTTTTTTTGTTGTTACGATAAAGTAAATACATTCAATTATTGCGGCCAGGGAGAAAAAACTCATCCCTATGCTTTCACAACAGGCGATGAAAAGAATCATGTTAAGGTTTTCGTCTAAAAATCCTTGAACATTTCCTGAAAAAAACAATATAAGTTGGGCGATTACCAAAAATGTAAAAAAGAAAAATGCACGCCGTGTTAAAGATAGGATGAGAGGCAGTTTACGAAAAATTGTGAATCTGTTTGCCCAGATTTTTTTTAGACTGATTATTATGTCTTTAGAGTATATATGCATTCTTATTGCTTACCAGTTTATTATTATATAAAATTAGATTAATTATTACCAAACAATTATATATAGCACCTCTGAAAAATTCAATTTTTGAAGATAATACT
>JAZSJM010000024.1:0-4955 GCA_045534325.1 Treponema sp. | reverse complement strand
ACATAAATTATGATTTATATTCTTGAAGATGATGATAACATCCGTAAGCTGATATGTTATTCCTTAACCAGTCAGAACTTTGAAATAAAAGATTTTGCAATCCCTTCTGATTTTTGGATAGCATTGGAAAATAACAAGCCCGATTTACTTTTGCTAGACATTATGCTTCCACAGGAAGACGGCATTTCTATTCTTAAAAAGCTTCGCTCAAGTCCAAAAACTTCAGGCATTCCTGTGATTATGCTTACGGCAAAAGATTCAGAATACGATGTAGTTACTGGCCTTGATGCCGGTGCCGACGATTATGTTACAAAACCTTTTGGAATGATGACGCTTGTTTCCCGAATCAAAGCTGTCCTTAGACGTTACGAAAAAACAGACGGTCATAAAGAAGCGCTTCAAATCGGTGACCTTAAAATTGACGAAAACCAGCACACAGTTTTTATAAAAAATCAGCAGCTTTTTCTTACGGTCAAGGAGTTCGATCTCCTGGTTCTACTTATAAAAAATCGTGGCAATGTTCTCACTCGTGAGATGCTTCTTGAACACATCTGGGACATTTCTGCTGATGTTGAAAGTCGTACTGTTGATGTTCATATTCGTACCCTTCGCCAGAAACTTGGGGATGCAGGGAACGCAATCGAAACTATTCGTGGAGTGGGATATAAATTTATATGAAAAATAAATCTTTAACCTTTAGAATTTTTATCAACACCTTTTTAGTCGGTACACTCGTTTATTTTATCTGCTCTTTTATGTTTTTTGGAAACCTTTATACACACTTCGAAGAACAGATATTCAATGAATTGGAAAGCGAAAGTATCTTTCTTGAAGATTATGTTTTAAATTGTGACCTTAAAAAATTACAGAACCTTAAAACCAAAAACAGAATTACTCTAATCCACAGTAACGGTTCAGTTTATTTTGATAACACAGTTTCCTTTGAAAAAATGGAAAATCATGCACTCCGTTCAGAGTTTCTTGGAGCTAAAGATAAAGGCATAAGTAAGATTTCCCGCTATTCTTCTACAATGACAGAAAAAACTCTCTACTTTGCAAAGCTTCTTTCCAATGGAGATGTGCTTCGAATCAGCTGTAATCAGCATTCTGTGTGGGTTCTGGTTTTAGGAATGAGTCAGATTTTTCTATTATTATTAGTAATTGCTGTAATAATTTCTGGAATCTCTGCCTCATGGATTTCCAAAAAAATTGTCCATCCTCTTAATTCTATCAACCTTGATGAGCCTGAATCTTCTGATGTTTACGAAGAATTAAAGCCTTTCACAAAACGAATTGCAGAAGAAAACTTTGAAAAAGCCCAGAGGGAAGAAATCCGTGCCCAATACACTGCAAATGTAAGCCACGAATTAAAAACCCCGCTTACAAGCATAAGTGGTTTTGCAGAAATTCTGATGCAAGGAGGAACAGACCCTAAAATTACAGAGGACTTTTCAAAGTCAATTTATGACGAAGCCCAGCGCATGACTACTCTTGTAAACGACATCATCAAACTTTCTAAACTGGACGAAAAATCCATTGCAATGGAGAAAGAAGCTTTAAGTTTACGTTCAATTTGCCGCGAGGTTATGGAGGTTCTTTCTGCCAGTGCAAAAACTAAAAGTCTTTCTCTTAATTTGGAAGGAGATTCTGGTCTCATTAACGGTGTTGAACCTGTAATCTACGAAATGATTTACAATCTTGTAGACAATGCCATCAAATACAACAAAACCGACGGCAGCGTAAAAATCAAAATCCAGGAATTACAAAATTCTGCTGGAGCCAGGGACAAAGTGATTCTAACAGTCAGCGACACAGGAATTGGCATTCCCAATTCCGAAAAAGAACGAATTTTTGAACGCTTCTACCGCATAGACAAAAGCCGCTCGCGATCGCTTGGTGGAACAGGATTGGGATTGAGTATCGTCAAGCACGCTGCGAAATATCACAATGCCACTATACTGGTGACAAGCAAAGAAGGAAAAGGCAGCACATTTACGGTGGTGTTTGAATTATAAATTTTACATAAATTTTACAAAAACTTAATTTTCAAATCTTCATTTATCAGTCATCATAAACCCATGATTTTGAATGTAATTTCACAGATTGTGGGTTTTATTGGCTCTCTTTGCCTTTTGCTTTTTGGCATGAACATGCTGAGTAACGGTATTCAAAAAGGAGCCGGCAGCGGGCTTCAAAAACTTTTGGGAAAAATCACCGGCAATAGATTTTATGCAGTTCTTACGGGAATTGGTGTTACGGCTATAATTCAGTCGTCCGGAGCCACAACCGTTATGGTAGTTTCCTTTGTAAACGCAGAGATTCTGACATTGGAGCAGGCAATCGGCGTAATTTTTGGAGCCAACATTGGTACTACGGTTACTGCATGGATTGTTTCGCTTTTTGGATTCAGTTTTTCTATTGCGGCATTGGCTATCCCGCTTTTTGGTTTTGGTTACATTCTAAAACATTTCAAGAAATTTAAGATTCACAATTTTGCAGAAAGTTTTATGGGTTTTGCACTTTTGTTCATGGGGCTTGGGCTGCTTAAAGAAAGTCTTACTCTTGGACCAGGTGCCAGCCGAATTTTTGCTGTTATAAACGGATGGGGATTTTGCGGTATCCTTCTTGGAGTGCTTTTGGGTGCCCTGATTACTGCCCTCATTCATTCAAGTTCTGCTATGACCGCCATTGTTTTAACTATGGCAAGCAACGGAACTTTAAGCTGGGAACTGAGTGCTGCTATCGTTTTGGGAAGTAACATTGGTTCTACAGTTGATGCGGTTATGTCTAGTTTTGGAGCCAGCGTCAATGCCCGCCGTACAGCCTTTGTTCACGTTGCCTTTAATGTTACAGGAACGCTGGTTGCACTTTTGATTTTCAAGCCTTTCCTTGCACTTATCGATTTTATTGTTCCACTTGAACCGGCTGCTAACATTACAACTCACATTGCAATGCTTCATACAATTTTCAACATTTGTGCCACAGTAATTTTTGTTCCATTTGTAAACCAGATTGCTGCAATTTCCAGAAAAGTGATTCCAGAAACAGAAACCGAAAAAGACGAACATTATCATCTTCCTGCAATTTTGCCACATTCAAGAATCAGTGCAGATTTGTATTCTTACCAGATTCAAAGTGAGATCAGCAAAATGAGTGCAAAGGTTATGGAAATGTTTGATTCAGTCTGCAACAGCTTTATGAATCCACAGAATGCAGAAGAAGAAAACGATCACGTAAAATATCTTGAAAACTATATTGATGAAATGAACGGCGCAATCACAGAGTTCTTGCAAAAATGTGCACGCTTGCCAAATGCAAATCACGATGATCGCGCTCATTTTTCCGATCTGCTCCACATCACAGATACTTTGGAAAATCTTAGTGATGAAACCTGTTCATTAATGCACACTGTAAAAAAATATGTTTCGAACGAAAAGTTTAATTCTTCATCTCAACGAGCAAAGGAAATAGAAGATTACGTAGAAAGTGTTCGCATTTTCTATGAACAGGTCTGCGTTTATTTTACAATCGGCTTTACTGAAGATGAAAAGCTTGCCGGCGAAGCTATCGAACAACAAATTGATGAAACAAAAAAAGAACTTAAAAAAGCCAGCCGCAAACGTCTTGAATCTGGCGCCGATGTAAAAGAAGAACTCCAGTACATCGACATTGTTCGAAAAGTTGAACGTGCCGGTGACTGTGTTTATACAATGCTGCAGAGTGTGTAAAAGCTACAGATACTTTTTCAATTCCTTCCCTTCAACCCCTGCAAAAAGTTCAACGAAACCTTTTGCGGGCGATGAATTGATTTTTGGAATGAGCACTTCTTCAATCTGGAAAAAGCCTACGTCGCTGCTCATAAAGACTTCAATCTGAATTGGTTTTTCGCTGCCCTGATGAATCTTTACGCTTTCGATGGAATTTGCAGAATATTTGTGAATGTCGCCCACACTAGGTTTTGTGTTCAGCTCCATTGGAATACGGGCGCGACCTTTTGTCATATCGCAACCATCAGCAATAAGAATGAGTCCTGCTTCAATGGAATGAATGCGGCGGGTTCCCATGTGTCCAATAATTCCTTCAAGGGCCATGGAGCGGATTATTATGCGACGGTTTAAATCAGATTTTTTTGGAAGGAACTTTGTAAGCACACGGTCAATAATCGGCTGGGCAAGAATGCCTGAATAAAGTTCATGATCCTGCCGTCCGATTGTCATTCCAAAGTCGTGAAAAAAACCTGCAAAAATAACAGCTGTGACACTGTCAGAAAAATTTCCCGCCTGTTCAGTTTCCAGGGAAGTTTTAATTCCAGCCTGATGCAGAATCTTCAGCATCTTAAGTGCATTGCGGCACACCGTCCTCATATGAACAGGCCCGTGGTCATTATAGCCCAACCTTACTATCGAAACATTGTTTGCATAATTCTGGACTGCTTCAATTTCCGGGTCATCTATCAGTTCCTTTACCACAAGAAGCGGAAGCTGGTCTTTTCCTTCAGTCAACTCAATTATTTCGTTTGTAAGAGTAATTAATTTCTGGTCAACGCTGATTTCTTTCTGGCTTTTCATAAATAATATTATACTACGAATTGTGAGTCTTTGGATATAAAGAATCTGAGAATGCGTAAAGTTTCATTCCCTCTCCCCGGTCAGCGCAAAAATTACCCATTCCGCAATATTAACGGCATGGTCTCCGATTCGCTCAATGTATTTTGCGATCAAAAGGTAATCCAGAATTGTTTCGCCCTCGCTGGTTTCCCGGATTTTTTGAACCAGATCTGCCTTTATAACGTGATACAGATTGTCGATTACATCGTCGTGAGCAATTACAGACTTGGCTTTGTTGTAATCTTTTTCGATGTAAGACTGAACCGCGTTGTGAAGCATTTTTATAATCTCTGTAGAAAGCTCGATAATTTCATTCATTTTTCCATATTTGCAGTCAGGAACATTCAG
>JAZSJM010000045.1:0-32681 GCA_045534325.1 Treponema sp. | reverse complement strand
CCATGATGTTTCAAAAAATTTCCCAAAAACAAATCCAAACTCTAAAGAATTCACTCCAGTCCTTAAAAATTTTTCTTACAAATTTAACAAAGGCGAAAAAATCGGGATTTTCGGCAATAACGGCTCAGGAAAATCAACTCTCTTAAACATAATCACTAAAACACTTGAGCCAGATACAGGTTCAGTTGAATACGGAGAAAACACATTTATAGGATACTATCAGCAAAATCCACAATTCTCTGACTTATCCCTCACCGTTCTTGAATATATAAAAGAAGCGGCTGAAGTAATAAAACGAAACGGCAAAAAGGATTTGTCTGCTTCTCAATTTTTAAACGAATTTGGCTTCGAAGGAAAAATTCAACATTCAACACTCTCTTCCTTAAGTGGCGGGGAGCGAAAAAGAGTGTTTTTAGTTCGCTTATTAATTACAAATCCCAATTTTTTAGTCCTCGATGAACCAACAAACGATTTTGATATTTTTACAATGAATATTCTCGAACAATTTCTTCTTGAATATCAAGGATGCCTTTTAATTGTCAGCCACGACCGCTATTTTATGGATAAAGTTGCTGACACACTTTTTATTATGGAAGACGATGGCTGCGTTTCAGGATATGTGGGAAAATGCTCTCAATATATTGATTACTTAGAGCAAAAAAATAAGGAGGGAGAAGTCTCTCCCTACGGCCGCACTGCGTCGCGTCCTACCCTCTCGCCTAGGGAGTCCCCTAAAACCCCGCCAAAATCAGAGAGTTCTGCTAAGGTACGTCGGCGCACATTTAAGGAACAAAAAGAATTTGAAAGTCTTGAGGCTGAAATTTTAGAGCTGGAAGAAAAAAAACCGGATTTAGAAGAAAAGATGGCTTCCTCCGATTATTCGGTATCAGGCAAAGCTGGTGAACAATACACTCTCTTAGAGCAACGGCTTGAGCAGTGCTACAGTCGCTGGAGTGAACTGGCAGAATTAGCAGATAATTAAATCATTGAAAAATTTCCTTTGCTTATGCTAAAATCTTTTTATTATGAAGATTACTACTAATTTAAAAGTACGCCCATACGAATGCGACTCTTACAACCACGTAAACAATGCCGTTTATCTTAATTATTTAGAAACAGCAAGAATGGATTATCTTGAAAAAATCGGCTTTAAATATGACGATTTTTTTCAGGCTGGATATTTTTTATTTGTTACTCACGTAGATATTCATTATAAAGTTTCTGCAAAAATGCATGAAGAACTTACAATAGAAACATGGCCTGTAAAAATGGGCGCCGTTTCAGGTACAATGCACCAGATTATCCGCAAACCAGACGGTCTGATTTCTGCAGAGGCAGACGTAACCTGGGGCTGTGTAAGTACTGAGGGACGTCCTTCTAAAATTCCTGCCGAATTTATTGTTGAAGGGTTAAAACCAGATAACTAACTACTTAAGAGAATAAACTACGGTTGTAACTACACGTACATTCTTTTTTTCTTCCATACCGACAGCAGCATTTTCGATTGAAAAAAGTCCTTGTGTTGCTGTCTTAATTTTTCCAACTTTGCTGCCACTATCGCGGGCAAACTGTTCAGCTGCAAGCCTTGCATTTTTAGTTGCTTCGGCAATCATATCAGGTTTTATTTCGTTAAGACGGGTAAACTCATATTCAACCTTATTATCGTATTCATTTGTTACACTTACACCACTACCCAAAAGTTTAAGGGTGTCAGCATTAACTTCCTTTACAGCATTTACTTTTGATGAACGAACAAGAACACTCTGCTTTGCAATATAGTTATATGTAAGTCTGTTTGTATCCACATACATATTCATTCTGGCATCGTTGATTTCTGGCGATAAAACTGAATAGTCATTTTCTTCAAGACCATGGTCTTTTAAGAACGAACAAACTATCTGACTTTGCCTTAGTATTTCTTTTTGCAGTAAAGGAAGGGAATTTTCCCCGACAGAAAAAGTCAGTTTCCAGACCGCCATATCCGCATCAACCTCTCTCTCTGCAAGACCACGCACACTTACCTGCCGCTCCTGGGGCATAATTTTTGCCATTCCAAAAGATAAAACAAAACATCCTGCAATAAAAGATAAACAGATTATTAGTGTTGATTTTTTCATATTTCCCCCAGATTGTAATATAAGAAGTAATACTAAACATGATTCTTTCCCTTATTATAGCACGTTATAAACAATCAGGCATTATGCAAAAAAGACAATATATAAAAAAAATAACCCCTCGGACATGTGCCGAAGGGTTCTACTTACTTTGTAAAACTAGTATTCTTTTTTTTCAGACTTACGTCTTTTATTAAGAAGTTTGCGTTCCAAAGTTGTTTTCTTCTGGTGATTTGTGGCAGAAGGTTTTACATAGTATTCACGCTTTTTGAATTCACGAACAATACCTTCTTTTTCAACCATGCGCTTAAAGCGTTTAATTGCTTTTTCGAGGTTCTCTGAATCGTCTACTACGATTGTTGCCATATCTAATTCACCTCCTTATCTTCCGTAAATGTCGGTAAGTTCTAATAGAATACGAAATTTACAAATAAAATTCAAGGCACAAAAGTTCTAAATTTAAAAATTTATGATTTATGTATACCTTTATGTTTTATTTTAAAAGTCCCCTGCATTCTTCAAGGGCAGCTTCGTCTGGAGCAAGCTGAGCTTTTGCAATACCCTTTAGAGTTGCACCGCCAGCCTTAACACGCTCTCCCCAGTCGCTTAACATCTGTCCGTCGCCCCAATCATAAGAACCAAATAAGCCGATTGTTTTACCGTTTATATTACCTTCAATCGAAGAAAAGAATTCTTCCATGGAATCTTCCAGCTGTTCTGCACCCATTGCAGGACTTCCCAAAAGAATTAAATCACTCGAAAGGACTTCCTGTGCGTCTGCAACATCTGCAGTACTGAAATAAGCATCACTGGCAACTTCTTTTATAGCCTCAGCCATCTGCTGTGTGTTTCCTGTTGTCGATGCATAAACAATTGATACTTTCATAAATAGTCTCCTAAAAAATTCTGCTAATGCAAATATGCACTAACCTGTTTTATTTTTATTCTGCTCTTAACGAACAGTATTTTTTTGCAGTCAGTTGAACGCTCAATCCCTGTCTGTAAAACGATATACACTTTTGCGTACAATCCTTGTAATCGTTCATTAAACTTAAGGATTTTTGAGTATTTCCATAAACTTTCCATAATCCGCTGTACAGAAAGTTTTTAGCACAATTCAATTCAAAACCAATCACATCCTCCAGAGGATACCCTAAAAAAAGTCCTGCCTCATGAGGAAAATTCTTTTGGTGAGCCAGCCGGTAAATAAACTCAGCAAGAATTGCTTTAAATCCGCTTTGAACCGGATAATTTTTGGTCCTTAAATATTCAATATTTTCTTTTTCTGCACATAATTCTTCGAGAAGGAGCCTGTCATAAACAAAAAAAAGGAATCTGTTTTCTTCCTTTTTTATTGGTACAAAAAAACGCTGCTTTATGCAAAAACTGTTTCTTAATGCAATCAACGCTTCTCTATTTCCAGAAAAAAAAGTACCATCAATACTAAACAAACAGGACGGTTTTATTCCGCAGAGAGAAGGTGCGCTGCAACGTAAAATTGTTTCATCAAAACTCATTTTTAAATTCCGAAAAAAATATGGCGGTTCAGTGCATTAGAGAAACAGTCAGAAGTAGTACACTAAACCGCCACGAGGTACACTTTGTGTTAGACTATACTAACTTCATTTGTTAGCATAGTCTAACTTTTATTTTGTGTCAATATTTTTTTATTTTTTTTTCAATAAAATCGATAATAAAATCTTTTATTCCCAGACCGCACCGTCTTTTGAAGGTTTTATCTTTATTTTACATGGATGGGGCTTAACCTTTGCGGCAAAAAAATTAATATCCAGTGCATATTCACTTAAAAGATCTTCAGGCCAATAATTAAGTTTTATTACAGTGGATTTTCCCTCTCCATCCGCATCGCTTAAAGCACCGTAAATTTCAATCAAGTCGATTACACACAAAACAAGGCGATTAAGTTTTTTTTCGAGTAAAAGTTTTTTTACAAAATCTTTCTGCCAGATTCTGATTCTATCAGCATTAAAACATTCATTTTCTTCTATATTTATTTCTTTAAGATATTTTTCAAATTTTTCAAAAAAAGCAGAAGGCTTGATTCTAAGAACATATATCAGGCTGTTAAACCAGCTAACGGCCCTTCCCTGCGTATAAAAAATATTTACAGCCCGGGACAAAGAAGCAGCCTTTTTTAAGTCAATTTCTGAAAAGTCAGGTGTCCTTATGACTGTATATGGCGGTTCATTTTTCCACTCCAATCCAAAACTTTTTGCCTTTTCATACAAATCCGTTCCAGGCAGAACTGAAAGGCAAAACAGTTCAATGTTATTTGGATATAAACTTACAGCAAAATCTATACTGTTTTTAAAGCCTTTTAAAGTATCTCCTGGAAGCCCATAAATCAAATCAAAACCAAAAATTACACCCTCTTCATTTAGATAGCCTATATTGCGGCAGAATTTTTTTTTATCTAAAGTTCGGTTTACATTCCTTAAAACAAGGGGGTCAGCACTTTGCAAACCAATCTGCAATGCACATTTTACTTTTGTAAATGCACAGGCTAATTCTCTGTCGATAAATTCTGCCCGCGCTTCAAAATAATAAAATGTATCAGGCGTTTTTTTCTCAATCATCTTAAGCATTTTTAACGCCCGTTCTTTTCCAGCATTGTAAGTTGGATCCAAAACAAAAACCTGGGGAATATCTTTTTTTGCGAAAAGCTCTAATTCTTTTTCCAGCCGCTCAATGGGAAAATACGTTACTTTTTTTTCTCCACGGCTTTCATAACAGTAAGAACACTTAAAAGGACAACCTCTTGCAAGTTCCCAAAGTGCGCCTCCGTATTTTGAAGGATCCAAAGTTCCGTCAAGATAGGGAGATGAAAGTTTTTCAGGAATTGCGGGAATTGTGCGGGTAAACAGTTTTTGTTCAGTTTCCTTTTTTCCATTCAAACAGTAAACACCATTTATGCTGATTCGTTTTTTATTGTCATTGTTATTTTTTGCCACGTTTGAAAGCAGTTCCACCACTGCACCTTCTCCAGTACCTGCTACAGTGTAATCCATCCCCTCAAAAATAAAAGGATTTGCCGTTACTTCCGGGCCCCCAGCGATTGTAATGATATCTGGATTTATTGTTTTTAAGATTTTAGCAGCATTTTCTAAAGCAACATGATTCCAGACATAAATACTGAATAAAACAAAATCAGGCTCTTTGTCCAGAATATATTTTGCAATCTCATCCTCTCTAAAATCTTTATCTTCCCTGCAAAAATCTAAAAGCTCAACACTGTATTGATTCTTAGTTTCCGGACTGTTTTTAACGGCAGAAGCAACACACGCTGCTCCCAATGGAAGTGCCTGAGGAGATTTTTCGATTAAAAGTGTTGTGCAGATAAGTTTATGCATAAAACTGCTTAAAAAAAACAAGGCTGTCCTAGACAGCCAGTTTAGAAAAATTCTGTATCTTATTTATTTTTATTGATAATTTTTTCTTCAAACTTTCCTGTTGAAATATCAATAAAACGAACAAAAAGACTTACTTTATTTTCCTCATTTAAGCTTGACCAGATTTTATCTGTAAACTCATTTATATCGCCTTTTATTTCTACAAGTTCAGGCTCTCCCTCAAACGAAGGAAGAGGATTGCCGTTTCCCATGTATGTATGAATAAATCTGCCCTGTCCTTTCACAGGATTATCATAAGTAAAAGTAAAGCGCAGCGTATTATCAGCATTACCGTTATCACTTTTTAAAATCGAAATGGAATAATCAAATTTTCCGTTTTCTACATTCAAAAGTGAAGAAATACGCGGTGTAAAATTTGGAGCATCGTGTTCATATTTACGACTTCGCAATGACTGTTCAAAAGTTAAATTATTTTTTAATCCTTCAAAAATCGTATCTGTCTGATCTCCGTTTGTAACAATTGTATAGTTTTTATACTGTCTTACTGCAGCATAAATAATAAGGCTCGGATCTCCTGCAATAAGGCTTGGATCAAAAGCTTTTGTACGAATTACTTCGCATCCGTCTTCCTCTTCAACGCTAAAAATACGGTTGCGGCTTCCAGCGCTTCTGCCCATTGTCCAATAAGCACTAACTGCATATTTTCCATCTTCGCTAAGACCGGCTACAATTCCCCGTCCTGGATATTCGTTTGCCTTTAAAAGCGTATCAAGCTGATTAATTTTCATACAAAATCCTCAAAATAAAATAAATATACTTCTTATTATCTACAAATATAAATAAACTTTCAACAGATAATCAAAACCTCCAAAATCTCCATTTCGGATTGTCTGAATTTTCAAATAAATTTGCTTTACTTTACCTTTTTTTTAGGCGATAATGCAAATGGAGAAATGTACTAATATATTAGTTGAGGAATTTCTATGCAGGAATCTTTTAACGAAACAATTAATCTTGAAAATCCAGATTATCTCGAAAAATCTACAGTCATTAACGAACTGTCTGAAGAAATCGAAGAACTCGAAAACGATACAGACTTATCTTCTGACGACACCAGCAATTCTGTAAACGAGATAAAACCGGATTCAAATAAAAAAAAGCAAATCTCTCCTAAAAAATTTAATTTAAAAACAATTAAAAAGACAATGGCCTTTAAATTCGCCGTTGTTCTCTTTATTTTTCTAGCAATTTCATTCTCTGCTCTTGCTATAATCCTTACAAAATCAATCACAAAAGATAATATTGATACATACACAACTTTTTCAACTTCACTTGCGGAACGAACATCAGAGGGTCTTTCTTACTGGATTGAAAGTTACCTTAAGGATTTTGGTATTTTTACAAAATCCTATGCTTTTACTTCCGGAAATTTTAAAACTGCCTGCAACTATCTTAAAGACAATAAAAAACTTATCGACCCGAACTTTGATTTTATGGGTTTTGCAAACCAAGACGGTTTAATGTACGACTCAGCAGGAAATTACACTGATGTCTCTCATGAACCTTTTTTTACAGAAATTCAAACTAACGGAAAATCTTCTTATATTTCTGATCCATACCCTTCTCCAGACGGAATTGGTTATATTTTTTATATTTCAGCTCCTGTCAACAACACCAATAATTCATTCTGGGGTGTAATGGTTGGAGCATTAGCATTAAGCAAAATCAATTATCAGATTTCACAGTCATCTTTTAGTCAGACCAGTTATACTTTTGCCCTGGACTCAAAAGGAAACATTATCGCTCATCCCGATTCTCAAAAAATAATGCAGAATTACTATACATTAGGTGATGAACAAAGCGGATTTAAGGGCTATACACAGATGGCTCAGAATATGCTTTTAAGTCAGACAGGAAGTACAACAATAGCAGACACTAGCGCTCACACTACTAATTATGTATTTTACTGCCCTATAAATCATACAAACTGGTCTCTGGCAATTGTAATGAATGAACATGAGATAAATTCAACTGCAAGAAAAAGTGCTTTTCAAATCGGATATATCAGCACAGTCATTGCAATTATTCTTCTTGTCGTAACCCTTGTTTATATGACGCTTATGGTGCATCCGCTTATTAAACTTAAAGACTCAATTATTGAAATTGCTTCTGGAGACGCTGATCTTACAAAACGAATTGAAGTAAAAACTAAAGATGAAGTTGGTCAGGTTGTAATGGGATTCAATACATTTACAGAGAATCTGCATCATATAATTTTACGCATAAAAGAATCAAAGAATAAACTTGCAGTTGTAGATGTTGACATGGTTTCCACTGCAGAAGCAACAGGTTCATCTATTGAGCAGATAATTTCAAACATCAACTCTGTAAGTTCAAAAATTGTAATGCAAAGCCAATCGGTAGAGGAAACTGTCAGCAAAGTAAACCAGATTGCAGACAATATTGAATCATTAAATGAACTCATAGAAAACCAGTCGTCCGGCGTAACTCAGGCCAGTGCTGCAATAGAGCAGATGCTTGGAAACATCACTTCTGTAACTAGAAGCACTGAGCATATGGTTAAGTCATTTGACGAACTGGAAAGCGATACAAATACC
This sequence comes from Treponema sp., assembly GCA_045534325.1. Lineage (GTDB taxonomy): Bacteria > Spirochaetota > Spirochaetia > Treponematales > Treponemataceae > Treponema_D. The sequence goes on along the minus strand of JAZSJM010000045.1, from coordinate 24,578 downwards.
GGAATCACAAAACAAAACAGCGTAAATGAGCAGATTCAACTTATTCAGGAACAAAGTCAGATTTTGATGGAAGCAAATAAAATTATTTCCAAAATTGCAAATGAGACAAATCTTCTTGCAATGAATGCATCCATTGAAGCGGCTCATGCGGGAAATGCTGGACGAGGTTTTTCTGTTGTTGCCGACGAAATCCACGTTCTGTCAGAAAATTCTAGTACACAATCAAAAAAGATAAAAGATGAACTTCAAAAAATACAAAGTTCAATTGAAGATGTAGTAAAATCATCTGCTGAGGCGAAATTTGCATTCCAATCTGTTACTCAAAAAATCCATGAAACGGACCAGCTCGTTCAACAGATTAAGGGAGCAATGGAAGAAAGTGAAATCGGAAGCCGTCAGATTACCGATGCATTAAAAATGATGAATGATTCAACTTCTGATGTACGTACCGCCTCTAAACAAATGTCAGATGGCAATCAAGGAATTTTAGATCAGGTAGAAAAACTTCAGACAGCAACTAAAGAGATAAAAGACAGCGTTGCTCAGATGACAACCTCTGCAAACGAAATCAATCAAAACGGTCAGACGTTAACAGATATTTCAAAAACAATGCAGGATTCTATCTCAAAAATTGGTTCTCAGATTGATTTATTTAACGTTTAGAATATAATTAGTGCATGACTTGTGAACTTTCAATCACCCTCATGCCTGAAGACGAAAACAATCAGGCAGTTATCAATTCAAAGATAAAAGATGCTCTTTCCTTAAAAAAAATCCCGATAAAAGGACAGAGCCTGACTCCTGTATTCATAAAAAAATCAATCGATGCACGCCATTCTCAGATTAAACTGATAATGCGCTATAAAGTTTACATAGACGAAGAACCGGAAGATTTTGAAAATATTTCATTAAACTGGAAACATGCCGACAAAAAAAAGACAGTAATAATTGTTGGCTCTGGACCGGCAGGCCTTTATGCAGCATTTAAACTTTTTGAAAAAGGAATAAAACCTGTAATCATAGAAAGAGGAAATGCGACTTCTGCGCGGACAATGGATATAGAAAGCCTGACGACTCAGGGCATCCTTAATGAAAATTCCAATTTTTGTTTCGGGTCTGGAGGAGCAGGAACTTTTTCTGACGGAAAACTTTATACCCGTTCAAACAAGCGGGGAGATATTTATAAAATTTACAGAATATTTGTTGAATTTGGTGCAAATCCGAACATTCTTACAGACGCTCATCCTCATATCGGAACTGATAAACTGCCTGTCATAATTGACCGAATGGAAAAAAAGATAATTGAACTGGGAGGAGAGATTCATTTTAACTGTCTGTGCACGGATTTAATTACACAAAAAGATAATGACAAACTTTGTGTCAAAGGTATTAAAGTTCAAAATTTAAAAGATGGATCAGAAACACAACTATACGGAGACGCTCTCATTCTTGCTACAGGGCATTCTGCTACAGGAATCTATGAAATGCTTGCAAAAATTGAGCCTGCCTCTTTGGAAGCAAAAACATTTGCTGTTGGCGTACGAGTTGAACATCCTCGCAAAATAATAGACAACATTCAGTTTCATGGAAAGAAGATGCCGGACGCAGCAGAATACCGTCTTACAGCACAGATAGAAGACCGGGGTGTTTACAGTTTCTGCATGTGTCCTGGAGGCTACGTTGTTCCTTGTGCCACAACAAAAAACCAGATAGTCGTAAACGGAATGAGTTCATCAGGCAGGAACAGTCAGTGGTCAAATGCAGCAATTGTTGTTGAGCGCCGTCCAGAGGATATCCCTGAAGAATTTATAAAAAAAGCACAGAATGATGGCTGCCCTGCTCTTGCAGGACTTTACTGGAGAACATGGCTGGAAGAACTTACTTATAAAAATGGAAAGGGTCAGTACGCTCCTGCTCAGCGGCTTACCGATTTTCTGGCAGGAAAAGATTCCACAGATCTTCCTGTTACAAGTTATAAACCGGGCGTTGTTCCAAGTCGTCTTGATAAATGGATTCCTTCTGAAATATCAGAGAGATTAAAGGAAGGATTTAAAAATTTCAATTTAAGCATGAAAGGATTCGTCTGTGAAGAAGCCCTTTTAATTGCGTTTGAAACAAGAACAAGCACCCCTGTAAGAATTTTAAGAAATAAAGAGACTCTTGAAAGCACTGCAATAAAAAATCTTTATCCTTGTGGAGAAGGAAGCGGATATTCTGGAGGAATCGGAAGTTCAGCCATGGACGGAGAAAGAGTTGCAGCTGCGATAATACAAAAATTCCAAAATGACACAAAAATGGGGGAACAATAATGAAGCACTGCATTCTTGTAAAATTTATTCCGGAAATTTCTAAAAAAATCGAAAATTCATTTATTGAGCAGATAGCAGAAATTTTTGATGGCACAAAAGAAATTGACGGAGTTCATTACGTAAATATTTACAAATGCTGCACGAACAAAGACAATCGTGCTGATATAATGATAGAAATTGATATGGATAAAAAAGCTCTGGACGAGTACGACAAAAGCGATTCTCACCTTATCTGGAAAAGGGAATACGAAAGATTTATTGACGAAAAAACAATTTTTGATTTCGAAGACACAAAGCCTTTCAGCTATAATACAGAACGCAAAAACTGCTGAAGACGTTCACTTTTCGGAAAATTAAAAATCTCATCAGGAGTTCCGCTTTCAACGATTTTTCCTTTTTCCATAAATACAACGCGGTCGGCAACTTCACGGGCAAAACCCATTTCATGAGTTACAACAACCATAGTCATTCCATCTTCCGCCAGCTTTTTCATTACAGAAAGAACTTCCCCAACAAGCTCAGGATCAAGGGCACTTGTAGGCTCATCAAAAAGCATGATTTCAGGATCCATTGCAAGGGCGCGGGCAATTGCTACACGCTGTTGCTGACCTCCAGAAAGTCTGACAGGATACTCATCAGCCTTAGATTCAAGACCAACCATTTTTAAAAGTTTTAAGGCATTTTCTTTTGCTTTTGCTTTTTCTACTTTATCAACATGAACAGGGGCAAGCATTACGTTTTCTAAAACTGTTTTATGCGGAAAAAGATTAAATCGCTGAAATACCATTCCCATTTCAAGAAGAACGGCATTTCTTTCTTTTTTGTGCATTTTAAACTTGCAGTGTCCATTTTCGTATTCATCCAGCAATTTATCTTTTACCCAGATTTTGCCGTTATCAATATGTTCAAGATGATTTAATGTACGCAAAAAAGTTGACTTACCCGCCCCTGAAGGACCAATAATGCAGACAACTTCTTTTGGAGCAACCTCAAGACTTACACCTTTTAAAACATGCAGGTCTCCAAAATATGTACATATATTCTCAGTTTTTATCATGCTCATTTTGTTTTTCCCCTACTCGTAAATGCTGAATCGTTTTTCAGTTTTATTAAACACAACAGAGAAAACTGCCGTAATTACGAGATATAAAATCATTGCAGGAAGATAAACCAGTTCATTACCAGAACTTGAAGCAATACTTCGTGTAATTTTTGTAATATCCTCAAGTGCAATCAGCGATACAAGAGACGCATCTTTCAGCACCATAATAAATTCATTTCCAATGGACGGAATTAAACGACGGATAGACTGTGGTACGATAACCAGAGCCATTGTCTGAAAATAATTAAATCCTAAAACACGGCTTGCCTCGTACTGCCCTTTATCAATTGACTGTATAGCCGCACGAATATATTCAGCCATGTAAGCCGCACTGTTAAGACCAAATGCAATAAATGCAGCAAGAAATTTATTTCGAAGTGTTAATGCAGGAAAAAGTTTTGGAAGTCCAAAATATAAAAAATACAACTGCATCAAAAGCGGAGTTCCGCGGAAAAAGAAAATATAAACGGAACAAATTTTATTAATTATTTTTTTCTTAGAAATTTTTCCTAATGCAAGCAGCAGACCAAATAGAGTTCCTGCAGAAACAGCAGCAAGTGTAAGCAGAATAGTGATTTTAGCCCCGCCCAAAAGAGCAGGTATCCAGCCGATAATTTTAGAAAATGCTTTTTCCATACAGGAACTCCATTAAACAGACTATTTTACAGAAATTAAATCTGCACCAAAGATTTTAGTTGAAATTTCAGAAAGTGAACCGTCAGCAGCCATTTCATCAAGTGCTGCATCGATTTTTTCTTTGAGAACTGTGTTTCCCTTTTTAATTGCAATTCCAAAGAATTCATCAGGGTCGCCTACCCAAACACTTTTGTATTTTGAATCTTCGCCAAGATATGCAGCACTAACAAGAGCATCAGAAACAACTGCATCGCAACGTCCAAGAGCAAGCTCATCATAGGCGTTGATTACTTTGTCAAATTCACATGGTTCAAATTTAAGGCCTGCAGCAGCCTTTTTTTCCATAAAGAGGTCAGAAGTTGTTTCTGCCTGATATGCAACTTTTAGACCTGCAAGATCTTCAGGTTTTGATACAGCAAGTTTTGAATCTTTCTGCAAAATAATGGCCTGTCCATTACCAATATATGCCTTTGAAAAATCCATTGATTCCAAACGCTCTGGAGTAATTGTTGCAGCGGAAATTACAACATCATATTTATCAGTTTCAAGTCCGGCAAAAATTCCATCCCATGCAGTGTCAATAATTTCAGCTTCAAGACCAAGTTTTTCTGCCAGGATTTTTCCCATTTCTACATCAAAACCGATTGGTGTTTTGCCGTCAGCGTCATAGTATTCCATCGGTGGATATCCGATTTCCATACCAATCTTGAATTTACCTTTTTCCAATGTAAATTCACCTTTTTCTACCTTTTTGCTGCATCCAGATACAGCCAAAACCATAAGTACGCCAATAAAAGCAGCTAATACTTTTTTCATAATTTCCTCCTTTTTAGATTTTATCTTAAAAAAATAAAAAAGGGACTGGAGAATTCAATACCCGCCTGTCCCTTACAATTAATAATTCTAATAAATATGTAAAAATTGGTCAATAAAATTGTATATTTATGCAGTTTTAAAATTCGTTAAACCCCTAAATATTGTGTTAGAACCTTACTTTCCCCTGGACAAAAACACTAGCAGTAGTTGAACATGAATGTATTTTTTATTATTATTAATTAACTAAAACAGTCTGCTTTATGTAAAATCATAAGTGCAGAATTATATACAAACTTGCCTGCATAAATACGGGCCCTGTAATAAAAGCTGTTTTGGAAACACTCAAAATTTAGCACTTGCATTTACGCTGTCACTCTGTGTCAGTGTTGGCTTTGTGTACACCTCTCATATCTTTGCATATCCGCAGGTTAATTTCTGTGTCTTCAAGCTTCTAACAATCAGGTCTTGTGTTTTATTAAGGCATACAAGGAGAAATATATGGCAGAAGCTTGGGACGGATTCAAAGGTAGACTTTGGAAAGAAGAAATTAATGTTCGCGACTTTATCCAGAACAACTACACACCTTACGATGGCGATGAAAAATTTCTCGCTGGTCCTACAAATGCAACAAACAAACTTTTTGACAAACTGCAGGAATTACAGAAAGCAGAACACAACAAAAAATCTATTGGTAAAGACGGAAAAGAAAGAATTGGTGTTCTCGACATGGACACAAAAATCGTTACAGGTCTTACAGCTCATGGTGCAGGATACATCGATGAAAGCTTAAAAGATCTTGAACAGGTTGTAGGTCTCCAGACAGACAAACCACTCAAGAGAGCATTCATGCCTTTTGGTGGAATCAAAATGGCAGAACAGTCATGTGAGCAGTACGGATACACTCCTGATCCTGAACTTCACAAGATTTTTACTGAATATCACAAAACTCACTCTGACGCTGTATTTGATGTTTACACTCCAGAGATTCGTGCAGTACGTAACTCACACATTTTGACAGGTTTACCAGATACTTATGGACGTGGACGTATCGTTGGTGACTACCGCCGTATCGCTCTTTACGGTATCGATGCACTTATCGCATGGAAAGAAGCTGATAAAGCAAATATCGGTGATGGCAGAATGACAGAAGATGTTATCCGTCTCCGTGAAGAAGTTGCAGAACAGATTAAGGCACTTAAAGGTCTTAAAGAAATGGCAAAAATCTACGGATACGACATTTCTAAACCTGCAACAACTGCAAAAGAAGCAGTACAGTGGCTTTACTTTGGTTACCTCGGTGCAATCAAAACACAGAACGGTGCAGCTATGTCAATCGGACGTGTTTCAACATTCCTGGACATCTACATCGAACGTGACTTAAAAGCAGGCAAAATCACTGAATCACAGGCACAGGAACTTATCGACCACCTTGTAATGAAGGCTCGTATGGTTCGCTTTGCTCGTATCGAAAGCTACAACAATCTTTTCTCTGGGGACCCGGTTTGGGCAACTCTCGAAGTAGGTGGACTCGGACAGGACGGACGCTCAATGGTAACAAAGAACGACTACCGCTTCCTCCACACACTGGAAAACATGGGACCTTCTCCAGAACCAAACATGACAATCCTTTACTCAAAGAGACTTCCAGAAAGTTTCCGCCGCTACTGTGCACACATTTCAATTGAAACATCTTCTGTACAGTACGAAAATGACGATGTAATGAGACCGGTTTGGGGTGATGACTATTCAATCTGCTGTTGTGTATCAGCTACACAGACAGGTAAAGAAATGCAATTCTTTGGAGCACGTGCAAACCTTGCAAAGGCTCTTCTTTACGCTATCAATGGCGGACGCGATGAATTCGGTGGTCTTGCAGCAGGTAAACAGGTTGGTCCGGCATATCAGCCGATAACAGCAGATGTTCTTGATGCATCTAACTACGAAGAAGTAAAAGCTAAATACGTAAAAATGCTTGAATGGCTTGCTGACATCTATGTTAATTCTCTCAATGCAATCCACTACATGCACGATAAATACTACTACGAAGCAGAGGAACTTGCTCTTGAAGATACAGATGTAAAACGTACATTTGCTACAGGTATTGCAGGCTTCTCTCATGTTGTTGATTCCCTTTCTGCTATCAAATATGCAAAAGTAAAGGTTATCCGCGGCGATGTAGAAGTAAAAGACAAGAAAACTGGTGCAGTAATCGAAGTTGCTAAAAACCAGGCAATTGACTATGTAGTAGAAGGAGACTTCCCTCGCTATGGTCAGGATGATGACCGTGCAGACGAAATTGCTGTATGGCTCTTACGAACATTCATGTCTATGATTCGTAAGCACCCAACATACCGCAACGCAGAACCATCTACTTCAATCCTTACAATTACTTCAAACGTTGTATACGGAAAGGCTACAGGTGCTTTACCAGATGGACGCAAGGCTCACGAACCATTCTCACCAGGAGCAAACCCTTCTTATGGTGCAGAAACAAAGGGACTTATCAAATCCCTCAATTCTGTTGCAAAACTTCCTTATGAGCAGGCTCTCGATGGTATTTCTAACACACAGACTATCAACCCTTCTGCTCTTGGACACAATAAAGAAGAACAGGTTGATAACCTTGTAAACGTTCTTGACGGATACTTTGACATTGGACCTGATTCAGGACACGCAGGTGCTCACCACCTTAACGTTAACGTATTCGGTGTTGAAAAGCTCAAGGATTGTCAGGCTCATCCTGAAAAACCTGAATATGCAAACTTTACAGTTCGCGTTTCTGGTTATGCAGTTCGCTTTATCAACCTTACAAAGGAACAGCAGGACGACGTTATCGCTCGTACATGCCACGCTTCTCTGTAAAAAAATAACGCAGAAGTCTGAACACCTCTGCTAACAAAAAAAGGCGCCTTATTTTACTGATAAGACGTCTTTTTTTTACGAATCTATAATTTAAGGAGACAAAATGAAAGGCTATATCCATCAGTTTGAAAGTTTCGGGTGCGTTGACGGCCCTGGCTCAAGGTTTATAGTATTTACCGCCGGATGCTCTTTAAGATGCAAATACTGCCACAATCCCGACACCTGGATTATGAAAGACGGAAAAGAATGGGAAGCTTCCGATGTCCTAAAAGAAGCCCTTTCATGCCGTTCCTACTGGGGCAAAAAAGGCGGAATTACCGTAAGCGGCGGGGAACCATTACTCCAAATTGATTTTTTACTTGACTTATTTACTCTGGCAAAAAAAGAAGGGGTAAACACCTGCATTGACACAGCAGGAGAACCTTTTACAAAGGAGGGCGAATGGTTTGAAAAATTTAAAAAACTTATGGAAGTAACCGACATTCTCCTGATGGACATCAAGCATATTGACGAAGAAGAACATGTAAAACTTACAGGCAAAACTGGAAAAAATATCCGCGAAATGTTTGCATATCTTGATGAAATACAAAAGCCTATCTGGATACGTCATGTTTTAGTTCCTGGCATTACCGACAATGATGAATATCTTACAAAAACCCGGGACTTTATCCGAACCCTTACAAACGTTTATCGCGTAGAGATTCTTCCTTATCACGGGCTTGCAATTCCAAAATACAAAGAATTGGGTATTAAATACGCACTAGAATCAACAGAAAGCCCGACTCAAGAACGCATAGAAAACGCCCGACGTATATTAGAATGTGAAAAATATACTCGCTGGAAAGATTAAAACTATCGCTTTGCAAGTGAACTGTTTTTTGCAGATGTATTATAAAAACTTACGATATCAGAATTAAACTTGCTTTCAAGTTTTACGCGGTATGCACTGATTTTTGCCACATAGTTTAACGTATGCTGAGGAGTTTTGTTTGCCTTTACGCGCGTTGTGCCTGCATTATACATGGCAAGGGCTGTTACATCATTCCCCTTTCCTGCAACATCCATACACCATCTTAAATGAATCATGCCATATTTAGCACTTGTAGCAGGATCAAAAAATTCTTCTTCAGTAAGACGCGGGAACGAAGCACTGTTAAGCTGAAACAATCCTCTGTCAATTGTCAGATTAGAGTTTTTATTTACAGCGTTAGGTCTAAACCGACTTTCTACAAAAGCAAGACTAAATGCAAGAGATAAGGGAATATTGTTTTTATCTGCATTTTCCAAAATCGACAGTGCTACAGTTCTATTTCCAGTAACCTGTGTATAAAACCACTCAACTGCAGCACGCGAGTGAGGCTGACGATAAAGTTCAAGTCCCCGGTCATTTTCATTTGCAAAATTAGAAGCATCAACCTTAAATCCGGTTTCAAGTGCAATTTCGTTTGAATAATCTGAACTAATCAACGCTGCATAAGTATCAAAATCTGGCACTGCTTCGTCTACAGGGAGTAAAAAATGTACCAGCAGACACACAGTTAAAAAGAGAATGCTGACAGAAACTGTTCCCCGTAATGTTTTTTCAGAATATGTACTCATAATGGCTAAATAGTCGCTTATTTAACCGAGAATGTCAATTAGAGATATTAGAAAAAATTGTAATATTTTGTAACATTCCGCAAACAATGACAATATACGCAATTTATATCAATATATAACAACATCATCAGTGCATGCACTTTTTGCAAAGTAAACGTAATGAGGATGTTTTTCACTAATCTTTTCAAAAAAATCAGTTCGTACATCTTCATCATCTGCAACCTGCTCAACAAGAGCAAGCCCGATAACAGCCTTACAATCCTTTAATCGGCGGGCAAGATGTTTAACTGCATTATTATACTGTCCTGGAGTTGCCCCAGTTTTATCGTATGCAACCTCAATAAAGACATATTTATCCTTATTCTCCAGTTCTTTTAACGAATCCCGCAGTTTTGCCAGAAATTCTTCATTATATTCTTCTTCTGCAGCTTCAATTTCACTCCACTTTACACCACAGATTAAATCTTTTGTAACAGGAACTTCGGTACCATCTGTTTTATAGAGTTTATGATTTTTTGATTCAAAAAGTTTTTCAAATTTCATTTAATTCTTTCCATATTATTATTTTTTCAGGCGTTCGGGCGGGTCTTTCGTGCTTCGCTAACGCTCATCGTCCTCGAGGCGATATATCGCCTCTGCGGTCGACTATGGCACTTCAGCCCCTAACGCATAAAAAAAGCCCCCGCCATAAAGGGCAAGAGGCCTTTTTCATTACTGAATAAAACTACTCAGTAAGTGTTTTGATAACTTCAGCTTTGTCCTGAGTGTTAAGGATCTGCTGACGCTTTTCAGCACTCTTAAACAGAAGACTAACCTCTGCAAGGAACTGAAGATGTGGTCCAGTCTTGTTAACTGGTGAAAGTGTCATAATAAAAATGCGACATGGTTCCTGATCCAAAGAATCAAAATCAACTGGATTGTCAGAAATACCAATACATGCCACAAGATCAGAAACAGTATCAGTTTTTCCGTGGGGAATAGCGATTCCGTGTTTCATACCTGTAGACATCTTGCGTTCACGATCAAGAACGCACTCACGGGCAGCAGCCTTGTCTGTTACCTTGCCTGCCTTAATTAAAATATCCAACATCTCATCAATGATGTCTTCTTTTGTTTTTCCCTGCAGATGTAACTCTACAGTTTCTGGTGTTAATACAGTTCTTAAGTCCATATTTTTAGTTTACCTTTCCTTATTATCAAAGTCAAGAAAAAACTTTTGCTGAAAATAAAATTTGTTCTTTTTTAAATTTAGATTCTATAATATAGGTATGAAAAAAATCATTTTTGTTCCTTTATTGTTCATTCACTTAATCTTTATACCACTTAATGTTTTTGCACAGTCATCATTTTTTGACAACTATGTCTATCAAAGCTGGAATTCTTTTGAAACCTTAAACGGAACCAGCGTTACAGACATTGCACAAACAAAGGACGGCTACATAAACATCGGTACATACGAAGGTCTTGCCCGATTTGACGGACAAAGTTTCACTACGCACAAACGCTCAAGCTCAAACGACCTTACATTTATTTCTGTAAGGGCAATCTTAGAAGATTCCCGAGGCAATTTGTGGCTTGGTTCAAATGATGAAGGCTTACAAAAAATTTCTGCGGAAGGCAAAAAAACATACACGGTGTCTAACGGTCTTCCAAACAATTCAGTCAGATGTCTTATGGAAGACAAAAAAGGAAATATATGGATTGGAACGGCAGCAGGCATAGTCTACATTACGCCTCGCGGTCATATGATTACGCCACAGTTTGAAGCAGGAACAGTCTCAAAGGGAATTATTGCCACTTCATTTTACTGTGATACCGCCGGAGGAATATGGCTGATTACTGCTAATGAACGCGGTCTATTTTTACTTCAAAACGAAGTTTTCACCTCAATTAAAGAATTAGAACAATTTGGAGTTTACTTTGCCACTGCAGTAGCTCAAGACAAAGACGGAACTTTCTGGGTAGGACTGGGAACAGACGGCCTTGTAAAAATGTCCAATGGGCATGTTGAAAAAGTAAAGACAAATACTAAACTCGACACGATGGCAACGAATTCCATATATACAATGGATAACGGTACAATCTGGTTTGGGGCAGAAAAAGGAATTGTTGTTTTTGATAAGGGAAAATTCTTTGTATATGAAAACGGACCTCTTGAAAATGCAAAAATAAACAAAATAATCTCTGACAGAGAAAAAAATATCTGGTTTGCAACAGACAGAAGCGGAATCGGCAAGCTGACCCGAGGTCGCTTCAGAATGGTTAAACTTGGTGTAACAACAAACAGTATTACCGAAGACCGCTACGGAAATGTCTGGATTGGAACTGACAGCGGGGTAAAATGCTATAAAAATGATGTAGAAGTTTTTAATCAACTTACACGCTATACAAAAGGCATAAGAATACGCGATGTAAGTGCAACAAAAAACGGAAAGATTCTTGTTAGTTGTTACACAGAGCCAGCTCTTGTTTTATACGACGGCTCTTCTATAAAAAACTGGACTATGAAAGACGGTCTTGCAGGAAACAAAGTAAGGGTTGCTTTAGAAACTAAAAACGGAGACCTTTACGCAGGGACTACAACAGGCTTAAGCGTAATTCACAAAGACGGAAAAATAAAAAATTACAAGCAGCAAAATGGTCTCGAAAATGAATACATAATGGCTCTTTATGAAGACACTAACGGAGCTATCTGGATAGGAACAGACGGAGGAGGAATTTACATACTGAAAGATGAGACCTTAAAAGGTCATATTACTTCTGAGCAGGGACTAGCAGGCAATGTAATTTTTAAGATAAACCAAAATCTGGACGGTGCGTTCTGGATTTGCAGTGGCAGCGGAATTACAAGAATTACAACGCTCAATGCAGGAACAGGGCTTCCCGACAAATATGAAAACATAACTTCTGAGCAGGGTTTAGAAACTGACTCGATGTTCCAGGTGCTTGTAGACGGTTCAAATTATTTATGGATGATAAGCAATCACGGGATTGCTTCTACCCCTTTTGACGAGGTTTTGGATTTGCTTGCAGAAAAAAGAACCAGGATAAATGTAAAGTTTTACAACAGGAATGACGGCTTGGATTCTGACGGTCCGACTTCTACGGCAAAGAGTCTTGTTGACAGGTTTGGTCGCTTATGGATAACAATGGTTGACGGCTTTGCTATTTATGACCCGCAAAAAATTTCAGAAAATCCTATAATGCCTCTTGTTCAAATCGAAAAGGTAACTGTAGATAATAAGGTGATTCTAGACAACACGTTATATGCATCTGATAATATTTCAGTAATCCTAAAACCTGGTACAAAACGCGTAGATGTTCAATATTCAGGAATAAGCTTTGATGCTCCAGAACGGATAAAATTTACCCACAAACTTACAAACTTTGTCGATGACTTTTGTTCACCTACCGCAGCAAGAACAATGACATACACAAACCTTAAACCTGGTAATCACACCTTTGTTGTAAATTCAATTAACGGGGATGGATTTTACAGTGAACAGGCAGAAGCGCTTCTTTTTGTGCAAAAACCATATATTTACCAGATTCCGGGATTCTGGATTGTTCTTACAATACTTGTTCTTGGCTCAATTACACTGTTTTTCTATATGAGACAAAGAAAAATCGTAAAAGAAAATCTTCGCCTTGAAGCAATGGTTCAGGAGCGTACACAGGAACTAAAATCAGAAAAAGAAAAATCAGATCATTTGCTGCGTTCAATTCTTCCAGACCAGATTGCAAACGAATTAAAAGATAACATTCACTCAATTGGTCAGAATTTTGAATGCGTAACAATTTTATTTTCTGACATTGTAAACTTTACAAAAACTTCCAGCGGACATACAGCTGACGAAATTGTAAATGCATTAAATGATTTATTCTCGCTCTTTGATATTCGTGCACAAAAGGAAGGAGTTGAAAAAATCAAGACAATTGGAGATGCCTACATGGCAGCCTGCGGCCTTCCAACACACAATGACGAACATGCAAAAATCATGGTAAACTTTGCAAAGGGAATGTATGAAGATTTAAGGGAATACAATAAAACAGCTTCAATTAAATTTGAAATTCGTATCGGTTTAAACAGCGGGCCTGTAACAGCCGGAGTAATCGGAAAAACAAAGTTTATCTATGATGTTTGGGGAAACACTGTAAATGTTGCCAGCAGAATGGAAACAGCTGCAGAGAACGGAGGAATAAGGGTTTCTCAGGCGGTATATGAACTTTTACAGGGAACAGATATAAAGTTCAGTAAACCAATCGAATGTGATATAAAAGGAAAAGGTCTAATGACCACATACGATATTCTATAAAAAATGAAAAATGTTTTTGTGGAGGAAACATGAAAAAATCAATTTATCTTGCAATACTTGCACTGCTTACAATCGCAGGACTATTAGGTTGCAGCAATAAAGAAGAAAAAACCGTAAAAGTTGGTCTGCTTCATTCTCTTTCAGGAACAATGGCTATAAGTGAAACACCTGTAAGAGATTCTGAACTTCTGGCTATTAAAGAAATCAATAATGCCGGCGGTGTACTTGGAAAAAAAATAATCGCCATAGAAGAAGATGGAGAAAGCGATCCTTCAACATTTTCTGCAAAAGCAAGGAAACTGCTTGAAGAAGATAAGGTTGTAACTGTTTTTGGCTGCTGGACATCGGCATCGCGAAAAGCCGTAAAGCCAGTTTTTGAGGAACTGTTCGGTTTATTATGGTATCCCATTCAATATGAAGGAATGGAAGCAAGTCCTAATATAATGTACATGGGTGCTTCACCAAATCAACAGGTTGTTCCAGCCGTGGACTATTGTGCGCAAAATTTCGGAAAAAAAATGTATCTTATTGGAAGCGACTATATTTTTCCACGTACAGCAAACAAAATCATAAAAGCACAACTTGCACAGCTGAAAGGAGAAATTGCTGGCGAAACATATGTTCCTATGGGACATAATGATTTTGAAGCAGTTATAAATGATATTTTGGCAGAAAAACCTGACGTTATTCTAAATACATTAAATGGAGACTCAAACATTTATTTTTTCAATCAGATGTCAAAAGCTGGTCTCACTCCAAAAAAGATTCCTGTAATGAGTTTTTCAATCTCTGAAGAAGAAGTTAATAAAATCGGTGTAGATAACCTTGCAGGACACCTCGTTGCATGGAATTATTATGAAACTACAGAAACACCTAAAAATGCGAAATTCGTTTCTGATTATAAAACAGAATACGGTAATGACAGGGTAACAGGAGACCCGATTGAAGCAGGATATATTGCTGTTTATATGTGGGCACTGGCTTGTGAAAAAGCGGGAAGTTTTGAGGTAGAAGACGTAAGGATGGCCGCAAAAGGTTTAAGTTTTACAGCCCCTGAAGGAACTGTAACAATAGATGGTACAAATCAGCATCTATATAAGCAGGTCAGAATCGGTAAAATAAACGAAAAGGGCCTTATTGATGAAATATGGGCAACATCAGGAGCAATAAAGCCTGATCCTTATTTAAGCACCTATGAATGGGCAAGAGGAATCGGAAACTAAGAAAAGACCGAATGGTTGGACTGTACTAAAGAGGAACTCCAGCCATTCTTTTTTTTAAGAAATTGTGTATTCCCCTCTTTCAATTTTTTCCCGTAATTCTTGTTTAGTCATAGGTTTTCCAAATAAATATCCCTGCAATTTTTCGCAACCGATATCACGCAAAAAATCTCTTGCAATTTCTGTTTCAACACCTTCCGTTAAAGTTTTCATGCCTATGTCTTTTGCCATAGTAACAATATTTTTTAATATGGATTTTGATTTTTCGTTTGCACCAAAGTTATGAAGAAATTTCATATCAATTTTCATAACATCAAAATCATATTCCTTTAAAACATTCAGCCCTGAATACCCAGAACCAAAATCATCCAGCCACAACGAATATCCGCTTTTTCTAAAAGTTGCCAGAGCTCTTTGCAAGTGGCTGTCATTTTCTGTCAGGGCAGATTCAGTAATCTCGACATGAATAAACTCTTTTTTCACTTCATATTTTTTTAAGGTCTGTTCTACTTCACTTACAAGATCTAAAACATCAAAATCAAGACGAGAAAAATTTAGAGAAACAGGAAGTATTATTTTACCGCTGTTTTTTTGTTCAACAATATCAAGACAAACTTTATTAAGCACATACATATCAAGTTTATGAATCTGATGATATTCTTCCAGTGTTGAAATAAAAACTCCAGGGAGCAGGAATCCAAAATCGGGATCATCCCAGCGGGCAAGAGCCTCTAAACCAGTTAAAACACCGTTTGCAGCATTTACAAGCGGCTGATAGTAAATTTTTATATAACCGTTTTCCAAGGCTTTATCAATATTATTGATTATGTACTGTTTTCTGTAAAAGTCATGATTCATATCTGAAGAAAACTCACAGAAGTTTTTCTCATATTTCTTTTTTATAAACGTACAGGCATAGCGTGCATGGTCACAGGCAACTATGGGAAGGCAGTCGCGATTTTCAGGGCGGTATGCACCTGTCTTTAAATCCATTGTAAGACCACACCCGCATTTTTTTATTTCTTTTCGGATTTCTTCCAGTTTTTCTGAAATATTACTGTCCTTTGTGAATACAAGAAAATTATCGTTAGAAAAACGTGCTGTAATTGAATCACTAAAAACTTCTTCTATTTTATTACCGAGTTTTCTTAAAAATTCATTTCCTTCAATAAATCCATATTTTTCATTAAAGCTTTTAAAATGTTCAACATCTAAAAACAAAAAAAGCATTTCGGAAATATCAACACTCTTATCATGAAGTTTTTCTAAAGCACGGGCGCGAAAATAATTCATATTTGCCATTCCAGTAACTTCATCACTGATAGAAAGTTTTAAGAGAATATCATTTGCTTTTTCAAGACTTTCATCTTTTTGAGCTTCGCGGATTTTTTGATGATATGAGTTTATTGCAGACATTAATATTGCAATCCAAATAATCAAAAGATTGACCCGTGTTGCATAACTTGCAGGGATTGCCCTGTCACAAAAATAATAAAAAACAGAAAAAGATATTGTCAAAAAAAGAATAGAATAAACTGGCTTCCATATAATAAAGCAGAAAATAAAAAGAACCATCGTAAAAAGCGTGATAAATTGTTCGCCTTTTAAATAATCAAGATAGGAAATATACATTCCAAAAAGAATGCTGACTACCGAAAATGTTATATTTATAATTTTATCGATTTTTCGGTTAAATGTTTTTCTTTTTATAGAGCGGACAGCATTTATAAACATCAACAAACACGAAATAAGAAGAGCAGAATAGCATGAAACATGTTCAATAACCCAATCTATTGAGCGCGGCTGAGCACCAAAAAACTGATTATAAATGACGCTCAAAATCATCCAAATCTCGAGAACAATAACAACAAAAAGATAAATGCTTGAGCGTATGTTTGATTTTTCAAAATACGATTTTACATAAGATGACTGTTTTACCAAACCAGTGAAAATCTTTATTTTTTGCAGGATGCTCATATTTATATTTTATATCGATATTTTTATTTTGTAAAAAAAAATTGAATTAGATGGGATATTTTTCTATAATAATAGTCATGTCAGATATTTCCAAATTTTTAGCAGATATACAGAGAATAAAAAAACATGTAAGAGCTGATAACGGCGGAAACTACGTCGGAAAAAAAGTATGCGAACAAATTGCAGATCTTTTTACAGCAAATAACCGCAATATAACAGATCTGGCCCGTTCAATTTCAGACTATTGGTTCAATACTTATGTTCTTTCTTCTGTTGATTTAAACAACGAGCCATCTGAAGATAATTTAAGCAGAATCAGTGCCTTTCAAAATTTTTTGGACGGAGACGAAGATGAAGATTATTCTGTATTAACAGATGATGACTGGGAAACTCTTAGAGATTTTACAAATGATGAAGCACAAAACATGGATTTAGACCAGCTTCAAAACATGATGAGTATAATTCTTCATAACGGTGCACTTTAATAATGCTGAATGATGAACAGATAAAATCTCTTTATTTAAAATGCTCTCAGTGTCCGAGAAACTGTCTTTCAGACCGCACAGCAGGAAAAAAAGGATTTTGCGGGGAAGACGATAACTTACGGCTTAGCGTCGCCTGCCTTCATTTTGGCGAGGAACCTTTAATTACTGTTTTTGGTGGTAGCGGAACTCTTTTCTTTACAGGATGTAATTTACGCTGTGCTTTCTGCCAGAATTATCAGATAAGCCAGCAGGGAATGGGGAAAATTATTTCTAAAGAGGAGTTTGCTCAAATCTGTTTACGCCTTGAAAGCGAAGGAGCCGAAAATATAAATCTCGTAACTCCAAGTCATCATATTCCTCATATTGCCCAGGGATTGGAAGAAGCAAAAAAACAGGGACTTAAAATTCCCGTATGCTACAACAGTTCTGGATATGACAGTATTGATACCTTAAAACTGTTAGAAGGTCTGGTTACAGTCTGGCTTCCTGATTTAAAAACCTTAAGTCCAGCCCTTGCAAAAAAACTTTGTGCCGCAGAAGATTATCCAAAAAATTCTAAAAAAGCACTTTTGTGGATGATGGAGCACAATCCGCTAAATATAATTGAAATTCAAAAAAACAACGAAACAAAAAGTAAAATGCTTCAGGGAGTTATAATCCGTCATCTTTTTTTACCGGGACGATTTGAAGAAACCGCTGAAGTTCTTTCGTGGCTAAAAGAAAACGCAGATGGAAAAGCCATAATTTCTTTAATGAGTCAATACACACCTGTTCCTTTTAAGGGAGCAAAAGAAGATTTAGACAGACGAGAAACGGCTCTTTCTTCTATAGAAAACCGTCTTGTAAGTAAAACAGAAGACGAGGATCTTCGAGACCTTATTGACGCCTACGATTTTGAATATCTTTTTTACCAGGATTTAACAAGTGATACAGATTGGTTGCCAGATTTTACAAAGATTCAGCCATTCTCCAACAAACTTGCTAAACCTACCTGGCATTGGACAAAAGGCAGTTTATAAAAATACAAAATGAATAAAAGTTTTTGTAAAAAAAACATATACTCGTGATATAATACATAGACGGAGGCAAGCAATGCGTTTTTCTTACAATGAGTTTCACATCTCAAAAAAAATCCGTGACGCATGCAATTTCAGCGAAAGCCTCTTTTCTTCAAGCGGAAATGTTGTATTGGCAAACATTCCTCAGGTACGTATTTTTCAAGCAAAATATAATAAATACCTTAACGACAACAACCTGACACAAGTAAGTGCAGGAACCTTAAATGCAATGGGGCTTTTAGACGAAGTTTTTCACCTTGCATGTTATACCTACCGGAGAAGAAAATATCCTGACGCATTTAAAGAACTTTTAGAAGATTTAATCAAAAAATTTGGCAGCGATAAAGTTGATTCTTTGTTAGTCGATTTTTGTAATGAGTTTCCCCCTGTTGCTGTATATAAAGGGGAATGTTCTGTCGAGGATTATTTAAACACTGTAATGACCGAGCGAAAAACAGGTCGCGTGCGGACAAATCGAGAACAAACTTTAGAAGAACTTATCATGCTCTTTCTTGATAACAAAAATCCAGCCTTTAAGCCTTTTATATCTCTATTTGATGATTCTGTACTTGCAAAAAACGAAATATACAATGACGCATGGAATCTGATAGAAAGTTTTTTCAAGAAACTTCCATACTGGGGAACATACGGACACGACTTAATAAACTTTTTGCGGGAGCCGGTAAATTACGCGCCAGATAATATTCAGGAACAGTTAAACTATGTACGCGTTCATTGGGCAGAACTTTTTTTACCAGGGGACGGAGATGGAGAGGACTACTGGATAAAAAGGCTTTTTGGGGGAAGCGACCTTTTATCAGAAGAATGGAAGCCTGAATGGCATCCCACAAATGGTGGAAGTCCAGATATGAGCCCGCCCAACTACGATTATCTCATGAAAGAATATGAAAGATTCAGCGATGATAAGGAATGGATGCCTAAAGTTGTTTTGATGGCAAAAACTGTTCTTGTATGGCTGTATCAGCTTTCAAAAAAATACCACCGCGAAATAAAGCGTCTGGACCAGATTCCTGACGAGGAATTGGATTTACTCCGTGATCAAGGATTTACCGGTTTATGGCTTATCGGCCTTTGGGAGCGCTCAACTGCAAGCCGGACAATCAAACAGCTGTGCGGAAATCCTGAAGCGGCAGCAAGTGCCTATTCCTTGGAAGATTACGAAATTGCAGGAAACTTAGGTGGATGGGAAGCACTTTCTAACTTGCGGGCAAGACTCTGGCAAAGAGGTATTCGGCTGGCAAGCGATATGGTTCCAAACCATACAGGAATGGATGCTAAATGGGTTGTTGAAAAACCGGACCTTTTTGTGCAGCGCAGGGATAATCCTTTTCCTCAATACACATACAATGGACCTAATTTAAGCCACGACAATAGAGTTGCAATCTATCTAGAAGACCATTATTACTCAAAAACAGACTGTGCCGTATGCTTTAAAAGAATTGACACTCAGACTGGAGACACACGCTATATTTACCACGGAAACGACGGTACGGGAATGCCGTGGAATGATACTGCCCAAATTGATTTTTTAAATCCTCAGGCCCGGGAAGAAGTAATGCAAAAAATTCTTCATGTTGCCAGAAATTTTCCTATCATTCGTTTTGACGCAGCCATGGTATTGGCAAAAAAACATATAAAAAGATTGTGGTACCCAGAACCTGGCAAGGGCGGAGATATTGCAACCAGAAGCGAATCTGCTCTTAGCCCTGCTGAATTTGAAAAAGCAATTCCAAATGAATTCTGGCGCGAAGTTGTAGACCGGGTAGCAAAGGAAGTTCCTGACACACTTCTTCTGGCAGAAGCATTCTGGATGATGGAAGGCTACTTTACGAGAACCTTAGGGATGCACAGAGTTTACAATTCAGCATTTATGAATATGCTGAAAAAAGAGGAAAATTTTAAATATCGTTCTACTGTAAAAAATACAATCACCTTTGATCCTCAGATTTTAAAACGCTACGTAAACTTTATGAATAATCCTGATGAAGAAACGGCTGTGGCACAATTTGGCAAAGGCGATAAATATTTTGGTGTTTGTACTTTAATGGCAACAATGCCAGGACTTCCTATGTTCGGACACGGTCAGATAGAAGGTTTTGAAGAAAAATACGGAATGGAATATACAAGAGCCTATCGTGACGAAACAGCCGACAGCTATCTTGTTGACCGGCACTATAGGGAAATTTTTCCTCTCCTTAAAAAACGATATCTTTTTGCCGGTGTAGAAGACTTTTTGTTTTATGACGTATGGGATAATGGCAGTGTAAACGAAAATGTTTTTGCATACTCAAATAGATGCGGCATGGAAGCAACAATTGTTTTCTACAATAACAAATATGAGCGTGCAAGTGGCTGGATAAAGCAGTCATGTGAATATGCCGTAAAAACAGGAGCTGGAGAAAATGACAAAAAACTCATATCCCGCTCAATTTCTGAGGGCCTCGGACTGACTGGAGAAGAAGATAAATATCTTATTTTTCGGGAGCAGCGTTCAAATTTATGGTATATACGAAAGTCAAAAGATATATGCGAACATGGAATGTATATAGCTCTTAACGGATTTGAAAGTCAGGTTTTTATGGACGTACGACAAGAAACTGACACCGATGGTCATTTAAAAGAAATTTGTACTTTCCTAAACGGTAGCGGAACGCCAGATTTAATGATTGCCTGGCAGGAACTTCATTATAAGGAACTGTACAATTCATTTACAACCCTTTTAGATACTGATATTAAGCTGTTAAATGAAACAAAAAAATTGACTCTTGCTTTACTGAAAAAAGAACTTGCAAAACCTCTTGCTGATTTTTATGAAAAAGCAAATATTTTCGCAGAAAAAGAGTTAAAAGATAAAAATGAAAAAAAAGGCCCAACAAAGTCTAAAAAAACAAAAAAACTTGTCTTTAAGCCTATAAAACCTGGAAAAATCATTCTTCCTGAACAGTCTAAAAAAACAGCAAAAAAAGACAGACCTGATACTTGTGGTTTATATTTACATATTTATTCTCTTTTGATTCCTCTTGCAAAAGAAGGTCTAGCTCTCAAATGGGCTTTACACCGAAAGATAAATGAAAAAATTCAAGATTCATATAATTACTTTAATAAAGCGTTTATTTTTGCCTCTGTAAAACAGGATGCAGCATCTTTGGCAAAACTTTTATGCTCAAGCAAGTACAGTTCTCTTTTGACGGGAGAAAATGAATACAACGGCATAAAATGGTTTAATAAAGAATTAATGGAATTATCATTAAAACTTGCAGAAGAAGTTTTATGTGCAGGGGAATCTGCCTCTAAAAAGACAAAAATCAAAGCCATACTAAAAAAACTTAACAATGCACAGAAAAAAGCTGAATACAAGTGCGAGAATTTCCTTGCGTTAGTGATTGGAGCTGCAGGCCAAAGGCCTGTTGGTAAGCAGCGTGCTGCGTCCAATGGAGCCGTAAAGGCGGAACAGCGAAAAGAACGCCCCGGCAAAAAGCCGGGGAACGCCCGTAAATAAAAAACTTTTTTATAGCTTATACACGGAAAAGTAAATCTTCGTAGCTTGGGAATGGCTTGTAATCTTCTCCAAGTAACGGTTCAAGTTCATCATAAACTGCACGAACCTCGTCCATTGCAGGAAGAACTTTATCCGAATATAGTTTTGCAGCTTTTAATGAGTCGCTTTCGGACTGAGCCTTTTGATGGATTTTTTTGAGTGATTCCGACTTTGCATCAAGTAAATCAACAAGGCTGTCCAGTTTTGACAGCAGATTTGTTTCTGCCTTTGCATTTGCCTGTGGAACTACAGATTTAAGTTGTGTAACAGTTTTTGAAACGCTAGAAATATACTTGTATGCAGCAGGAAGAATATCTTTTGAAATCATTTCAAGCATTGTGTTGACTTCGATATTCAACAGCTGTGCGTATTTTTCAAGTTTAATTTCGTAGTGACTTTCCATCTCCTCTTTTGTGTAAACACCAAGTTCTGTAAACAGTTTTACGTTCTTTTCATCAAGATAGTGTTCAACAGCGTCCGGGGTTGTTTTTAATTCAAGAAGTCCGCGTTTTTTTGCCTCATCCTTCCAAGACTGGTCGTAACCGTTTCCGTTGAATACGATTCTCCAGTGAGCTTTTATTTCTCGGGTGATAAGAGTGTTAAGAGATTTTTCAAAGTCTTTTGCACCCTCTAATTCATCTGCAAAAGTTTTCAGAACATCTGCAACTATTGCATCCAATGTAGTGTTTGGACCGGCAATAGAAAGACTTGAACCCACTGAGCGGAATTCGAATTTATTTCCTGTAAAGGCAAATGGGGAAGTTCTGTTGCGGTCTGTTGAATCTTTTGGAATTGGTGGAAGAACGTCAACTCCTATTGTCATTTTTTCTTTTTTATCTGCCGTATAGGATTTTCCTTCTTTGATAGAAGACATAACCTGATACAGCTCGTCTCCAAGATATACAGAAATAATTGCAGGAGGAGCTTCGTTTGCACCAAGACGATGATCGTTTCCTGCGCTTGCAACAGAAATTCGCAACAAGTCCTGATTTTCGTCAACGGCTTTTAAGATTGCAGTCAAGAACAAAAGAAATTGAGCGTTACTTTCTGGTGTTTTTCCAGGTTCAAGAAGGTTTTCGCCCTCGTTTGTCGACATTGACCAGTTGTTGTGTTTTCCGCTTCCGTTAAGCCCTGCAAATGGTTTTTCGTGAAGAAGACATTCAAGTCCATGTCGTTTTGCTACTTTTTTCATTACTTCCATTGTCAGCTGGTTTTGATCGACAGAAAGGTTTGTTGTAGAAAAAATTGGTGCCATTTCGTGCTGGGCAGGAGCAACTTCGTTATGTTCTGTCTTAGAAAGAATACCGTATTTCCACAATGTTGCATTAAGGTCTTCCATATATTCAACTATACGTGGGTTTAATGCGGCAAAATACTGGTCATCCATTTCCTGCCCTTTAGATGGCTTTGCACCAAATAAAGTGCGACCTGTCATACGAAGGTCTTTTCTTTGAAGCCAAAGGTTGTGATCTACGATAAAGTATTCTTGTTCAGGGCCTACAGTTGTTGCAACATGGCTTACGTTTTTTCCGAAAAGTTTTAAGATACGCTTAGCCTGCTTATCCAATGCTTCCATTGAACGAAGAAGTGGTGTTTTTTTATCAAGTGCTTCCCCTGTATACGAACAGAACGCTGTAGGAATACACAGTGTATGTTCCTTAATAAACGGATAAGAAGTAGGATCCCATACCGTATAACCTCGTGCTTCAAAAGTTGCACGGTGTCCGCCACTTGGAAAAGAGGAAGCGTCTGGTTCACCTTTTACTAATTCTTTTCCAGAAAATGTCATGATTACTGTTCCATCATCCTGAGGATTTATAAAGGAATCATGTTTTTCTGCGGTAATACCTGTCAACGGCTGAAACCAATGAGTAAAGTGAGTAGCTCCATTCTCTATCGCCCATTCTTTCATTGCATGAGCAACAACGTTTGCGACATCTAGTTCCAGCGGAGCTCCGTCATCAAGAGTCTTTTTAAGAGCTTTAAAAGTTTCTTTTGGAAGGCGATCTTTCATTGTTTTCTGGTTGAATACCATGCTTCCAAAAATCTCAGGTACATTTGTCATATTTTACCCCCTGACAAAAAAAACGGTGCCGCAGTCAAATGCCAGGAAGGAGTTCCTATAAAAACCGCGACACCGTTGTCATTAAGATTAAAAAAAGAGGTCGCAGAAAGATATTTTCTGCGACCTCTTTGTCGTTTGATAAATTACATATACTCCTATCAAAAAAAAATGTCAATAAAAAAAAGAAAATTTTGCTGATTTTTAGAGAAGTTAGCGGGATATTGACACAAAAGGCTTATAGTTTTACAGTAAATCTCGTTAAATAATATGAGCAAGGGCGTTCATTACAATTAAAGAAGTGAGTAAGTATACTTTTTCTTTAATATAAGTGACGCTTTTTTTTTTGCCCGGAAAGGTAATAAAAATGAAAAAAGCATTCTTAATTTTAGCTGATGGCAGTGTTTTTGAAGGACAATCTATTGGTGCCCAAGGCAGTGTAATCGGCGAAACAGTTTTTACGACCGGAATGACAGGTTATTTAGAAACCCTTACGGATCCTTCCTACTACGGACGGATTGTTACCCTGACGTTTCCGTTAATCGGCAACTACGGAATGATTCCAAAAGACTATGAG
>JAZSJM010000143.1:0-7557 GCA_045534325.1 Treponema sp. | reverse complement strand
TCTGATAAAAATTTTTTTACTATGTTTTTCATATATATATTATCGGTTATATACAATTAAATGTAAACTTTAACTGACAAAGATTGTTTTTAGCAGTAGAATTATAAAGCGATGGAAGTGAGAATTTTAGATTCCACAAATTAGGTTTTTAGGGAGTTAGATTAGATGAAAAAATCAATTTTTGCTTTATTTTTAATATCAGTTTCTGTAATAATCAGTTCTTGTGCTTCGTCTTCAAATGTAGAAAGAATTGATGCGTCTACACAAACAGATTTAAGCGGATATTGGAATGATACTGATGTTCGCATCGTAGCTGAAAATTTAATTAATCAATGTGTTAATGCTAATGCAATCGGAGCTTTTTCATATGGAAAAAAACGTGATCCGATTGTTATTCTTGGAACATTTAAAAATCAAAGTGATGAGCATATTGATACCACTATCCTTTCAAAAAAATTTGAAATCGCGCTTATAAACAGCGGAAAGGTTGGTTTTGTGGCTTCTTCAAGCGAGCGTGGAGAAATCCGTGAAGAACGCAATGAGCAGCAGACATTTGCCTCTGAAAGTACAGCAAAAAGCCTTGGAAATGAAACTGGAGCTGATTTTATGCTCATTGGTGCCGTAAAAACAATAGTTGATTCTGCCTCTGGAAAAATGACCCGTACCTATTATGTAACGGCAGAACTGATTGATATCGAAACAAACCGTAAACTTTGGGCTGGAGAAGACAGTTCAATTAAAAAACTCATAAAAACAGGAAACTACCGTTACTAGACGGATTTTTGGTTGATGAAAAAAGTAATTCTCTCTGTTTTTCTTATTCTTAATTTAACGTCCTCGGCATTCTGCTCAGGAAAAAAAGATGAATTTTCTCTTGAGCAGATAGAGCAAAAATATCCATCCTCTAAATACATAGTTGGACTTGGACAGGGTGTATCGCTTAATAATGCTCAAAGTACAGCAAAACTTGCCCTTTGTCAGACTCTTGGTGAATCCTTAAAAGGTGAGCAGACCGTAAATCAATCTTCTTTTAGTGATGGAAAAGATTTTAGTTCATTGTCTGTTCATATAAATGAAAAAGCTCTTTTTGAGCACATAACAGGAATTCAAATAAGAGAAACTCTTAGAGAAAAAAAAACTAATGAATGGGTCTGTGTTGCTGTTTTAGATAGAGCTGAAAGTTCCATGTATTATCAAAAAATAGCCCGCGAAAATGATTTAAAAATCAGTCAGATTGTTGATAATGCTCAAAAAAATGCACCTTCGATGATGAGTGTTGAACTGATGAATCAGGCTTTACTTTTAGCACAGGACAATCAGTATAATCTTGATTTGCTTTCTGCCATTAATTCTGGTTCTGCCCGGTCTGTAATGATGACATATGGAAATATTCAGTCTCTTAAGTTAAAGCTTAAAGAAATTGCATCAAAAGTCTCTGTTAATATAAAAGTACAAAATGATAAGGATAATATTATTCTTAATACTTTAACAGAAAAACTTTTGGCGCTAGGAATTTCTGTAACTGATGGGGAATCCTTATATATAATCCCTGCAACCGTAAAATTTGAGCGGACAAATAGTTTGGATGGGAAAAATGTTTTTGTACGCTATAACCTGGAAGCAAACATGATGGATTTTTCATCACAAGTTGTAAAATCATTTAGCATAAATGGACGTGAAGGTCATTTAACCTATGAACAGGCCGTAAACCGCTGCTATACAAAAATTGCTAATCGTATTCGGGATGAATTTTAGAATAAAAAAATAGTTTCTGTATCAAATTTTTTACAAGTTTTCTAAAAATCATGTTTTATCTGCCGATAATAAAGATATGCGCATTTATTCATTTGTTATTGGCTCAATTTTTTTATTAACTTCTTGTGCGGCTTCTGCACAGTCAACGAAATCGATTTATAAACTTCCAGAAACCACTGCTCCCACAGTCGAAACTGCATTGGCTGGTGGCGTAATTGCTGGCTCGGACTCAGGATTATATCGACTTACAGCAACAAAAACCGCTATTCCTTTGTGGACGGAGGGAAAGGTTTCAAAGATAATTCGTTCAAAACAAACAAATGAAAGATGGTATTTTTTAACGAGTCAGGGTATTGTTACGTCGGCAGACTTAAAGACATTTGAGTATCGCAATAATGGACTGCCTTTTTTAAAAATTAAACAGGTTGGAAGTGAGGGCATCAGCTTTTCAAATAAACCTGCACAGCTAAAAGATTTGGAAATTCACCCTGAAAATCCTGATATTCTGGTAACTGCTACAAAAGACAGGGTTTATATAACTTATGATGGCGGACTAAACTGGCAGAATTTAGGCTCAATGAGTGGTTCAACAACAGGAATAAAGGCGGTAGCGGTCTGTACTATAGAGGATAGGCTCATTGTTTTTGAATCACATCCTATTTTTGGTTTTTCATATATTGTTCCGCAAGCAACAAAGCCTGCATGGAATGATTGCAACGGCGGTTTTGAAAACATGAAAGGTCAGACATATCCTGACGAAATCTCAGACATTCATCCTGTAGTAACAAAAAAAGAAGATGGTACTAGCGTTACAACGGTTTATGTCAGTCAGACTTTTTTGCCTAGAATCTATAAATTTAACTGGGAAACAAAACGGGGTGAACTTTTATACAGCGGCAAGGAGCCTGCCGACACAATTGACGGACTTTTTTGGGATGGAAATGAACTTTTATATACCCGCCCTGGAGAAATTGCATCATTTGACCCTTTAACTAATAATCTGGGAAACATTCCGCAAACTTATTACGTATGGAAAAATTCATTTTCTGCATTATCTCAAAATGATACTCTTTACTGTGCATGGATTCCTGATGAAAGGGATTTATCCCGAGGGCTTTCGCTGAGTGAATTATGGCTTTTAAAACCAGACCTTTGTACAAACAGGTATTCAAAGACTGCTCTTAATAAAAAGTCAATTTATTGTCCAGCAAATCACGTGACAACACAATCAGGTATTGATAAGTATAAAAAAATAATTTTAGACAACAAACTGGATAGTCTCGTAATCGACATGAAAGATGATTACGGTCTTTTGCGATATGATGCAAAGGACAGCGTTGTGGTTGAGCGAGGATATATTTCAAAATATCACATTAACCTAAGTCATTTTGTCTCAGAAATGAAAAAGGACAATATCTATCTAATTGCGCGTATTGTTGTTTTTAAGGACAAACATTTAAGTCAGTATGCAAATGGAAAATACGCAGTTTGGGATAGAAGTACAAACCGTGCATGGGTCGGTACAAAAGGAATGGAAGATGTAACCGATGAAAACGGAAATGTAACCGGTCAAAGAATGGCTTATTATGACGAGAACTGGGTGGATCCCTATTCTCCTGACGTATGGGATTACAACGTTCGGATTGCCCGAGAATTAATTGAGGGTGGATTTGATGAAATACAATTTGATTATATCCGCTTTCCAACTGATGGACGCAATATGGCAAATGCACAGTTCCGCTGGAAGGATCAGGGAATGGATAAAGAAAGTGCTCTGCTGTCATTTTTATCATATGCAAGAAAAAATATAGATGCACCGATTGGAATTGATATTTACGGTGCAAACGGGTGGTATCGCTCTGGAACAAGAACCGGTCAGGATGTTGAACAGCTTTCAGAATATGTAGATATAATCTGTCCGATGTTTTATCCAAGCCATTTTGAGCAGAATTTCTTAGACTATGCGCCTGTTTCTGATAGACCTTACAGAATTTATTACTATGGAACCTATCGAAACACAGTAATAGGACGAAATAAGATTATTATTCGTCCATGGGTACAGGCATTTTATATTTCCGTACGCTATGACAGGCAATGGTATAACAAAGATTACGTTCAAAAAGAGATTTACGGGATTCGCGACAGTGTAGACCGAGGATACATGTATTGGAATAACATCGGCCGTTATGACGATATCTCTCCTGATGTTGGTAAAACTCCTTATACAGGTCCTGCGTATGAAGCCTCAGAGGAATACAGAAAACCTGCTCTTTCACCAAAAAATTTAATGTATCCCCAGTCAGTGCAGCATGAAAATGAATTACAGTCGATGGATTCTAAGACCTCGGTTTTGGATTCAATTCGTTCTGGAGAAGTAGGAGAAAGTAAAGCAAAAAAGAATACTTCTTCATTTCCTTCTATTTCTGATATAAGAAAATTATGGCAGGCATACGAAAGTGACAAACACGAAATATAGTCCGGAAGAATTAATAGCCGCAATAGCAACCGCACTTGCTCCTTCTGCCCTGGCAATAGTTCGTACAAGCGGAAAAGGATGCATAGAAGCAGTAAGTAAGATTTTTTCTCGTCCCCAAGCTTTGAATTCAGCCTCTAGAAATTCAATTGTTTACGGTTGGATTTTAGATGGAAAAAAGAAAATTGACGAAGTTTTAGTGAGTGTCTTTAAAGGTCCGAAAAGTTTTACCGGCGAGGATATGTGCGAAATCAGCTGTCACGGTGGTGTTGCTGTTGTAAACGCGGTATATGAAACTTTATTAAAAAATGGTTTTCGCCCTGCAGAAAGAGGGGAATTTACTTTCAGAGCCTACATAAACGGTAAGGCAGATTTAACAAAGGCTGAAGCCGTAAAAGAAATAATTGACTCAAAAACAAATACCAGCCGAAGTCATGCTGCAGACAGATTAAGCGGTTCTTTGTTTGCAGAAATTGATTCAATAAAAAAACTGGTAACAGATACTCTTGCTGCAATAGAAGTAGATATCGAATATCCTGAAGATGAAGAGACAATTGCCGACAGCTATAATTCATCTGATTTAGTAAATGCAAAAGAAAGGCTATTTAATCTGATTGCATCATGGAAAACAGAAAAACTCTATCAGGATGGAATAAAAATTGTTCTTGCGGGAAAGACAAATGCAAAAAAATCATCGCTTTTTAATGCGCTTTTAAAAGAAGATCGTTCAATTGTAAGTGATATTGAAGGAACAACTCGGGACTGGATTGAAAGCTGGATAAGTTTTGACGGAATACCCGCCAGACTTTTTGATACAGCAGGCTTAAGGCAGACAGATGATGTTATAGAAGCGAAAGGTGTAGAATTGACAAAAGAGCTGGCTTATGGAGCCGATTTGATTCTTTATTTAATTGACGCTTCAATTGGGCTTAGCAAAGAAGATATAGAATTTATAAAGGAAAATACAAATATTCCCCTCATTGCGGTATTCAATAAAAAGGATTTGGCAGACAAGGAAATTGATTCATATAAAAAATTGCTTCCAAAAAATACAGAATCAGTAAAAATTTCAGCAAAAAAAAGTGAAGGAATTTCAGAACTTACTTCAATTGTTGTAAAAACCGTAACAGGAGATTCCTCAATAAAAGAAAGCGGCAGTACTTTAGGCACAGAGCGGCAGAAAAAAAGTGTTGAACTCGCTTATGAAAGGGTATGTCATGCCTTAGAAATATCAGAGGATAATTCTTACGGACTTGATGCTGTAGTTCAGGATCTTGAAGATTGTTTAGATAATCTTGGAGAAGTAACTGGTGAAGTAACTCCCGATGATGTTTTAGGTTCGATTTTCAGTCATTTTTGCGTTGGAAAGTAATAATTACAAGAACTTAATTTGACGGTTCGTAAATATGGGTGATAAAATTATAGTATCAATATGCGAGGTTTTTATATGAGGAAATTTAGTAAACACAAATTTAAGAATCTCTTTGTTTTTGCTGTTTTAATGTTATGCGGTGGGTTTTTGTTCGCACAGGAAAGTCTTGATACGGTTTATGCACAAATAGACCTTGCTATTGTTGAACATTCATCTGATAAGGTTGCAGTTGTTCTGACAAAGTATCTTGAATCAAAAAATTATGATTTCTATGAGTCATATACACTAAAAAAAGCAAGGCAGCTGATTATTGAAGATGATTTAATTTTTGCAAGGGATACAACTCTTGTTGTAATTGATCATAATCTTGAAAATTTTGATGCGGTTGAACTCTATTCGTATATTGACCGTGCAATTTTAGATGAGCAGGCAAATCGCCAGGCAGAAGAAAATCGTCTTCGCCTTGAAGCTGAGCGAGTTGCAGCGTTGAATGAAAAAGCAAAATTAAGGATTGCAAAATCTGATAATTATTCAAATGTCAGTACGGCATCAGGACAGTCTGTATACATTAATCATGAGAAATACTTTTCTTCAATTGATTGGAACATCAATGTTGGTATAGCAGATGTTCTTTTTCAGAAAGTTACATCGCCAAAAGATTATCAGAGTTTAAAATATGGTCTTTCTTTTGGAGCTAATCTTTTTTATAAGACAGAAGAGTATATTCTTGGCGGAGAAATTTTTGCAGATATGGCAATGCTCACGATCGGAATGGGTGAGCAGGAAGTAATTACCAGTGCAAAATTTATACCGATGTTTGCCCTTCCTTCATTCAGTAAAAAGACATTCTTCAGGGTTGGTTTTGCCGCACAGGGCGTTGGAGGAAAAACTGAAGACGAAGTTGAAACAGGCTCAGTTGGAACATTCCTTACTCCAGCTTTTGGAATTGGTTTCTTAAATCTAAATGTAGGCAATTCTCTTGCCGATATTTATTATGATTATTATCTGGGACATTTAGCATACGATGATATCGCTTCAAGCATGGAAATGGGAGCTTCAATCTTGTTCCCGATGACAGGCAACGAAAGAACAACAATTGGCTTTAAATTTGGAGTAGTTGACACATTGTTCTTAAAAGATGAAGGTATTGATAATCGTGCTAAGTTTATCCTGGCTATCGGAGTTGGAAATGTTAAAAATTAAAAAAAGTCTTTTTAGTGTTGTTCTGTTTGTTTCTGCTGTGTTTGTTTTTGCACAGTCTGGAACTGCGGACTTAACGAAAAGATATCTAGAGAGAGCTAATACACAGTATGAAAACGGTCAGTTTGATGATTCATACAAAACAATAAATGCTGTATTAAAATTAAATGAAGTAGGTGGAATTCCTGCAAACGCGACAGTAATTGCTACTCAGATTTATTCAAAACTGCTTGATTTGATAAAAGCTAATAAGAACTACACAAAGTTTACAGAGGTTACGGCAAACCTCGAAAAATATCCTGTGATTGCCGACGGTTCTATTCAGCGAAAGGTAAAAGAGATTTATGCCCAGCAGGAAGCTGAGCTAATTGCAAAAAAAGAGGCTGCTGAAAGGGCAGAAAAGGCAGAGCAGCGTGCAATGTATCAGGCTCAGATTGATGAGATGAATAAAAATCAGACTTCTTTTATGGAGCGTATTACTTCGAGTCAAGAAAGCCAGAATATTGCAATGGAAAAACTTGCGGAAGCTTCTGAAAAAAGTGCAAAGTCAAACCACATGGTTCTTGTTGCGGTTTTGATAATTTGTGTTGTACTTGTATTTGTATTTATAATCGTTGTTCTTGCAATCCGTGCGGCAGCGAGAGCTAGTGCCCGTCAGTCAATGCAGTTTGAGGAAACCTTAAAACTTGTGCAGGGCATGACTCAGCAAAATAATCAGCTTTTACTTGGAAGCGTTACTGAGTTACAGGGACTTGGT
>JAZSJM010000066.1:0-4643 GCA_045534325.1 Treponema sp. | reverse complement strand
TAGTGCTGTAAATATTTTTGTTTTAAGCGTAAGCATAATTATTTTGATAAATGTACAGATTTTAAAGAACAAAACACATTCAATTCTTGAAACGTCTTTTAAATTACTAGAACTGGAAACTGAAACAAAGGAAAGGCTTATTTCAATTGAGGAAAAAATAGTAATTCTTTCAGGAGAAGAAGCTGATGTTAACAGGGCTTTCGAAAAAAAGATCATGACGGAGACTGAAAGAGCTGACATTGTCTTTAGTGAAAAAAAGTGGGGCGAAAGTTATCTGATGTATAAAAGCATCCTTGATAAAGATTCAGGAAACATATACGTAAGGCTTAGGAAAATGCTTAGTCTTTTTTACATGAATAAACTTGATTCACTTAACTACAGTGAAATACTTGAAGACTGTTATTTATTAAAGGAATCGGGGTGTAAAGATAAAAGAATTGGTGAAATTGAAGAGTTTATAAAAAAAGAGGGCGGAGAATAATGTTAAAGAAACTATTGTTGGCTGGAATAATGTTTATTTCTCAGTTTGTATGGGCAAAGGATATAGTTTTGATAACACCGTTTGCAGATTATGCTACAGGAACTGAAACAGGTGAAAACGAAAGTGCTGTTTCATATGGAAAAAGAACTGCCTTAAAAATAAAAGAATGTCTTGAAAAGATATATTTTAGAAATTTTATTTCTTTTGAATATAGGGAAGCAGAAAACGGGGAGAGTGTAAGTTCTTCTTTAGAGGCAGAAAAATTGAGTGCAGAGTATAAAAGCGATTTTGTACTGTACGGTTTTATAAAGGAAAGTCAGAAAATCTTGAGCGCAGAACTTAAGCTCTATGATGCAGGAAAACGCCAGGTAATAAAGCAATTTTATGCTATGGACGAAAAGAGAGAGTTTGAAAGATTTGTAGAGGTACTTTCTATTCATATAAAAGATTATTTTTATGAAAAAGCAGGAATGGATAATTTTGAAGAAAATGAAGCACAGCGGGATTTTGAAATAAAGTTCATGTTTTCGCCAGGATATTATTTTATATGTGAAGAAAACTGGAATAAAGTTTTATATTCGGTTTTTTGTGCTGATACAGGTTTTGAAATTATTCCAGGGGGAAAGGTTCTTTGTATTTATGATAAAGAGTGGAATTTAAGTATGCGTCCTCAAATTTCTTATAGATATGCACTTGGAAATAAAAAATACTATGAAAGTTATCTTAACTCTGTCAGTTTCTGTGTTCCTGTTTTAGTTAATCTGTATTTTTCGGACATAAACAAAGTGAGTATGGGTGCGGGATTATTTTATGAGGCTGGCTTTTTAAGTTTTAAGAAAAAGTACGAAGAGAAAAAAATGTATTTTGAGAATCAAGGGGGAGTAAGTTTAAATCTTTTGTATTCAATGAAAACAGGAAATAAGACATCGGTTTTTACTGAAATAGAAGGCAACCTTTATTTTACACGGAACAGTTTTAACACAGTAAAAATAAAACTGGGAATTGAAAGAAGTCTTTATAAAAAAGGAGTAAAGGAGTGAAAAAGATAATTAATTTATCCAGAAGTTTGACGCTTTTTGTATATTGTGCATTTTGTTTTACTGCTTTTACAGTTTTATCTTCTTGT
The DNA here is from genome assembly GCA_045534325.1 of Treponema sp. GTDB lineage: Bacteria > Spirochaetota > Spirochaetia > Treponematales > Treponemataceae > Treponema_D. Next base: position 3,036 of record JAZSJM010000066.1, on the reverse strand, counting down.
AGTAGTGATTGGGACGGAATGTTTTTTAAGAGTACGGAGGATCCTTTTTATGATATTGCACTTGTAAGCTGTTTTGAAAAAGAAAAGGAAATAAGAGTCATCTGGAGAGAAGATGATGGCTGTGATGAATATGTTTTAATGCGGGCAGAGGACAGCTCGAACCTTAATTTTAAGGAAATATACCGGGGAAGTGACCTCTTTTATGAAGATAAAGACGGGGAGGAATGGAAAAGGTATCTGTATCGTCTGGATAAAACACGGGGCAATAAATATTTTAAGGGAAAGGAAACGGTCATGGCCCTGTGTTCACCAGTGAGGGGAGATGAATATGAGGACAACGACAGGGAAGAGGATGCGGTTCATTTAGAAAGTGACAGGAGCGCAAACATATACAGATGCGTTTTTGAGGACGGGCGGGTATTTGAGGATTTTGACTGGTATTATGTTGAGATTCCGCCCCACAGGGTTGCCTGCCTGAGTCTTGAGGATTCAGGAATTGCGGTAGCGAATCAGACGACAGCCTTCTGCTATCTTTTGCCCGATGACGGTGTGCATGAAATAAAACAGAATACTGAGTTTATTCTTTATAACCGTAGTGAAGAAAAGAAAAAAGTTTATATAAAAATTTTTGCGAATAAGGCTTTGTTTGAAAACAGCGGTAGCGGGTCTTTTGTCCGTTCCTATGTTTTAAGTCTTGATATGGTGAGGAAAGAATGAGGAAGAAATTTTATCTTGAAAGTATTACCAGTTTCTTTATCTCTGCCGTTTTGTTTTTGTCCTGTTCATTTAATGACGAGAGAGGACGAAGGGTTGTTCTAAGCGGAGAAGAAGAGTCAGTTGAAAGCGGAGCGTCATATTTTGAACACAATGATGACGGAGAATTCTTTTTTAGTGTAAATGACAGGAGTTTAATCAGCCCGTACGGAAAGACTTTCTGGACTTTAGTGAATGATGATGAGGATGAGGGAAAAGGGGGAGAGTTTAAGGATTTTGAGGCAGAAGTCCAGAAAACCTACGGAAATTCATCCGGGGGATTTGGTCTGGTCTTCTGTCAGTGTGAAGATGAAGAGTGGGGGTACTGTCTCCTGACAGTCCTTTTAGACATAAACGGCAGATGGTGCTATGGAAAAATGATTGACGGGGTATTTGTAATTAAGGGTAACTGGACTTATTCACAAAGTCTTTATACAGGATATGTAAAAAATAAGGTAAAGGTAACTAAGGAAAACGGTGTTTTTAATCTTTACCTTAATGATATATATGAAACTTCCTTTTGCGATGAAAGCGAGCCTTTTTTAGGGAATGGCAAAAGGGGATTTTGTGCGGTAGTAACGGAAATGGAAAATTTTCCTGATGTACCGGTTACTGTGATTTATAAAATGTGTGGAGGAGAATAATGAAAAGACTTTTATCAGCATTTATTACAGGAGTATATTTAGTAAGTTTAAATCCGTTTTTATATGCATCCCCTGCTGTTCTGCCGGCAGAAAGTGCAGTATCTTTCCGTGGGACTGATCCGGAGGATAAAAAAGCAGAGCCTTCTTTAAATCATAGAGATGAGACCGAGAAAACAGATGAAGCTGAAGAAATCTCTTCCGTTTTAATTAAGGCAGATGCAGGTGGAAAAGTTGAGCTTGGAAGAGCCTGCGTCGAAATACCTTCTGGCGCGCTTAAAGAGGATACATTAATCAGTATAAAAAGACTTCGCGAAACTCAAAAGACAGGCGAGAGCCTTGAGAATGTAACTGGCGGAGGAGGAGCATTCCGTTTTTTACCTGCAGGAACAAAGTTTAAGAAGGAAGTAAAGATATTTTTGCCATATGAAAAGAAGTCAGTCAGGGGAAACAAAAGCCTTGAGAATTTAAGGTCTTATTTTTTTGATACAGAAGAAGAAAAATGGGTTGCACTGGAAAGGCGCAACTTAGATACACAGAAAGGTCTTATAGAAAGCGTAACGACTCATTTTACTGACATGATAAATGCAGTTTTGACAGAGGGGGAAAACCCTTCTCCACTGGAGCTTAATATAAATGCAGTAAAAAAACTTGAAGCGGCATCTCCTTTTGAAGGCGTGGAAAAAATCACCCTGCCAGAGGCAAATAACAGCGGCAGTGCGGATTTCAGTATGGCATTATACCTGCCTTCTGGTCGCGGGGGGATGACACCGGGAGTATCAATAAATTATTCAAGTTCCGGCGGAAACGGGAGTGCAGGTAAAGGTGTAAGTGTAAATTACGGCAGTGTAATTTCAATTGATACAAGACACGGTCTTCCGCAATACAGCGGTGAAGATATCTTTATAAAGGACGGAGTACTTCTTGAAAAAACAGCGGAGACATCTGACTGCAGTGAATATAAAAGCCTAAGAAATAAAAGTTTCGAGCGGATCCGTCATTTTACGGGCAGCGGAGACTGGTGGGAAGTGACACAGACAGACGGAAGAAAACAGCTTTACGGAAAATATGAGACATCATTATCAGGAATTGATGAGCAAAGCAGTCTTCAAAAAAGCGGGGAAAATATATTCAGCTGGCATTTAACACAGGAGATGGATGTTTATGGAAACTGCATTTATTATGAATATTACAATGATAAAAATTATGTCTATCCTAAAGAAATAACTTATACAGGAACAAAGGATAAAAAAGGAAATTATTCCGTTCATTTTAATTACATAACTCATGAAGCTGAAAATGCACGTGTTGACATAAGAAGTGATTATAAAAGTGGAAGTGAAAGTCTTTGCCGCTGGCTATTAAAAGGAATTGAAGTTAAGCATGAAGGAAGTCAGATAAGAGCCTACGGTTTTGAATATATTGAAAACGAATTCAATAAGGAAAAAATGATTACAGCCCTTTCTGTATTTAACGAAGACAATTCAGAAAACTACAGCTATGAGTTTGAATACGAAGGTTTTAAAAATGATGAAAACGGGAATACAGTATTTTTTGCAGAACAGAAAAAAGCAGATAATGCCAATCCTTTAGGTACAAGCAGAGGCTGGAGCAACGGCGCTAGTGTAAGTACGTCAGGGGG
>JAZSJM010000208.1:0-5973 GCA_045534325.1 Treponema sp. | reverse complement strand
AGTCGGCTGGGGATGCAGGTATGCAGACATCCGTGCTACAGGCGGTGTACAGGGAAGCGTTTCAAAGGGGAAATCTTACAGCGACAATATTTTCTGTGACATAGACGGTGACGGCAGGGCAGACAGCATAAAAAAAGATGGTGATGATTATTATGCATATTTCAATGTGTCTGACGGAAGTGGATACACAGGTTTTTCATCAAACGGAATCAGGTTAGGGTTTAATGAAGGTGAACTTTCGAAGGAAGAAAATACAACGACGACTTACGGCTGGAATGTTTATGCAGGAGCCGGTTTAAGGATAAAAGTGATAAAGGTAGGACTTGGCGCTAGTTACGCAAAGACATACCAAAAAACAACATCTTCGGTAAAAAACAGTTTTATGGATGTAGATGGCGACGGTCTGGTGGACTTTGTTCAGAGCGGGAAAAATTATTATTACAGAAATAAAGGTGATAAAAAATTAGGGTTTGAAAAAAGGTATTTTGAAGGAGATGAAATTTCTGTTTTGAGTGAAGTTCCTTCTGATGATGAACTTAAAAAATTACAGAAGACCTATTATAAACAGACACCGTTAAGAGCCTGGAAAGCGGTAAACAGCGGGCGGATAACAATAAACGAAAATGCTCAGGGCGTAAACGGCTTTGATGAAAAAACAGGTATGGTAAGTCTTGGAACATATGCAGGGGACTGGAGCGAAAAGTTTGAAGCAGGAATCGATAGTCGGGAAGTTCAGTATGAAAAAACAGTAAAAAATGCTGACGTAATTTATTTTGCAGCAGACACGGGCGAAGAATGTAAAGACAAGGATGTAGAGTGGGGAATCAATATTGAATATAAGAGCGTGTTCCCGTTTGAAAAAAAGTTTAATCCGCCAGTTACTTTTATCGATGAACTTATTGATGAAAAAATCGATAAAGACGGGGTATATGTACAGCTCCCGGAAGGATTTCCCGAAGTGCTTTTTATTCAGGACTCGTCCTTATTATCAAAAAACTGGAGATACAATCCTTCATGGAAAGAAATGATTACAGAAAAGGAAAAAAATGCACTTTATGCGTTTTTAATTGAAAGCGATTATTTTGTTCCTTCAGTAATTCCTGAAAAACTTTTTAATAAGCTTGAAACAAAGGTAGTTGAAAAAGCAGAGACTCTGGAATTTCCTGAAAACTTAAGCGATGATAATTATGAAAAGCAGATTAAAGAAAGCCTGCAGTATAAATATCTGACAGCTTTTACTTCGCATTTTGAAAAAGACAGCATACGCGGTTGCTTTGTACTTAAACCTCTGGCTCAAAAAGAAGAAGGGGACGAAGACTCTGAGGAAGAAGAATATTATGAAAATTTAAGTGCTTATGAGTTTTATAAGGAGTATTTCATAAAAGATTTTCTTGAAGAATTGAAGGAAGAAGGACTTAGGGAAAGTCTGTTTGCACCGTACAGTGTATACGGCAGCAATTATTCTTTAACAGAAAATGGAGCCGAATATTATGATACTGTGGAAAAAGATTTAAGTGGTGATAAAAGAAGAATTGAAGATGAGACAGGATTTATTACAGGCTGGTCAGTAAAGAGTGAAAATGAACCGTACGAAGAAAAATTTATTACTTTAGGAAAAATTGACGGTAAAGTTTTAAAGGCAGTAATAAAGGAATGGAGTGAAGAACTTTATGACGAAGAAGGAGGGTATGACGGTACACAAACTTACTATGACGAAGAGTGCTATGTGGACGGACAAAAGAGTGAAGATTATGAACTTTCATTTAATAATGAGGAGGGAATTTGTACTGCCACTGTAACGATAAAAGAAAGCGGTAAGAAAAAGTATACCCTTAAAAATGAGTATACAGAAAACTATGACTGCCAGAACCTGACAGAAAGCGAAGTTGAAAAAATAGTAAGTGACCAGAACTTTACAGACTGCCTTGCAGCTTCATCAAAGTGGAACTGGAGTAACGTAAAGGAAAGTGAGGCTGAGTCAAAATTCAGCGCACTTAATTTTACTCAGGAAGAAACTGAGTGTTTTATTGCAGCGATGTACGAAAAATATGATTACTATGAAACTCAAACTGACGGCAGCAGTGTATATAAATATTCGTATTATAAAAATAAAAGTGAGCAGGATATACAGACGGCGCAGAAGATACTCGATGTTGTAAAGCGCCGGCTTGTATTTGAAAACGTTCTCTCGTCTTTTGAAGATACTGGAAACGGTGCGGAACTTAAGGAAGGCTCGGACGCGAAGGCGGCAGGGGAAGCCCTTGTAAAAGCAGGTTATTATTACGGAAAACTCTCCTCATTAAAGCAGACATTGTATTACGCAGACGATTTTGAATACCTGGTTAAAGACAATAAAATTGACATGCTGTGCTTAAAGGAAGCAGGGCTTTTAGTTACCAGTCAATTTGATATTGAAAGCTACGACTCAGGCGAAGACTTTTCTAACGAAGATAAAAACGAAAGCCGCATAGTCTATTCAAAACCTTTTACAGTACAGACTGACGGTGACACGGAAGAATACGAACTTATATATGCAATAGACGGCAAAGTTCCTTTGTTCGGCGGGAAAAAAGGCTGGTATTACGGAATGTGGAACGCTGAGCAGAGTTTCAGTATCGAGTTGTTTGAAGGAGAAAGTTCATCAGTACAAAGCGAAAAAGATTTTGAAAATAAGCGGAACAGTGCAGTTCAGAGACAGAGTGAGGTTGAAAACGGACAGGTAGCTGAGTCAGACAGCGAAAGTAAAGTCTATTACATTGCCGCCCGTAAAAATGAGGAGACGCAGGACGACGGCAGCGTGTCTGTTTTAATGAGGGAAAATGCCTTTAGCGGGGAGGCTTCCCTTGAAACCGCCCTTATAGGCTCTTTCTGTTCAATAGAAACAGAAGATGAAGATGGAAATACTGTTACTCAAAATTATGCTCCATATATAAAAAACAATATAATCCATACAGAAAGGTATGGCGGAAGCGCATATTATGAAGCCTGCGGGGTAACACAAGAAAGCGGCGACGGAAATTTTTATATGCCGAACCTTCGCCACACAGTTACAAACGGTGAGGACACGACACCGTCTGTGAGCGCATCTGCCGGACTGATAGTTTCAGATATTAACGCCCCGAACTTTAATACCCTTGATGCCGAAACTTTTGGTGCCACTACCGGCGTAAACTGGGGCTGGAATAATTCTGACACTAAAACAGACCTTATGACTTTGGACATGAACGCAGACGGTGCACAGGATATTCTGTCTGACGGAAATCTGTATTTAAGCCGGGTGGACGGGAATAAAGTTTCGTATAAAAAAACTGAATTTGAGGGACTGCCTGGCAGCGTAAGCACCAGTACAACAAATACGGATGTGCTGGGAATATCGTTTACCACAACTGGAAATGTTCTTGTAAAAACTGAACAGGATGGTAAGAGTGTACTTGCCATCCAGCCTTCAACACAGCCTTCTGGGGGCAGTTCCGGTGCTAAGGGCTCGTCTAAAGAAACAAGGGGATTTATAGACCTTAACGGAGACGGGCTGCCTGATTTTATTTCAGACGGAAACGTCCGTATGAATAACGGAAGCGGTTTTACAGAAAGTTTGACATTCAACGGACTTGGTAATATCAGTGAATCAGAAAACTATGCCCTGTCTGCAAATATGAACGTGCCAATTACCTCTGCCTCAAGCGATAACTCCCAGAGTAAAAGCCTTAAAAGCGGGGTAAACATCAGCGCAGGCGTTAGTCTTTCAACTTCGTCTTCGAATACCACAAAAACATTTTTAGACATAAACGGCGACGGGCTTTGTGACATCGTAAAAATGGAGCCGGGAGACAACATCATAAAAGTCCGATTCAATTTAGGAAACTCGTTTGGTGAAGAAACGGAGGTTCCTCTCCCTGAATGGAACTTTAACTGGTACGAAGGCGTCGGCATGGGGGATGCGTCTTTTGAAGGTCACTGGATCCCTGGCGGCAGCCGCTTTAAGAACCTTGCCGGTAAAACCTTAACCCCGCAGAACTTTTTCGGCAGTATGACAAAAACATATGCCAACTCCCTCGACTGGAACCTTTCTGCAAATGCTTCTTTGTGCGGTAACTTCGGTGCGAGCCTTACCTGGAGCATAGCGCTGGGCTGGTTCGGATTCTTAAATATCACAGCCAGTGCAGGAGCGGGCGTGAATGCAGGAGAAAGCGCGTCTGGCATTACTGTTAAGATGATGGATATAGACGGAGACGGTTTTACAGACCATGTAATCCGCTTCCCGGAAGGCAGTCCTAATGAAGGAGTGTGGTATAAGAAAAATCTGACTGGCCGCGCCCAGCTTCTTCGTAAGATAAAACTCCCTGCAGGAGGCGAATGCCGTATAGACTACGAAGAGAAAAAGGGAACGGCAGAAATGCCTGGAAGCCGCTATGTAATGAGCAAAGTGACTTTAAGCGACGGCTGCGGTGAAGGCGGGCTTACTGCAGTAAACGAAGGTGAACATGAAACCACAGTTAAATACACCTATGACGGCGGGTACTTCGATCGCAAAGTAAAAGAAAGCTACGGCTACGCCTCAGTAACAGCAGAATATGCAGACAAAACTAAAAAAATCTTGTTATTTTATAATGACCAATATTATAATAAAGGTATGAAAAAAAGTGAGTCTGTAACAGTAAGAAGTGCAGACAGCAAAGATATTTTAATTTCTCATGTTGAATACGCACTTGAAGAGAATGTTCCTCTCGTAAAAAGCCGCACGGCAGTCCAGCTTGATGAGGCGGCCGGCGTAAGTCTGGCAGAAGAAATCTCACAGGCTCAGAACGCAGGACAGGCAGTTACACGCACAGTTGAATACGAATACAATGACTTCGGGAACGTTACAAAAATAAAGGAGAGCGGAAATACTCCGCTCGGCGGCACTTCATCTTACAGCGCAGATATCGGTAAAGTTCTTGAAGCAGAAGTCGAATATTACCGCAACGATTCAAAATACATTTATTCAAAACCGAGCCTTATTGAAGTAAAAGAAGACGGAAAACTTTTGCGCAAAAGAATCGGGTTTTATAACGAAAAAGGTGCGCTTACAAAACTAAGCCAGTTTTACACTTCAAGTGAGCATACAGACCTAAGTTATAACTATGACACATACGGAAACGTAAAGACAATAACCGGCGCAAACGGCGATGTAACTGAATATAAGTACGACGGTACACAGAACCAATATATAGAAGAAATAACACGTTCTGCAGACGGCGTGACTTACAAAAGTAGCGCTGAGTGGAACAAAAAATACGGCAAGCCGATTGTTACAAAAGACATAAACGGTAACAGCATGAGTTACACCTACGACAGCTGGGGAAGAATGAGCAACGCTTCAAGTGATTATGATGGAGATGTTCCTGCCGTAAAGTTTAATTATTACGGCACAAAAAAGACAGATGCACAGGACGGTAGTACTTCCGGTGGCAATACATCCAGCGCCACAAAAACTCCGTGGTACACAGTTACAGAAAACAAAGTGACCTTTGATAAAGAAGACAGTTCCGTTATAAAAACTTTCATAGTTTCCGATGGTCTGGGAAGAACGTCTCTGACTGTAAAAACTGGCGTGGTAGGCGGTGAGGAAGGCTTTAACTTAAGCGGTAAAGTCGAATACGACAGCAAAGGCCGTGTTATAAAACAGGGAAAAACATATTTTATGCCGTCGTCTTTAGGAATAAGCGATGAAGCCCTTGCGGACTCTGCAATTAATTACGCCGCAACTCAGGAAATAAAAAATCCTGCCATAACAGAATACGACGGAGCAGACCGTGTTATAACTACAACTCTAAGCGACGGCTCACTTATAAAGAACGAGTACACCTTAGGAGAAGGACTTGCCGTACAGAAGACGTACGACCCGGATTTACAGACAGCGGGGAAAACAGGAAACTACACCGTATGTAGGAAAGACTTCCGCGGAAATGTCGTTGCCATTGAAAAATACAGCAA
>JAZSJM010000180.1:0-7665 GCA_045534325.1 Treponema sp. | reverse complement strand
CTATATCTAAATCCATAATATAATAGTAAAATCTTTCATCAAATGTAGTTGGATCTTCTCTCGTGTTTCCCCAAACTAACCATGGCCATATATCTAGTTCAAATTTTTGAATTGGTTTTTCATATTTTCCGTAGTTATATGATCCTTGATTCCATGCATTGGTTACAAGTTTTCCATCTTTGTCAAAAACAGCTTCTTCTCCAGTATTTTTTGTATAAACTTTATTCTCTTCTTCTCCTCTCATTTTATGTATATTGTTTTCATATGTATTTTTTAGAATAAAATTTATGGCACTCAAATTTTCTTCTGGAACTTCTTCTGCCAGATTTACCCCTAATTTTTCCAAACCATTTTTTAAGCATAATTCCAATTTCTCTTCTGTATAGGATTTTTCAAATACTGATAAAATATTTTCTTGTGCACATAATGCTGTAACACATGATGAAATTATAAATAAAAATACGAAAAATTTTTTATACATTTATTTCTCCTTCGAAAGCGCCCCAGTGCGGGCGTCCACATAACAACTGGTTGTACCGCAGCGGGCTTGACCGGTTTGTCGGCTTTGAAGCTTTGTTATGCCTTGTTACTACAAAAATATATCTTTTAGCGGTAGCACCGACTGCCCCGCGTACAAGCAACTTACTTGTCATTTTTTGTATTATTACACATACGACAAAGCATTTGCAAGTTCTCGTAAACTGTTTTACCACCTTTTGACCATGGTATAATATGGTCTTCTTCCATTTCTGAAAATTCAAAATGTTCCTTACAAAAAGGACATATACCTTTCTGTTCCTCATACTTTTTTCTTTTCATTCTGTCGTCAAATTCTCGCAGACTTAAATGACTTTCTTTTCTGTCAAAAAGGTAATAATAGATTTCCAATGATTTTAGAAACTTCCTGTCGGCTAAAGACAACAGGAATTCTTGGTTTTTTCTTTGCATGGACAACATTCGTTAATTTTTCCATAGGCTCATTTTTTACAAATCTATAATAAAAAAGAAGTGCTGCGAGAGCCTGATTCTGCGTTGATGCACTGACATTCTTTTTTAGTGCCAGAAACTTTAAATATTCATTTATTTCTTTCTGTGCAGACTGATTATAACACTTGCTGTCTGATGCAATATTTTGAGTAAGAAAAAGTTGAACCCATTTTTTATAGCGGTCTATTGTACATTTTGAATAATGACGGACCGTCAACATATCTTCAAGTTTTTTTGTTTCTTTTTGAACATAATCATTAATTAATTCGTCGTTTGTATTTTTCGGATAATCCTGATTTTCATTAACACTCTCATAAGTGAAAAGCCCCGTTAAGTAGAGATTCTGTAAGAGCGAATCGATACATTCCTGACTATCCGGTATAATCCAAATTCTTTGTGAGGGTTCGTACCTGCGGTTGGGAAGCCTTCGTACAGCATTTAATACAGGTTCTGTAAAACCAGACAGAAATGATAGAGAAATCTTAGATTTGCCATATGGCTGTATTAATACTTGCATATCTCTAATAATAATGCGAATAGTTGGTTTTAACAAATCAAAAAAACACAGCAGGGAGATTGTTCCGGCAGATAAGGTATGAATAAAGTCGAAATTTACTCTTCCTTGCAACTTCTTCATATAACCGATCCGTCCGCCAGAAGTTACATTTTAAATCGCAAAAAAAGGCTTGAAAAAAACATCGTAATTTACTGCTTTGTAATAAAGTAAATTAGTTAAATCAAAGACCTCGGACTGTAGAGTCCGAGGTCTTTTTGTTTAAGATGTCATTATCGGGCTTTGCCCCGAAAATCTGTTGAAAAAGATTGCCGCGTCAAGCGCGGAAATGACAAAGGGGGCATCCAGAAATGACAGCCCCCCTTAAGATTAACGTTTTACATTAGTCTTCACGCCAGATAGCGTAGAGTGTTACATCTGCACTTGTCGTATATGACTTGCCATCTTTTACCACGGGTTCAACAGAGGTTGGTGTTGTTCCCCAGCCGTAGAATGTATAACCTTCTCGGGTAAAAGTATTGGCAGGTAAAGACTGGGATTCATCCTCTAAGAAATTATCAAGCACAATCTCTTCAGGTGTTTCTGTTCCGTCATTTGCATTGAGCGTTACTTTATACTTTCCAGCCCATACTGCATACAGTTTTTTATCATAAGTAAAATTTACTGATTCTTCATCCTTGTAATAAGCATATGTTGATGTTGCAGAAGTTGCCCAACCTTTAAATGTTTTACCCTCTACAGTAAATTCGTTTTTCATTAATTTAGTATCAGTTCCATATACAACATACTGCGTTTTAGTTTCATCACTTCCGTCATTTTTATGGAATGTAACTAAAGGAGCTTTTTTCCAAGATGCATACATTACGGTATCTTTATCAAAAATTTTTGACTGATTCTCCGCTTTATTACCATAAGATGTGTATAAACTTGTATCCCATGCCATAAAGCAGTAACCTTCCCGTGTCCATGGACATTCTGGTAATAATTGCTTAAGACCTGTCTGATATGTTTCTGTAAAACTTTCGTCTCTTCCTTCAACGTTTACCTTATAAGTTACAGTACATTTTCCTTTATCTTCTGCCCAAATTGCATAGTAGTTAGAAGAAGGGTAATCAACAACCTGTCCATCTAAATAATCTACATCCGATACATCAGTGTCGCTGGACCAGGTAGACCAGCCGGCAAAAATATAACCTGCCCGCTCAAATGTATTAAGGTCTAGAGTTACAGGAGATCCTCTATAATACTGGATTTTTGTTTCATCACTACCGTCGTAATGTGCATGATAGGTAATTGATGACATATTGCTCCATAAAGCATAAAGATCTTTATCTGCAGTTAAAGTAATTTTTTCCCCGTCACTATATGATTTGTATGTAGAAGAGCTGCTGGTAGCCCAGCCGGCAAAATACTTACCTGTCGGAGCCGTAAAAGCACATTCCTGAATATTTGCGGCAACACCGTAATCAAAAGTCTGTGTAACCTTTGTATCATTACCGTCATTTGAATGCAATGTAAGTACCAGATGATCCTTTGTCCAGATGGCATACAGAGTTCTGTCCGAACTAAAGGTTCCTGACGGGCGGCAATATTTCGGTGAATCATCTTCATATGTTCCCCAGCCTGCAAAGGTATATCCATCTCTTGTCCACGGACAATCAGGATAAACATACTCTGTATAGTATCCGGCTTTCTTTGTAAAGGTATCAGGAGTTTCGCTGCCATCATTTTTATTAAAAGTAAGGGTTATATCTTCCTTCCAGAGGGCATAGAGTACTGTGTCAGATTTAAACTGAACTTCCTGCATATCTTTATAGTCAGAAGTGCTGTCACCACCATAAGTGCCCCATCCATAGAATGTATAACCCTCACGAGCCCAAGGACATTCATTAAGTGCAGTTTTCTGATTATAAACCATAACCTGCTCTGTAGTTGCAGGAGCAGCTCCTGTAAAGTTTGCTCTGAATGTAACAGTTACATAATCCTTCCAGACAGCATACAAAGTTGTATCTGCTGAAAAAGAAACAGAGCCTTTGTCTTCATAAGCATAATTAGTTGCAGTAGATGATTTAGCCCAGCCTGCAAACACATAACCTTCTCTCGTGAAAGTATTTGGATTAAGTTTTGTAGATGTAGTTGCTGGAATTATCTGGGTTGCAGTTGCAGGATTTTCGCTTCCGTCATTTGCATTGAATGTAACAGTAAGCGGAGCTTTCCAGACTGCATAGAGATTAATATCAGTTTGTTCGTAGAAAGAAACTTTTGCCTCATCACTATACTCGATGGAAGTAGCGCCAGCACTTTTAGCCCAGCCTGTAAACTCATAACCTTCACGAGTAAAGGTGTTTGGAAGAAGGTTCTGGCTTTTATCCCAGATAAAATTCTGGCTGTATACTTCCTGAGTTGCTCCTTCATAATTAGGGTTAAAGTAAACTACAGGATTTTTACGCCAGATTGCATAAACTTCAACATCGCTGGTAAACTCGTCAAACAAATCATCACCGTAGCTGACGCCACTTTCATCGGCCTTTGTATTCCATCTGTAGAAAGAATAACCGTCTCTTACAACAGTTGCAGGCATATAGTCTATCAGTAATACGTATACATAGTCATTTTTCTTAACATATCTGATAATATCAGCTGCGTCTGTTCCGTCATTTACATGCATTGTAATTTTACATGCCTGTTCATCGCTGACCCATAGCGGATGAACAACAATATCTCCGCTGATTTTTGCAGACATACCTGCATATAATTCATCAACACCAGAAGTCCAGCATGAAAACTTATAGCCTTCATCTGTCCACGGGCAGTCAATAAAGGTAGCAGTTGCCTTTCCGTCTGTAACGTCAAATTCTTCATATAAACCGTCGCTGCTGCCCACCAGAGTTACGTCTCCGGATGACAGGGAGCCCCATGAACTGAACATGCTGGATGTATAAATAACCTTGAATTTTGAATTATCCTGCCAGATTGCATAAAAATTATAAGTACCAGAGTTAATAAAAACTTCAGCATTAACCGGAACAAGAGAATCGGCAGATTTGCCCCAGCCGCGGAATGTATAACCTGGTCTCGTATATGTATCAGAGTATGAAGTTGTTCCAGAGATATATGACAAGCCGGTTTTTGTTACACTTTCTTTAGTACCGTCATTTTTATGCAAAACAACATTAACCCCGGTAGCAGCCCCTGTTGTATCAATTTTTTCCCAGACTGCGTAAAGATTAAAATCAGCCGTAACCGTAACTTCTTCCTGGTCTGTGTATTCAGCTGCACCAGTAGAGTTTGTCCAGTTTTTGAATGTGTAACCTTCACGACTATAAGAATTTGTTCTGAGATTTACAGTGTTTGCTTCTTTTGGAACATACTGGCAGATTTTTGGACCTGTATAGCCGTCGTAAGCTGCGTTATATGTAATTACATATACAAGATCTTTTGAAATCCAGATGGCGTAAAGAGTAGTATCAGCAGAAACAACAATTGTTCCACCGTCACTAAAAGCAACTTCTCCATCCTGGGTATATGCCCATCCGGTAAATACATAGTTTTCTTTTGTAAAACTTACTGCATCAAGGACAGTAGATTTACCTTCTGCAACCTTTTGTGTACTTGTTGCAGGTGTTTCTGTTCCATCGTTTGCGTTAAAAGTAACTGTGTGGTAAACGGTAGTATCTTTTGAGCCGCCTCCTCCACCGCTACCTCCATCGCTACATGAGGCAAAATTAAATAATGCACTAAAAACAAGTGCACTTACAAAAAAATTTAAAAATGATTTAAAGAATTTCATCACTTCTCCTTAGCGCGTTAGCAACATTGCACAGAGACATAATACCACAGTTTTCCCAAAAGTAAAACTGCATACCACGCCACCCCTTAATCGAGCTAATAGCACTTTATTTCCACGGCATTAAAAAGGATTTAAGATTTCTTGTTCCAAGACACTCTTTATCTTCTGCAATAAGCTCTTCCCAGGGCACCTGAGATAACTTTTCCCTGTCGCCCATATAATCAGGATGTTCTTCAAGCCAGTCATATTTATAAAGACGAAGACGGAGAGCATTTGTCAAAGAAAGAGTAATTCCATTAAGGCCAGGAACAAGTCCAAAAGTAATAAAAGAAAGTACAAGCTGAAAAAGACTGTGGACAAGCATAAAAAACGAAAAAGCCATATTGTCAAAAAATATAATGAAGGACTTTTTTAAATTTTTAACGAAGGTGTTATCTTCCTGCAGAAAATAAAGCGGAATAAACCACTGCATGGAGCATATAAACCAGATATAAAACCATGCAATAAATGCAGCAAGTATTAAATGAAGGGACGAATCTTTTTCAAAGAAAAAATTAAGATAAAATGTAAATCCAAAACGTGCAAAAAGTGTAACAGAAGATACAATTACACCAAAAAGAAAACCCGAAAGCAGATTTCGTTTTAAAGAAGCAAAAAACAAAGACCACTTTGGACTGTTAAAATCGGCAATTTTACGTGCATTTACTCCCCAGGAAAATAAAAACACGGCAGTTATTCCCGAACACAAAACAAAAGCAGCATCTGGCAGACGCGGATTAACAACAACGGAAACAGAAAGAGCAAAATAAGAAGAAACAGTCAGGGCTATCAAAGGTATATTAGAAAGAATCAAATGAAAAAGATTATCCCAGATATCGCAGAAATTTTTTTTGATAAAAAACGAAAGCATACTATTCTCCTTAAAAAACTAAAACAGTCCTGAAATTTTTCCATCATCATCAACATCTATATTAACTGCGGCAGGAATTTTTGGTAATCCAGGCATTGTCATAATATCCCCTGCCAGGATTACAATAAAACCAGCTCCACTATAAAGCTGACAGTCACGAACAGGAAAAACGTAATCTTTAGGCGAGCCTATAAGTTTTGGGTCATGACTTATTGAATTCTGCGTTTTTGCAACACAAACAGGTAAATCCTTATATCCCTGCTCTTCGTATTCACGCAGTTTTTTTTGGACAGAAGCTGGTATTTCAACTGATTTTGCTCGATAAATTTCTTTTGCCAGAACTTTTATTTTATCAGAAAGAGAAAGTCTGCTTTCGTACAGATAATGAAACTTTGCAACTCCGCTGTCTGCCACATCTGCGACAACTTTAGCAAGTTCCTTCATTCCTTCTCCGCCTTTTTCCCAGCCTTCGCAAACAACTGCCTTTGAACCTTTTGCCTCACAGAGTTTTTTTAATAGCTCTATTTCTTCTGGAGTATCTGTTACAAATTTATTGATTGCGACTACTGATGGAACTCCAAATTTCGCAATATTTTCTATATGAACGCAAAGATTTTCAAAGCCTGCCTGCAAAGCACCGATACTCGGAGTTGAAAGGTCAGCCTTTGCCATTCCTCCATGCATTTTCAGGGCACGCACAGTTGCAACAATTACAACCACATCAGGGGCAATTCCTGCTGTCCGGCATTTTATATCCATAAATTTTTCGGCACCTAAATCTGCGGCAAAACCCGCTTCAGTAACAACGTAATCGGCTGTTGCAAGGGCAGAATATGTTGCATTAATTGAGTTTGTTCCCTGGGCTATATTTGCAAAAGGTCCTCCATGCACAAAAACCGGATTTTTTTCCAGTGTCTGAACAAGATTCGGTCGAATTGCATCTTTTAAGAGAGCCGCAACTGCCCCTGTACATTTTAATTCACCGAATTTTACAGGTCGTTTATCGTATGTCTGACAAATTGTAATATTTGAAATTCGCTTTTTAAGATCTGAAATTGAAGTTGAAAGACAAATAATTGCCATAAGTTCAGAAGCAACAGCAATTACAAAATGATCCTCGCGGGGAACACCGTCTGTACGTCCACCAAGCCCGATTGTAATATTCCTAAGAGCACGGTCATTAAGGTCAACACAACGTTTCCAGGTAATTGTACGTGGATCGAGTCGGAGAATGTTTCCCTGCTGAATGTGATTATCGATTATAGCTGCAATAAGATTATTGGCAATTGAAATCGCGTGAATATCGCCTGTAAAGTGAAGATTTATATCTTCCATAGGTACTACTTGTGAATACCCTCCACCAGTAGCCCCTCCTTTAATACCAAAAACCGGACCTAAAGATGGTTCTCTTAAAACTGCTAAACTGTTATAACCTAACTTACATAAAGCATCATGAATACCGAT
>JAZSJM010000230.1:0-3169 GCA_045534325.1 Treponema sp. | reverse complement strand
AAATGCTGGTGGCCATAGTGGAGAGGTAATACCCGTTCCCATTCCGAACACGGAAGTCAAGCTCTCTTACGCCGATGATACTGCACATGCGGGAAAGTAGGTAGCTGCCAGCTTTTTTTTATTTTAAACCTTTGATTTTTTTAAGAAGGTTACCTGCGACAGCCGTTTTGACTATATCCGCGAGGGGATGCAGAAAAAAGTTTCGGCTCACGCCCATCAGTAGTCCAAAAACCTTCATGACAAAAGCACTTATATTCAGAATATCGTAAGGGCTTATTCGACAACGGTTCTTACCCTTTACCGCCAGTGGGTCGCCGACGGCCGCAAGATTCCCATGGAAGAAATGATTGAGCTTGCCACGACGCTGCTGGAAAGGGGAATGAAGGGGTTTAGGGGGAAGTTCATTACTTGAGGTGACGTAATTTCAAGACAGATTGCAAACGCCCTGATTTTTCACAAATCCTAATGCAAAATTCACCAAAATATGCTACAGTATAGGTTAGAAATTTTACATACACGGAGAATTACAATGAAAACTTCAAGAATTGGCATTGTGGCGGTTTTATCAGCAGCAATGATTTTTGGCTTTGCTTCCTGCGAAGCGAATGTAAGCGGTGGTGGAAATGAAGACACAACCTACAAGTTCCACAGTACGGTAACTTACCTAGAGGCTGGAACAGCCGGAACTGCCGGAACTGAGGCAACATACTGTATCTTTGGCGACTGGCCCCAGACGATTAAGGCAGAAAGCGTAACGGTTGACGAAACAAAGAGTGTAACAATGGGAAGCATGACCTACTATTTGGGCAGTGACGGCAATTATTACGCAAAATGTTCGGAGAACGCTTACGACGCTTACGACAACAACTGCACCTACAGCAACGGCGACACAGTTGCCCAAGCTGGCGCAAACAGCACTAAATACTTTAGGGTGGAGCCAATAAAGTGGCGAGTCTTAAACCCAAGTGCAAGCGGAAACAAGATTCTTTTAGCAGAAAGCATTTTAACTGCAAATGTGGCTTATTATGACTATTACGATGTAGACCGCACCATAGATGGGGAAACTGTTTATCCAAACAACTACGAGCACTCAAAAATCAGGGCATACCTTAACGGCTTGAGCTATGCGGTAAAAGCAAATGATTCAGCTGAGCAGACAACGGACAGCACCTATAATGGCAAGGGCTTCTTGCAGACAGCCTTTACAAGTTCAGCACAAAAACTTATAGCCACAACTACAGTGGATAACTCTGCGGCAAGTACAAACCCTGCCTCAAATGCAAGCCAATGGAACAGCGGAACAAACGATTACGCCTGCGACAACACAAGCGATAAAATCTTTCTTTTAAGCGAAAAGGAAGCCACAACAAGTGATTACGGATTTACTGAATACGACCAATATGGAGCAGGAAACAGCCGCATAAGAATGCCTACGGACTATGCAAAGGCAAACTACGCATATCAGGAAGCTACAGCCGGCTACGGCGGCTGGTGGTGGCTCCGCTCGCCCAGCTATAGATATAGTCACGACGCGCGCATCATCAACTACGGCGGCTACGCCTATAACTTCACCGATGTTTACCGTAAGTACGGCGGTGTAGTTCCCGCTTTGTCAATTTCCGCAGAAAATTGACTATAATCCTCCGCTTCGCGCCCTTCGCATTGTTACACAAATCAGAGAGAGTGTGCCCGGTCAAGCAGGGCAATGACAAGGGGTGTCATTATCGGGCTTTACCCGACAATCCCATTGCTGCCGAACGCCTTCGGAGCTACTACAATACCTGCTGCTTGACCCGCTGCTGAATTCTGCACTTTCGTAAAATTTGCGGGCTTCCTTTCTTGCAATTTAACTTAAATTTCTAACGCAAAATCTCAAAAACTGCTGTCACATCGCCCTTGCCAAGAATCTTTTTGAGTTGGGCTTGGGTGATGTCATCAATCTTTCCAAGACGGGTAAAGTTCCAGCTGTTTGTATCGTAGTAAATTGTAATCTGGTTTCCCTGATACAAAATGATGTCACCGGCACTTGTTGTTATCTGTCTGTCGTTGCGAGGAAGGGGCGTGCCAAGTGAGCCTACTTTTTCAAAGTTTCCGTAGTCGCTCATTTTGATTGTGACTGGGGCTTTTTGTAAAAGCTGGTAAAAGGCGGTGGCAGATGAATTGTCGGCAAGGGTTGCGGTGAGTTTGTGGCTGCTGCCTGCCTGTCCGCCAGCCAGGGCACTTGTAATTTGAATTGTAATTTTCATATCAGAAAGTTCTCCTTTGTCTGAAGAGTCTGTCTCCCGGCTGCCGTGTGCGCATGCTGTCGAAGCAAGAAGAAAAACAGAAATTATAAACACAAATAATCTTTTCATGTTCAGATACTCCTTTTGATTATGCTTTTGCGTTAGGGATTGTAGGGGCGGCCGCCGGAGGCGGGCGTTCGGCAGCAATGGGATTGTTGGGTCTAGCCCGACAATGACAGTGCTGCCGAATGGAGCCGAAAGGCGGAACCACGAAAAGCCCGACGGCGCGAGTTTTCTTGTTTTTGCGTAGCAAAATGCTCACCCTTTGGTGAGCAAAAGAAAACTCGTGAAGTGAGCGCAGCGAACGACGAACGCCCAAAATATCTTACTTCAAATATTTTGCAAAAAACTCTGCAAGCTTATCAAAAGGAATAGCGTTGTTATTTCCGCCGTCATACAAATCGGTGTGGCTGGCACCCGGGATAATCACCAGTTCCTTGTTGTTGCCTGTGAGCCGCTTAAAGGCATCTTCGCCAAAATAGCGAGAGTGGGCTTTTTCGCCGTGAAGAACCATGACCGCATTCCGGATTTCGTTAGCATAGGCCAGAAGTTTTGTGTTCATGAGGGAAGTTCCCGCCGTAACATTCCAGCCGCCGTTTGAGTTAAGGCTGCGCTCGTGATAGCCGCGGGGAGTTTTATAGTAGTCGTAATAATCCTTTACAAAATATGGGGCGTCTTCCGGCAGAGGATCCACTACTCCGCCACCAAGCTTATAAGTACCGCCTGCCTGAACTGACTTAAAATCTTCGATGCGCTGAGCCATGAGGGCTTTGCGGGCTTCGTTCCGTGCATCGGCAGAGTTTGCGCTGTCAAAATATCCGTTGGCTGCAACACGGCTCATATCGTACATTGTGCTAAGTCGGAGGCCAAGCGGTCTTAGGAAG
>JAZSJM010000053.1:0-3131 GCA_045534325.1 Treponema sp. | reverse complement strand
CTTCCTAAGACCGCTTGGCCTCCGACTTAGCCAGACCATAACGGGATAATGATATTTTTCAGGATTTCACGTACCCCATTATCTGAATAACGGAGATCATCTGCTTTTACTACAGCTGAATGTGTAAGGAACAGGCGGAGGGCATCTGCTCCGAATTTATTTATTGCCTCAACTGGATCTGTATAATTTCTTAAAGACTTGGACATTTTTCGTCCATCTTCTGCAAGAACAAGTCCATTAACAATACAGTTTTTAAAAGCAGGTTTATCAAAAAGATGACTTGCAAGAATGGTTAAAGTGTAGAACCATCCGCGCGTCTGATCCAAACCTTCTGAAATAAAGTCTGCAGGGAAATGATGCTCAAAGTATTCTTTATTTTCAAATGGATAATGCTGCTGAGCATAAGGCATACTTCCTGATTCAAACCAGCAGTCAAAAACCTCAGGAATTCTATGCATTGTACCTTTTTTACACTTTGGACAGGTAAAAGTAATTTTATCAACAAACTGTTTATGCAGGTCTTCAGGAAATACACCTGAAAGATCTTTTAATTCCTGTCTTGAGCCAACACAAAGTGTATGTTTACAATCTGGATCATCACATCTCCAAATCGGAATTGGATTTCCCCAGTATCGGTTACGACTTACAGCCCAGTCACGACTTCCAGCAAGCCATTTACCAAAGCGTCCTTCCTTAATATGAGATGGCTGCCATTTAATCTGGGAATTAGCTTTTAAAAGTGAATCATGATAATCGTTAACTTTAACAAACCACGAACCGATTCCTCGATAAATAAGTGGACTAGAACATCTCCAGCAATGTGGATAAGAGTGCATATGCTGTTCTTTTTTTACAAGTTTTTTTTCTTCTTTAAGGCGGATTATAATATCTTTGTCACAGTCTTTTACAAATCGACCGGAATAATCTGTAACAGGAGAAATAAATTTACATTCAGCGTCAATCGGCTGAACATTAGGAACACCGCTTCCTCTAAAGATTTTGTTATCATCTTCACCAAAAGCAGGAGCAATATGAACTATACCTGTACCGTCTTCAGTTGATACATAATCTGCATTAAACATGCGGAATGCACCTTCTGTACATTTTTGACCGGATAATTCTTCGCATTTTTCAGGATCAGATAACTGAGCATAATAAGGAAATAAAGGTTCATAACGACATCCGACAAAATCACTTCCCTTTTTTGTATAAATGATTTCATAGTCTGATTCATCTTTGTAATAAGAAGAAAGTCGAGCCTTCGCCATTATGTAATAGTCACCAGATTCTTTATCAAGAATTTTTACATAATCAATATCTGGTCCCATACAAAGGCCTAAATTAGATGGTAAAGTCCATGGAGTTGTGGTCCATGCAACAAAATATGTTTTTCCGTTATCTAAATCCTTATCATTTAATGCTGGAACCGATTTAGTAATCTTGAAACGAACTGTAACTGCAGCTTCAGTTACATCTTTGTATCCCTGGGCAAGTTCATGAGTTGAAAGAACAGTAGCGCATCTAGGACAATACGGAAGAATATACTGCCCTTCATAAATAAGACCTTTATCCCATAAAGTTTTTGCAACCCACCAGATTGATTCCATAAAATCAGGATTCATGGTTTTATAGTCATTATCAAAATCAACCCAGCGCCCCATTCTTGTGATTGTCTTGCGCCATTCTGAAGTATATTTTAAAACTGATGCTTTACATTTATCGTTAAATTTATCAATTCCATAAGCCTCAATTTCATGTTTAGAATTAATTCCCAAATCTTTTTCAATCAGATTTTCTACAGGAAGACCGTGACAATCCCAACCGAATCGTCTTTCAACATGTTTTCCCTTCATTGTCTGATAACGAGGAATAATATCTTTAATTGTTGACGGAATAAAATGACCAAAATGAGGTAATCCTGTGGCAAAAGGAGGACCATCAAAGAATACAAACTCTTCAGCTTTTGAACGCTGTTCCACAGACTTTTTAAATGTATTATTCTTTTCCCAAAATTTTAAGATTTCTTCTTCCTGTTTTGGAAAATCAGGCTTTGGATTAACTTGTGTATACACGATTCTTCCTCTTAAAAAAATTTTTAATTATTTCATTATAATGATTTAGAAAGAAATATACAACGCAAGTTATAAAAATCATTTATGGATGTCTAGATTACGTTTATTCCATGTGTAAGGATTATATTTTTCTAAATCAGTAATTTCCTTCCAATGAAAATCAATTTGGCTGACAGGAAAAAGAGGTTTTTGCGATGGATGTCGTTTTGAATTGTTTTCTTTTACAATATCGTTTAATTCATCCAGAGTACCTGTACCTGGAACATATACAAGATAAGGTTTTCCGTATGCATATATTGTTTCATCGTCATTTATTATAAAAGAATATGGTAAAGAAGAACTTTTTTGGATATTTCTAATCCGGCTACTTCTTCCTGTAGTACAAGTGTAAAGATTTCCTGAATTCTGGATATATTTTTTTACGAAATAATGTTCATTTCCGTCAGAAAATTCTGCATCTGCATCGATTTCGTCCATATCAGAAAGCCAATAACGTATCTGATAAATCGAGTGACCATCAACAAAGCAGCATAAAAGTTCTTTTTTTATAACTGGAGGAGAAATTGTAATACCTGAAGCCATACCCATGTCAATTAAAAAAAACTTATTTGATTCAGCCTTTTTTGTTTCAGTTTCATCATTGTTCGTATAGTAATTTGACCTTAAAAAAAAGTTTAAATAAAGCTGTCCGTTAATTATTGCAAAAGGAATATAGCTAAATTCTTTTTGGCCAGGATATTTTATCTTTATTTCATAAGCACCACTTGTCTTATTTTCAATAAAAGTTTTAAATTCAATTTCAATATTCTCAGGATTACGTGCTATCGTATTATTTTTATCCCGAGTTGAAATTTGCGTATATTGCTCACTTTCTGCAGCTCTATCGTCATACCATTTATAAAAAACTCTTAAAATACATGTATACACGGAATCATCTGATGAAAAAAAAGCAAGCCTGTCATTACCCTGCCAAATTCCTTGTAAAAGCAAAGGTACATTTTTCGAATACTGCTCTGAATGGCTATAATCTTTTGAAAAACAATAAGAAATAAAAAAAGA
>JAZSJM010000085.1:0-3224 GCA_045534325.1 Treponema sp. | reverse complement strand
TCTATTTTGTAAGACAGATGTACCTATGGTGCAGATTCGAATTTATTATCTTTTCTTTCTATTCAATACAGGGGCATCTTATTTTATAGTCTATAAGACGGCTTATGTGAGTGCACTTCAAAAAGAATATATAGTTACATTATTCAATTCAATTTCACAGATATTTATCTTGATTGTCCAGTGTATTGTATTGTTTGTAATGAAAAACTATATTGTATATTTGGCTGTGCAGTTGTTTTTTGGAATCTTGCAAAAGATCTCCATGACTATTTATATAAATAAAAAATTTCCCATTCTGACGAAGAAATCTTGTAAAAAAATTGAAAGACAAACTGTAAAAACATTAAAAAGAAATATAAAGGCTTCTATACTACATCAAATAGGTGGTGTAGTGGTACATCAAACAGATAGCATTATAATATCAAGTTTCATTTCAGTCACTGTTGTCGGAGTAATGTCAAATTACATCATGCTTTCATCCTTTGCCAGTAAGATTCAGGGAATGATTTTTAACGGAATGACAGCAAGTTTGGGAAATTTGATTGCATGTGAGGATGAGAAAAAGGTAAATAAAATTTTTTCCGAATTTACTTTTTTCAGCTTTGCTATTAATGGATTTATTTGTTGCCTACTGTTTGTGTTGTCATCACCTTTTATTAGGTTGTGGTTTGGATTCAATTATGTATTGAATGATTTTACATTATCTTTATTTTATTTGTTAATTTATTTGCAAGGAGAGAGTCTGCCAGTTCATAAGTTCAAAGTTGCTGGGGGTATATTTAGTGATGATAGATATGTTCCAATAGTCCAAGCCATAGTCAATATTGTATTTAGTATTTTTTTCGTCAAAATTATCGGGTTGCCCGGAGTATATTTAGGTTCGATACTGCAAAGGTTGATAGTCGTTATCTTTTGGCCGTATCTTGTATGCAAAAAAATTCTGCATGTGAGTGCTTTTGCCTATTTTTTTAAATATATACTTCGTCTTTTTTTTGTTGTAATAGTTTGTTGTTGCCTTTTATGGTTTCAGAGAAAGATACTGTTTCCAGATTCTGTTGTGACTTTTATGCAATTGACTGTTTTATCCGTATTATTCTATATTTGTGGTTTTCTGTTGTTTTTTGGACGTGAACCTGAGTTAAGAAGTATCTTGAGTCGGGTGTTCAAAACAAAATAAGGGGTATCTTAATGGACAAGCTAGTGTCAATCATCTCACCGACCTATAATGGATCAAAATACTTGCCTCATTTTTTTGATGGTGTTCTGCACCAAACCTACAAAAAGATAGAGTTGATTCTTATTGACGACGGCTCTATAGATGATACATGCAGGGTAATATCTGAATATAAGGAAAAGTTTAAAGATTGTGGAATAGAATTCATCGTCATTCATCAAGAAAATAAGGGACAGGCGGCAGCAATCAATGCTGGTTTAAAAGTATTTGTCGGAGAGTATTTGATGTGGGTTGATAGTGATGATTATCTGTTACCAGAAAATGTTGCAGAGAAGGTGCTGTTTCTTCAGAAACATCCTGAGTGTGGCTTTGTCCAATGTCTGGCAGAAACAGTTGATGCTTCGAAGGGATATGAGGTAATTGGTAAGTGTGGCAGAAAAGAGCCTAAGGGAAAAGATACTCTATTTGAGGATTTGATTTATGAAAGGAATGTTTTGTTTGGTCCTGGTATTATTATGTGTCGGGCTGATGCTTTGCGTACTGCAATTCCTTCACTTCATATTTATGAAGGTAGGGAGGGACAGAATTATCAACTTATGCTTCCTTTAGCCTATACATGTAAATGTGGTTATTTAGGGAAGATATTACTTCAAATAGTTGCTCATTCTGATTCGCACTCCCGTAAGGAAAGAAGTGTTGCCAGTTGGCTTGATATGTACGTTGAGTCTATTAAGATATTGGATGCAACAATATCTAGAATTACTCAAATGCCTGAAAATGAGAAGCAGTTTTGGTATGACAATATAAGGAAAAAATATATCAAAAGAAACTACCTTTTGATAGGTCGATATTTCAGTGAATTAAAAATGGATATGAGAAAATTGAAGATAAGACTTTCCTTTTCAGAGCGAATAAGAATATCTTTATTATTTCAAATTCTCAAAAAGATTGCTATTAAGATAAAATGTACTCTGCATAATGTTATATAGTTAAATCGAAATTTAGATGAAACAAGAAAATAAGAGTCTAATTCAAACAGGATAACATCCTACATCAGAAGAGGTTTTATGTAAAATAAATTCCAAATAATTATTGGATTGAAAGAGGGATATTTTAAAATGAGAATCGGAATCATGACCTTCTGGTGGAGCAAACATGAATTTTTTTTTACAAGGAGGAACGGGAAAATAGCATTTTGACAAATCACGAAAAGAGTTGTATTTTCAGTAAGGGCAATGGAGGCTTGTCATGGGTTTGAACAAATGGGTTGTAAAGGATGTGGTGCCTCGCAGGGATTATACACTGCTGATTACCTTTGCCAATGGCAGGCGCAAGGTGTTCGATGTGAAGCCGCTCTTGGAGTCAAAGATAAACGAGCCGCTGAGGGACATTGATTTCTTTATGCAGGCCAGGGTTTGCGGCCCCAGCGTGGGCTGGAGCGACGAGCTTGATATTTGTCCTGAGTATCTATATGAGAAGGGCATTCCTGTAAAAGAATTTTCCTCATAAATTTTATTTAATGTAAAGATACTTGTCAACTTTCCCTAAATTTACATGAGAATCGGAATAATGACCTTCTGGTGGAGCAACGACAACTACGGCCAGCTGCTCCAGTGCTATGCCCTGCAGATGTACCTGCGGGATGCCGGCCACGACGCGTACCTGATTCGGTATGACTATAGACAGGATGTAAGGACTCCTGCACTTATTAAATTACTCAAAGGCTTGAATCCATACCTATTGCTCAGGTATTTGAGCCATAAAATGAAATCAAGGAAATTGCAGGAAGAAGCGAGAATTCACAATCGGGGCTTTGATGATTTCAGAAACAAATACCTGAAACAATCAGAGGCGTTGTATGCTTGCTATGACCAGTTGGAAGAAAATCCACCGCAGGCCGACTGCTACATCGTGGGTAGCGACCAGGTGTGGAACTTCTCGCTTTATGGTTCATTTTTTCAGCGGAAAATACCACTTGTTCACGCCTATATGTTAGATTTCGGCGCTGAGACAACAAAACGAATGAGCTACGCCGCCAGCTGGAGCATGG
>JAZSJM010000010.1:0-3109 GCA_045534325.1 Treponema sp. | reverse complement strand
AAAATAACAATGATTAATAAAATTTTTACTAATAAATTTTTATTCAAAAAAAACTCCTTTTAATTAGACTGATGAGACCGGTGAATGTAAACAGGTCTGTTCCTCCTTGGAACAACCTGTAACCATTGGCCAAAAGATGATATATTTCTGAATCAAATATTTACTTGGAGAATAATCATAATTATATTTATACTGAATTTGATTGTCCTTATAAAAGTCTAATTTCTTCAGACATTCATCCAACAACGATTTATTCAAGCTATCGTCGAAATCATAAAAGTTAACAACAATACGTTTGATACGTCGGTTTATAAAATTATAATCAGAAAGATATTGATTATTATCCCGAACATCTTCTACAGCCGAATCCCAATCGCGAGAAGATACTTTTGAAGTAATTTTAACACCTCCGGGGATTTTACTTGTACTAATTTTATAGAATTTATTTTCTTGTTTTAATTTAGTTAAAAGTGTTAAAGAAAGATCAGCCGGTAAATTTGTGACGATACGGTCTGAAGTCATGTTATCAATATAAGGTTTTGCATCTGGTACTAGTTCGAGAACATCTTTTAATCGAGCTTCTAAAAAAATTGTATCAATTTTAATCCATTGAGTTTTCTTTGGATTTATATGATTTGCTAAATCCAGTGCTGAAATATGAATTGAAATTAATTTAGATAAATTACCATCATCTGGTAAGAAATTATTTATTGAAAAAAAATTCTCTGGTTGTTCCAAAGATAAATCTAATGGTAGTATATTTTTCATAGCTTCTCCTTTTAAGTATTTTTTTGTTTTACCCAAAATCATACTGAAACATATGATTTTGGGAGTTTAATTGTTTTTTTCTGGTTTAGTAGGTCCGTTATTGTAGTGTTGATATTCTTCTAGTTTTTTCTGAATCATCTCTTTTCTTGATCGAAGTGTTGATTCTTCTAGAAGAATCTTTATTAACTGAATTTGAAGAGTAATTATTTCGTCTTTTTGAAAATCCGGAGAATTCATCTCAATCTGCTTCTTTTTCCGCAAAGTCTGTATTTTATTATTCTGATGTTGTTTTCTACAAAGGTGTTTTAACATTTGGTTCTCCTATAAAACTGTTTTCATTATAATTAAATCCTTTCTATAAAAGCTAAAATCAAAGTACTCGATATTGAGAAAAGTTGATTATTATTGTTTTTTTGAGCGTTTCATTTCATCCATTTTTCTCTTATCTATCCAACTAACTCCTTCAAGTTCTTTTGCACGTCGTGTGCATTTTCGACTGTAGCCATACAAAAGTTGTGATTGATCATAATGTTCTTTTGCTTTGGCAGTATTTCCGCGTTCTTTTTCCTCGCAATATTTACTGTATTCAAAATTAGCTCTTGAATTTGCTTTTTTGGCTTTACTCCGATATTCGTCACTAGGAGTTTCGAACACTCTACTGCGGGATACTGCTGTACGCGGTTCAGTTACGACAGAAACAAGAGATTTAATTCCCCATTGTAAAAGGCTGTGCTTAATATTCATTTTTACCTCCTAAAAAGTAAACAAATAATACTTCTTACTGCAGATTTAATTGTTGAGAAAAGTAGGAAAATCTTGAAAATGCATAAAAGTATGATATATTTATACAAATGAGTAATGAAAGTGAGATTTTAATAAAAGGTACCGAAAGTTTTAATACAACTCGTGAGCGTATTCATGATTATCTGAACTTAGAGGAAATAAAAAAATGAGAGTTTTTTTTGATAATATTGATGAAAATGATCCGAGTGAAAAAACTTATTTGCGTATAGCTAAAAAAGCGGAAAATTTTGCTGAATCAGATCCAGAAGACTGTGCTTTTAATTGCCGAAAAGCCCTTGATATATATTTAAATGAAAAATTTAAGATTAACCGACACGACCCTAAGTGGAAAAATGTTAACTGGGGTGAACTAGATAGAAAAAGGCGTAATAGAAAGGACAATTTTAATTCTTTAGGTGATTTAATAGGAGCTCTGCCAGACTGTATCCCACGTGAAATAAAAGACTATTGTAACTATATAAGAGAAATAGGAAATAATGCTGTTCATTATTTTGGGAGAGTAAACTTCAATGAAACAAATTCTCTTATAGAAAAACTTAATTATATTTTAATTCCTGAATCATTCGAAAAAAAAGAAAATGAGTACATATTTGAAAGTAATGATGATAAGAATTTAATGAAGCAGATAGAGGATGGTATTGCAAATAATGAACTTGATACAGTAAAAAACAATTTTGTAAAACTTAAAAAAATAGATTGGAATACACCAAAGTTTTGCGATCTTGCATGGGAAGCTTTTAAATCGGAAAAAACAGAAATCTTCAATTATTTCTGCGAAATGGGCTTTGATCCTGAAAAGCCTATAAAATCTTATATAAAGAAATATAATACTTATATTACTTTGGAACATCATGAAAGATGGAAGTCTCTGAACGATAAAAAAAAATATTCCACATTAAGGGCAGTTCTTAAATACGGACAATCCGAGGAATTAAAATATATATTAAATAGTATTGAAGATAACTCTAGTCTTCTTTGGGATGAACAGAAAATTCAATCTATATTACATGAATATGCTGCTGATAATAATCATGGACGCGTTGAAAATATTTATAAAATATGTGTAGAAAAACTTGGAGATATCAATATTCAAAACGAATACAAAGAGACTGCATTATCGTATGCTGTAGCTAACGGGAATTTAGAAGGCGTTAAAATTTTAATTCAATTAGGGGCGGATCCTTTTATAGTAGATTGTGCTGGAAGAAATTGTTTTGCTGATTCTATTATTTATGGACAAAATGAAATTTTTGATTACTTGTTAGAATGTTTTAAAGATAAGTTTAATCCAAACTGGACAGAGGAGCTTACAGGTAATACATATTTAATGTATTGTGCTTGTACAGATAATGTAGATTTATTTTATAAATTATGGGAACTGGGTACTGATCCTAATGCTGAAAACAAAGTCGGATTAACAATTCTGTCTTTTGCAGCAGTTTGGAATGCAGATAAACTTATTGATGAATTATATAAACTTGGAAAAAAGTTTGATAATGAAAATGTAAATTTTTTAGGGAATACAGTCCCTGCAATT
>JAZSJM010000248.1:0-6744 GCA_045534325.1 Treponema sp. | reverse complement strand
GGTATTGCTGGCGTTGTAAGTGCCTTAAATCAGTAAAATTTGTAAGGATTGAAAGTGAAGTTTTGTTTTAAGAAGAATTTATTTTTTTTAATTCTGTCATCGTTTGTTTGTTTTATATGGGCTCAAAAAACTCAGGTTGAAGGTCTTTATCGCTATAAACTTGATAACGGGCTTGAATTGTTTGTAATGGAAAATGATTCCGCTCCTTTGTGCTACATAGAAATTGCGGTAAGGTGCGGGGCTGTAACCCAGACTCCCGAGAATGCAGGGCTTTTTCATCTTTACGAGCATATGATGTTTAAGGGAAATGCAAAGTATTCCAATCAAAAAGAAGCTTACGATGCACTTAATAAAATGGGTATTTCTTCCTGGAATGGAACTACAGGAATTGACAGAGTAAATTATTATTTTATAATTCCTTCAACACTTGTCCGCGATGGACTAGAGTATTGGTCTTATGCCATAAGAACTCCTCTGATGGACGAAAAAGAACTTGAAAATGAAAAGCAGGTTGTTTTGTCAGAAATTGAGGGAGGAATGAGCGAGAGTGGTCGTATATTCGGTCAGGGTGTTTTCAGACAGCTATTTGCTGAAAGTCCCTGGCGATTGGATCCCTCTGGAGAGCCTCAAACTGTAAAAAATGCTACGGTTGCTCAGTTAAGAGATATTCAATCTAAATATTATGTTCCGTCGAATACGGCTCTTTTTGTGGGTGGATCCGTAGAGCATGAAAATGTTTATAAATTAGTAAATGAAATTTACGGTGATTGGAAAAACACTGACGAAAGTTCTGCCATTTCTAAAATAATTAAAACACCTTCAAAAAGTCCATTCGGACTTACAAAAAAATTAGTTTATCCCGATCCGCGAAATTCGGGGCAGTTGAGCCAGCTTGTTTATTATTTAAGAGGTCCTGATGTACAAACAGATGCTGATGAAACATATTCGGCTGATGTGTGGTCATACTTACTTGCAAATCCAGAGGGGGCTTTTGTAAAAAAAGCGGTTGAAAATAATGAATTTAATATAGTTGATGCAGATTATATTGGTGGCGGATATACAACAATGCGAGCATCCGGAATGATTAGTTTTAGTGCCGCTTTTGTAAATGATGAAAAATTTACACCCTCTGAACGAGCTGCAAAAATAATCGACTATTGGAAAAATCAGGCCGTAAATGACATGCTTAAAGAAAATACCGGCTATGATAAAAAAGATATAGAAAAGGTCAGTAAAAAACTTGAAGACAGCAGAATTTATTCACTTGAGACGGCAGAAGGTTTTTTACGGGGCTTTTCATCAGAATGGGCATCCAGCGGTGCAGATTATTCACTTGAATACGAAAAGAATATTCTCAAAGTTACACAGGATGACTTAAGGAACTTTGTAGAAAAATATATAAAGGGAAAAAACGGACTTGCAGTTTTAGTTGTTAGCCCGGAGTATTACGAACTTCATCGTGGAGAATTTGTAAAAAACGGCTGGAAAGAACTTAACGCAGAAAATGCGTACTGGTGGAAATAAAAATCATGGGGTTAGATATGAATAAAAAAATCAATAAATTTTTATATGCTATTTTTTCATTTTTTTTAATCTTTTTTGAACTCTCTTGTGGTTCACTTCCAAAATCTAAGGATGATGCTTATTATTCTCAAAATATAAAAGATTTTTCTTTCTATACTCTTGATAATTCGATTCCTGTGATTTTCAAAAAAACGCAGAGCGGACAGGTTTTTGTTTTACGTATGGTTTTTGAAGGCGGAACTCCTCTTGTAGATATAAATAAAGCTGGTATAGAAAATTTGGCACTAGAGTTGATGTTTCATGGAAGCAAAAATTATTCTTACGAAGATATTCAGAAAATGCAGTATGACATTACATTTGCAATGAATACATCTTCCGGGCGGGATTATTCTCTTGCCGGATTAAAATGCCTTAATAAAGATTTAGATGCTGTTCTTGATGTTTTTGCGGACTCTATTTTAAATCCTTCATTTTCCCAGGAAGATTTTAATCAGTTTATGATAAATGAAAGGGAAAAACTTGCAAGAACTCTTTCAGAGCCTAGCGGACAACTTGGTGTCGAACTTGAAAAGGCCGCCTTTGGTTCAACCTCTTACGCTTCTGCTCCAGATATTACCCGCGAGTCAATAGATTCAATTTCTTTGGAAGATGTAATACAGCATCATAAAGCTTTGCTTGATTCAAAGAGAATAAAAATCGTGATTGTTTCTAATTCAGATGAAAAAACTCAGAAGGAACTTATAAACAAACTTAATTATTATTTTGCCTCAATCAAAAAAGGAAATTATAAAACTCCTGTTGTTTCAAAAATTTCTGTAACAGGAGAAAACATCAATATAAAAAATGAGCAGGCAGGAACTTCCGGTTATTCTATCGGTTTTTTTGACTGCCCTGAGCGATATGATAATGATTATGTACCATTTGCGATTGCACTCATGATTTTAGATGATATATTTTTTGATCAGGTTCGGGAAAAAAACGGTGCAGTGTATTCAATTGGCACAGGGGTTCTTGGTGGAAAACAGATGCTCGGTGCAATAAGTGCCTATAAAATCAGTGATATAAAAAATATACATTCATTAATAGAAAACGCTGTAGAAAGTTTTCCTGATGAGAAAGAAATTTCTGTAAAACTTGATCAGTACAAAAATAAATATATAACGACGCTTTTCAGCTCCAGTCAAAACTCAACAGGTGTAGCAGCCAATATAATCACTTCACTTGAATATTCAGGACATCCTGAAACTTATTTAAAACGTTCTGCACAAGTTCAATCTGTAACAGCACGACAGGTTAGGGATGCTTACAAAAAATATATTTCAAATGAAAATCCTAAAAGGTGGGTAACAGTAACAAAGTAAATGTTCAGCTGGTGAATATTTACTTTGTATAAAAATCAGCCTTCGAGAAGTTCCAGAATTTCTTCATCCTTGTTATTCTTCTTTTCATCACTCTTTTTAGTATCTTTATTTGCAAGAAGTTCTGTGGTTGATTTTTTAAAGAAATTTTCTGAAACTGTATAATTTGTTCTGTCTGCTTCCATTCCGTATATTGATTTTTGAAGTTTTTTATCAAGGGTTTCGGAAACGTATTTCCGGATTTTATCCAGGGTCTTTTTATCAGTCGTCCTGTCTACCATAAGAACGCCGATTGTTGCTCCCTGTCCCTGTTTTATTGCATATACAGAAACATTTACAGGCATGGGTTTTGCTTTTAGCATGAGATTTATATTACTGATAAATTGACCTGGTTTTAGGGAATTTGCCTGCTTTGGTGGAATTTTTACTGCAATTCCGGCGGCAGAGATATCAATTATTTTTAACTTATACATTACATTGTCTTGAACCCAAAAAACTTCTGCGCTCTCGTCGTCAAGACAGTTTGCACGAACATATTGTCGTCTTCCTCTTGCATCCAAAGAATCTAGTTGTTTTATTAGGGTACGGAGATTTTCTTCTTCATCGTCCTCAAATTTAAGGATTCCTCCCTCATGTCTTGTTTGAACTTCAATCATTTTTAGCGTAGCAGAATCGGCTCTTTCTGTAATAAAACCGAATTTAATTGAGGCATAGGAATCAATTTCTTCCAGAGTTTTTACATAATTTATCCACGATGCCGTGTTAAAGTAGTTGTCAAGATTTACATAGAGAATTGAATCTCTGTTTTTGAATAGAATGTTTTTAACGTTTTTTAAATCCTGAATGATATAAACTTCGTATTCCAGAGTATGAAGGCGTTCAATCATATCCGTCTGAAAATATCGTGAGGGATAAAGAAAAAAAATTTTATGACCATATAAACCTTTTGATTCATTTTCTGCCATACAAACTCCAAAAAAAAATTACTTTTTGTTACAGGAATTATTACACTATATTATAAGTTATCTAAAATTTCTATATAAAATTTTATGGATTCCCGTAATATAATCGGTCGAAAAGAGAGTTGAGTTGAGGGAACTTCTAGAAACTTCAGCTTTTCGATGTGTCCTTAGTATATAAATCTTTTTGCCTGTTTTGTTACTGATTCATAATTTTTCATCTGATTGAGCATAAATTGATTTTTCATTAAAATATTACGGAAATTATTTTTAGGGGTAATATCATTATGGAAAACATTAAAGAAGTTCGTGTCCGCTATGCACCTTCTCCCACAGGAATGCAGCACATTGGCGGTGTACGTACAGCTTTATTCAATTATCTTTATGCAAAATCTAAAGGTGGAAAATTTATTCTTCGACTTGAAGATACAGACCGCACACGCTACGATGAAAAATATGTTCAGAATCTTTATGATACGATGAAGTGGCTTGGAATTGAATGGGATGAGGGCGGTGAAAAAGGCGGAGAATACGGTCCTTATGTTCAGTCTGAACGTTTTGAGCTTTATAAAGAATATGCAAATAAACTTTTAGAAAACGGAGAAGCATATTACTGTTTCTGCGATGCTGAACGTCTTGAGCGAATCCGTAAAATCCAGACAGAAAATAAAATGGCACCTGGATATGACCGTAACTGCCGTCATCTTACTCAGGAAGAAGTTCAGGAAAAATTAAAGGCTGGTCTTCCTTATGTAATCCGCCTTAAGGTTCCGATGGAAGGTGAGACAAAGTTCCATGACCATATTTTAGGCGATATCGTATGGAAAAATGCTGATATTTCTCCAGACCCTGTTCTCTTAAAATCAGACGGATTCCCAACATATCATCTTGCAAATATTGTGGATGATCACATGATGCACATAACACATGTAATGCGTGCTCAGGAGTGGATTCCTTCTACACCTCTTCATGTTCAGATGTATAAGTCATTCGGCTGGGAACATCCTGAATTCTGCCATCTTCCTATGGTTAATGGTTCAGATGGAAAAAAACTTTCTAAACGTCATGGTTCAACATCTTTGAATGAATTTAGGGCTCGCGGGTATCTGCCTCAGGCAATCATCAATTATGTTGCCCTCCTGGGGTGTTCATACGAAGAGGGTAAGGAATTCTATACTCTTGAAGAACTTGGAAAACTCTTTAAACTTGAACATCTTAATAAGGCTCCAGCTGTATTTGATTATAAAAAACTTGAATTCTATAATGCAAATTATATAAGGCAGCTTTCCACAGAAGAACTTTATAAATGGACTTTACCGTTTATTACAGGTACAGGGGATGCAACTTTAGAAATCAATCCTGAAAATCCTCAGCCAAAACCAAACGTGGGACCACAGTTCAGTGGAGTTGCTTTAGGTGAAGACGGAGAGCCTTACTGCGTTGATAAATCAATGAATATGACAAGTGCTCAGGTAAAAGAAACATTGCTTGGACTTATGCCACTTATACAGGAACGGTTGAAGTTCCTGACCGAAGCAGCAGAAATGGTTCACTTTATGTTCTGTGAGCCACCTGTTCCTCCTGCAGAAGAAATCATTCCAAAACGAATTGATGCTGCAAAGACAAAGGAAGTTTTAAGCGCTGCAAAAGATTTTGTCGGGGTAGTGTTTGATATGGATCATGAAGGAGCTGAAAACTGGGCAAAAGCTAAGGCTGAAGAACTGGGAATCAAACTCGGTGATTTTATGATGCCGATTCGCATGGCAGTTACAGGAAGCCGTGTTTCACCTCCGTTGATTGGTTCTATTCACGTTCTTGGAAAAGAACGAAGCCTTGCACGAATTGAAAAAACAATTTCAACTTTATAAAATTAGTAAAAAGACTGTCTGAATAAAGACAGTCTTTTTTTTTAAGTGATTTATAAAATACTGCGGGGTTGAATCTACATAAAATGGAGTTTTTTTATTTTTTTTACTGTCAAACTCGATATCTTTAGATAAATAAATTTTTTTTCTTGCAAAATAAAAATTTGTTATTAATAATTAATACAGGTTTGGTAAACCACTTTATATTTGGAGAAAAAAAATGAAAAAGATTGCTGTTTGTGTTGGTGCGATGCTACTGGTTTCGGTTTTATTGTCGTGTGGTTCTACAAATGTAGAAAAAAGGTCAATAACAATGAAAGCTGAACATATGAATAGCTTAAGTAAAGCAAAAAAAATTGCAGAAAACTGGGATTTCGAGTGCGTTTATGAAGGTACATTCAATAATAAAGATAATATGCATTTATATGTTGCCAGAGCACCTGGTAGCAAAGATGGAGTTGTTTTTTTTGAGGTAAAAAACACAGATGTAAATTATTATTTTAGATATGTTTGTACGGCAGGACAAGCAACATCCTGTTATGTTGTAAAACAGGTTGAGGGTATATATTTACTGGATAATACTGATAAAGAGGTTAGAATGGAATCTGGTGTTTACAGTGGATTTAAGGAGCCAGAGAAAGTCTTTAAATTAACCATTGGAATGCGTGATAATTTGAAAAAGTCTATCAAGGCATTGTATAAGTATAACTGTATAGAACCAATCTGTGCTGAGCAGATTGCTGCGGGTGCCATTCAACTTAACTAACAGTTCCACCACTGTGCTGCACTCTGGTCGGCAAGCTGTAACAGTACGACCAGAGGATTTTGCAGAAAATTTGAATAGTTATAACTTTCATTTTCACTTATATCAGAAAAACCCATGTGCCGGCTGATTGCTTCCAAAACAGGCCGGTTTTTTATATATTGCGGCAGTATTTCCAGAAGCATAAGAACTGATTCATTTCCATGTCCCAGATTTCTGTTATCATTTTTTACTTTATAAAATGGTTCATAAGTGCAGTTCCCGTTATAATCCTT
>JAZSJM010000212.1:0-49156 GCA_045534325.1 Treponema sp. | reverse complement strand
CTTCCTAAGACCGCTTGGCCTCCGACTTGACAAATAATCGAGCCACCGTCTTCCCTTGTACGAAATGGACATGCTGTTTACGGTACATTTTCTGGTACAGTGGCACGACTTGATATAAGAGGTTTAAGGGCACCTTTTGGCGGTGTACCCCTGCCTGTCTTTTTCTCTAATTTTCGCATTAAAAGCACTCTGAGTTTTTCATTTAAAATTGGAACATACTTAGGATTAATAAGTTTTTTTGACAACAAGATTTTTGGTATGGCAGAATTAGATTTGTTCAATACAGAAACAGGTCGTAAATATTCCTACAAAAATATAATGGGTCCTCGCCGGCGTTTTATTCCGCACAACCTGGAACAAGGTTTTTGTGCAAGTTTTAACCGCCGACGTTATATGAGAATAAGCTGGGACCATAAACGCGACAGAATTTCATTAATTTTTAACGTAAAAGGAGATTCTGCTCGTCCATCGGTGCAGGCTGCTCTTACAGGGCGATATTCGGATCTTTCAACCAGCGAAATAACCCAGTGTTCACCAATAAAGTCGAAACGACGATGTGCAGCGACATATTGTTCAACTCCCAGAATAAAAGGTTCTCTCACAATCGGAAAAACAAAAAAATCTGCTGGACAAACTATCAACACAGAAGAAGGATGGGGACTTTTTACAGTTAAACGGGCCTATTTCGGCTATCAGACATACCGTCAGATGATTTTTGCAACAGGTAGTTGCGATGGCAAAAACATTGCCTTTGTGCTAGACAATACCCCGGACTTGGTTCCAGACCCTGAAGTCCTTAATCAAAATATACTTATTGTAGACGGTGAATGTACTCCTCTTCCACCTGTTAAAATGACTCAGCCTTTTGGAATCGAAAAAAAATGGATAATTCAGGATACAGAAAACATGGTTGATTTAACTTTTGAGCCCCAATCCACCATTAGCCGTGAACTAAAAGCCCTTGCGATTAATATCAAAAATTCAAATATCTGTGGTAAATTTGAAGGTGTCTTAAAAACAAAGGATGGACAAGACATTAAGCTAAACGGTTTTACTGGTTTAGCCAGAGATCAAATGCTACGAATATAAGGAAGTCAGTTTATGAGTGAAGATTTTGGTCAGAGAAAAGTTGAACAATCCTGGGAACCAGGTACACTCGATGCAACAAGAAAAGCAATAGGTCCAATCGATAAGGAAGAAGCTGCCAGAATGACTCAAATTCTCGGTGGTGAAATTAAACAGGAAAAATCCGCACCGATTGATTATTCTGCTTTTCCTCCAAGAGAACGTCATTATTCCCACAGAACAAGCGGACGTTCTTCATCTGACGTTGCTTCTATGACTTCTTCACCTTCAAACACATCTGCAAATACAGTTTCATCTGCAAA
Source organism: Treponema sp. (assembly GCA_045534325.1). Classification (GTDB taxonomy): domain Bacteria; phylum Spirochaetota; class Spirochaetia; order Treponematales; family Treponemataceae; genus Treponema_D. Next base: position 47,768 of record JAZSJM010000212.1, on the reverse strand, counting down.
AAAAGATTCATCTTCTAAAAAAGGTTATGCAGTTAATTCCGTACGAAGTAAAATTTCTGAAGGCGGATTACCAAATATTTCTGCAAAAGAAAGAAATCTTATGGACAAAATGATGATGAGTGATGATTACAAAATTAAACCGAATTTTGGAATCTTTAATTTTGTCCGTTATTTTAAGAAAAATGGAACAGAACTTTTAAGGCATAGTTATATTGCTTACGATTTACAAAGTCACCTTGACCACTACCAGATTTTTATAACTACAGTCAAATCTTTAATCCAGATTTCACCAGATACATATAAGTCAAAGATTGTTAACAACCCGGAACCGAAATTTAAATTTTTAAGAACTGTCGGTAGCTGGACGATGAAAGGCCTTAAATTATTAGTTTTAGACCTGCAGGAGCATCCTGATGAAGTTACAGTTTCTATGATGATTCCTCTTGTTAAAACTATTTACAAAGATGTACTGAAAATTTACTACATCGGTGAAAATTCAATTCCCCGTTTTTTTAAGGAAATTTACTCTGATCTTATGAAATACCCTAAGGCAGATCAGCAAAAACTTATAATGCTTTCTAAGCAGGGTATTACGGAATGGCTTTATGTTTACACTCAAATCATAAAAGGGATGTACCCTCTTTTAATGAGAATGTGCAGTCCAAAATTTGAGTATTTTCCGGCATTTTTTACATCAGAAACAGCAAATATTTTCAGTTTTTTGGGAATTTCTAAATTCGACGTAATTCTTCCAGAAAAAAAAGAAGACATTAAAGCTGCCCAGCAAAAGGAAGAGGAAGAAAAGAAAAAGAAAGAAGAAGAACGCCGTAAAAACTCACCAGAAAATCAACGGGGAAAACGCACAGAAATTGTCGATGCGGGATTTAAACTTCTGGAAAAATTATTTCCTCAGGCAGGATTTTCTAATCTTGAAAAAATGCCTGATATGTATCCATATTTTCAACCTATTTACCAGTTCAGGGACGGTTATAATCTTTTAAGTCCGCAAAATCCCCTTCAGGTTACGGTAACTCTTTTAAGAATAATTGAGGATCTTTTTCAGGGATGCCGTAATATTATTTTTACCGAAGAAGATGATGGTACTGGAAATCAGAAAAATAAAGACCGTCTTTCTACTGCATTAAATGAATTTTCTCTTTACCGCGAAGAACTTTTTGAAAAACAATACGGAGATCAGCTCAGAGACTTTGTTAACCAGGAATACTCACAGGGTGATTTTAAATCTTCTCTTTTTGGTAAAAAAATTCTTACTTCGATTTTATGGCAGACAAAATATAACTTTTTGCCTCATTTTGAATTTGAGCAATTACTTCTTGAAAAACCTGTTAATGATGCAAAATATATACCGCTTTGCTTAAGAACAGATTTTTTAAGAAGAACCTTTACGGCTATGTCAAAAGATATCGATCATAACGCAGCCAACAAAGGAATTGTTCTGGGCATTTCTAACCCCTGGGCAAAATATGAATTTGATATTCCTAATCCTGTTTCAAAGAGACTTGATGTCCTTTTAGGAAAAAAGAATTCTGATTCCAATGCAACAAATGCAAATTTAGTTAAATATGCAATGTGTATTATAAGTGTTTTGGATTGGTGGATAAACAACAGCGAAAGTCCAGCCTACAGCACTGACTCGGCAAACATATACCGCATAAACGAAAATGACGGCGGACCAGCCTTTAGTGTCCCTGTAAGAGAGGACCAAAACAAACTGTTTGCAGAGAGCGTAAAAGCTGCCGCAGCAACGGCTGTTCCTGGTCCCTCTGCCAGTTAATAAGACAATCGTAAAAACGCTTTAACACTCTAATCGTCTAAGGTCATTGAATCAGGGTCATCAGATTGTGGTGTTACAACTGATTCAGGAACAACAGTTAGAGGTCGGTTTCTCCATTGCATTAAAGCACTGATTAAGCCAGCGGCTAATAAAACAATTCCGCAAATACGTACAATAATACTTCCTGCTGTTTCTGCAGGAATAATTAACAGTACAAGCGCAAGAATAACTGAAATTACGGTTTCAATTATAGATTGTTTTATCATGATTCCATTTCTATGAAGTTTAGTTATTCCGTAAATCTGTAACCCGGCAGAAATAAAAAGATATACGGCAATTACATAAGCCATAAACTTATATGCAATTGCAGCTACAATAAGAGGAAGTACTACACAGATAGTTCCGACAACAATACTCATTACACCTCTGATTGTCATCATAAGTCTATATTCAGGGTCTAAAATTAGATTGCGGGTTGTAACCATAATAAAAACACCGTCAACTACTGCTGAAACCCCAAGAATAATTACAGCCATAGCAATAAATGTTTGAGGACTGACCAGCATTAAAAGACCAACAACTGCAACCAAAAGCGATAAGCCTAATTTATTTTTATCCATAAATTAAATATAACCATACCATTTAAATTTAGTCCATAATAAAAAAACTTCTTAACTCTAATATCTTCTATAAGATTTGGAAAATTTATTTATTTTTTATGAATTTTCGCGACGACTTATTGACATAAAATCCCGATTTATGTAATCTAATAGAGCATCAATTTTGGAGCGATGGCCGAGCGGTCGAAGGCGGCGGTCTTGAAAACCGTTATATCGCAAGATATCGGGGGTTCGAATCCCTCTCGCTCCGTCTTTTTTGATGACGCCTGGAGGTGTGGTAGAGCGGTAATACAACGGATTGCTAATCCGTCAGTTCCTTACGGGCTGGGCAGGTTCAACTCCTGTCGCCTCCGAGAAACGAACGCTTCCGAGTCTAGTTAATCTTTATCAGATTGTAGCTCAGTTGGATTAGAGCGCCACCCTGCGGAGGTGGAGGTCGCACGTTCGAATCGTGTCAGTCTCACATTTACCTGTCTGTTGGGACAGGTTTTTTTATGTCCAAAGGAAAATTCAAACTAAATACGCAAGTGATTCAAAGCGAAAAAAGTCGTTAAAAAACACGAAGACTTGGAGCGTTTTTATTTTCTTGCATCAAAACCAGAAATATCACCTTTATAATCAATTCCCTTTAGCTTAAATACAAGTTGTCCACCGTCATCACTTGTTATTTCGATGTTAGTCTGTATCCATTTATCGTTGTATTTAACTTCAAAGGTGTCGCCAAATTCTAGAGTAACAAACGGAAAACTCTGGTCATCTTCTGCAATTGCAAATTTTCCTTCAAATTGATTAAAAACTAAAATACCTTCTTTTTTTTCCATACAATAACTCGCTAAATAATTAATTAGGAAGTTTCTAAAAATTCATATTCAACATTTTTCGAAACTTACCTATTCAATCCTATTTTATCGTTTTGTATGGAAAATACAAGATAAGCAGAAATTGTCTATTAAATGGTTTTATCATTCAACTGTATAGATTACATCACTACTTTCATTGCCTGCTTCATCAATAAACGTAAATTCTAAAACTGCATCATCTGAAATCTTAAATACAATTGCAAAAAATTCTTTAACTTCAGCAGATGGAAGAATTATAGATTTTGTCGATTCATCATAGGCACCGGAATCTATAGCTGTAGAAGATTCAAAATAGTCTCCAATTAATGCAGTCATGTATTGAGCAGTTCCTTGAGGCAATTTGTATTTTATAGTTTTAAGACCTGATACCCTCTCCTCTACATCAAATGCAAGCAGTAGATATGCACCATCTCTTTCTGTTGTCTGGTTTATCGCAACAACTGGTGCTGTATTATCATAACCAAATGAATCTTCAAGCACTATTTTACTTCCTACATTGTTCACATCATCTTTTACATAAGCATAAATATTATGTTTACCTTCTGTAAAATCAGACGGAATCCAGTTACCCGTACCATATACCTCTTCAAAGTTATAATCAGTTTCGTAAGTCTTAAGCCAACCTGTTGTTTCTAACCCGCTAGGATCTTCTTCAAAATCATTAAGAGAACAGATTCGATATGTGAAAAGTGAATTATAACAAATGTTACCTGCATCAACTATTTTTCTTGATTCTGATCTAAAGAAATTTGTATCCATAGGAATTGAAAGTGAAGAAATTGTGTCTGCATTGTACCAATACTTTTCTGGCAGTTCAAAATCAGCTGCCACAGTTTGAGGTGGTGTTGTATCTTTAATAAACCATAACTGTGAATTATGGCGTACCCATTGTTTTATGTCATTATAGCGACTAGTAATATAATAACTTTGATTGTTAGAACTGTTTCCACGATTATTCTGCCAATCCTCTAAATTTGTTTCAATAACATAAAGCCCATCAGGGAAAACTTGTAGGTCAAAATTAACTGCTATTCCTCCATTTGATTTTAGTAATTCCTCCACAATATTATATGATTTTTGATTGCGGATTTTATACATCTGTCCCTCAGATTTTGGGTCATGATAAAAATGTCCATCAATAAAGTCTAACTGACTTTCTGCCCTATACGACATTGTAGGGCTATATTCATACACTATAAGAGGATCCTCCCAGCTTGAATTGATTGTACCTTGCGAATCTGTAATTCGATACACAGCATAATTTATACATTTTACTCCACCAGATGAGCCTGCAATAATATCATCTTCAGATTGGATATCTCCTGCAGTGGCATAAAAAATAAAATTCGTACTAACTCTTGCTGGATAATACCCAACATTTCCAGAATATATTCCACCATTTACAAATCCTTCGCGTATCTTTTCACATGCCAGATAATCCGCAGAACTAGCTATATAAGGCTTATTAGCATTATACCAAGTTAAACTTGACTGATATAAATCCAAGGTATCCTGTGCAATTTCATCTTTTCGATACAAATAATTATGTTGTGCTGAACTATTGTTATAAAGACCTTCATAAATTACAACATTATTATCAGTTAGAATGTATCTTATATCTGTGTAAACAGGAGCGGCTGTATCAGAAGATTGCGTTAAATAAAAAGTATAAGTGTATTCTTTGCTTGACTTTATTTTAGTTGACTTTGATTCAATTCCAGGATGAATTACCAACTCATATTTATATCCTGCAATTCCATACTTAAGTGTACCATAATATCGATTGGAAATATCTATTGAATTCTCTTTATATTCCTCGTCAAAATATTTAAAAATCGGGGCATACGACTCATCAGTATCATATACTGCATCATGTAACTGTAAATAAATGTTATTCTGTGAAAAAGTAATAAGAAATGTATTGGTAACATCGATTTTTCCAGAACTTCCTGATGAACTTAAAAAAACTTGCACTTGCTCCGAATTAATTAAAAAATTAACCTTTTCGCGTGTAATAGTTGTATATTTATACGAAATTGTCCCCATCGCGGTATTTAATGAAACTTCTTCATTAAATTTTATCCAAACAGGATTTTTATAATAAACACTTTTGCCATCATCACTAAAACTTACAACATAAGGACGACGTATACATAATGGAGAAATTACAATTGTTTTGCCGCTAATGAGTTTATGTACTATTACAGTTATTGATTCAGAGCTTGCTTCTGAAACAGGGTTTGTAAAACTTACATAAGTTTCATCGAGCTGATTATTTTCATCCGTTGGGTCAGTTCCGGAGATGTAAGCAACCCACTTATCTAAAACATAGTCCTCGTCAACACTAAAATTTAATTTAAATGGAACACCTTCTTTTATTGTGTTTGAACCTTCCTGCTGAATAATTCCATAAATATTATTCCGCACAGAAACAAGAATCGGAACGCTAGACGCATTTGCAATTTTTATTTTTTCTTCAATTTGTTGTTTTAAATTATTTTCGTTAAAAAAATTCTGGCAAGAACCTAAAAGTATTACTAAACTAAATAGCAGCCCCCCCCATACAAACGTATTGTATTTAGCTGGTTTTTTCTTCATTTTACACCCCCGCAATGTCCTTTTTTTGAATTATAACATATTTTTGTAAAATATCAGTATTTTGATTTTATGTACGATAATTGATTTTTTTGAGGTAATCTGCTATATTCTTTTCATTGCCAGGACCTGACAAAGTCCGCTTTAAGCACCGTGTCAGAGGGGGAACCCAGCAGCACACTTTTAGCGCCACTTGTGTTTAGTAATCCTGGCTTTGTTTTTTTAAAAGAACAATGAAGCGCATGGATGCGCGTCATAATTCAAGACATCAGCACCACCGCAATATATAGCCCCGATCGCCACGGAAAGACCACAGCCCCATTTGTCGGCAAATGGGGCGAGGACTTGCAGTAAGAGCGGGATTAAAGAGCAAAAGTTTAAAAAAACCGCTATTTTTCTTCTACTGCGCGGATGCGCTCCAATAATGGCGGATGAGAATAGTTAAAAATGCTGTAGATTTTTGGCGGCGTAATTTCACTTAAATTTTCTTTATTCAATTTTATAAGGGCCTGTGAAAGAGGCTTTCCAGAGCCACAGAGTTTTTTTGACCACGCATCTGCCTGAAATTCATCCCGGCGGCTAAAATGATTTGTAAGAGGACTTAAAAGCGTAGAAAAACCACCAAAAACAAGGTTAAGAAGAATAAGGCCGATTCCTTTCATGTGTGGCTGAACTCCCTGACTAACATCAAACCCAAATCCCTCGTACAAAAGAGGTGTATTTATAAAAAGTGAAATAAAGAAAAGGCCGGCAAGAATCAAAGGTACAGAGATAAAAAGTTTCTTTGCAACATGATGGTAGTGGTAATGACCAAGTTCATGGGCTAGTACCGCCTCTATTTCTTCCTGAGAAAGCTGTTCAATAAGCGTATCGTAGAGAACAACCCTTTTTGCTTTTCCGAAACCTGTAAAATATGCATTTGAATGTTTTGACCGTTTTGAGGCATCCATAACGAATAATCCGTTTGATTTAAATCCACATTTTACAAGCAGCCCCTCTAGACGGGTACGAAGCTCACCTTGTTCCAGGGGAGAAAATTTATTGAAAAGCGGTGCAATAAACATCGGATAAATAATCGAGATTAAAAGTGTAAAACCAAGAAAAACTGCAGCCATTAAAATCCACCATATATCACCGCATTTTTGCAACACAAATACAACTGCAAAAACGAGAATGGCTGAAATTATAAGACTCAGGATAAAAGATTTAATCTGGTCTAAAATCCAGAGTTTAACAGTCATCGTAGAAAAGCCAAATTTTTTTTCTATTTTGAATTCACCATAGAGTTCAAAAGGAAGCGTAAGAATTGATTCAGGAATTGTAACAATTATCATTAATGCCCATAGCGAAAAAAAACTGCTTCCTGTTAAATTCCATAGATTTTCAAATACAAAAGGATAAAATCCTGTGAACAAAAGTGTAAGCGTAACGGCTTTTGAAACTATATTTTTAGGAACCCACAATTTGTAAAGTGCGTCTTCGTATCGACAGGTTTTATCGAGCGTCGCTTCGTCAATATGACCTTCAAGCTCAGAAGGAATCTTGCGTCCGTTTTTTTCTCTGTACTTAAAATCAATGTATTCTAAAGTATAATCAAGCAGAAAATCTAAGGCTGTTCCTGCAAGAAAAATAATTATAAAAATATTCGTAAAATCCATTTTTCCTCCCATAGAAAAAATGCTGACATGATACAACAGCAAGTGCCGGATTTAATGCCCTCAGTTTAATTCACCTTCACGATATGCTTCAAGCAGTTCTTCAAGTTCTTTTATCTGAACTTTTATTTCGCGACCGTTGTCTGTATCTCCAACATACATTCGGTTTACAAATTTCTGTACCTGTATCGTATCACTTACAATATCACTGTCGCATTCTATAACATCCTGTGCGCTTGTAAATTTTTCGTGGACCACAAGCCTTAATCCATAAGAATTGCAGACAAGGGTATAACCTGCAATTCCTGTTTTTTCGTGATATGCTGCGGCAAATCCGCCGTCAATAATTAAAAGTTTTCCACCGCATTTTACAGGACTATCGCCTTTTTTTACTTCCTGAGGAACATGTCCGTTTATTATGTGCGCTGTTGAAGGCTCAAGTCCAAACTCGCGCATTATTTTATCTACCACATTTGAATCTTCAACTTCGTCATAATAATGATTTTTGTGTTCGCGGCTGGCTTCTTTATCATCAATAAAAAGATTTTCAAAGATTGCCATTTTTTCTTTTCCAAATAGCGGCGACTTAGGGCCTTCCCACAAATACCACATTATGTTTCCGCCCATTTCTTTTTCCGCACTGCCCGAAGGACTAAAATATGCCCGTCGCGCCCAGTTTTCCAGTTCATCGTAAAGAGCTTTTCCCTGACATAATTTTCCGTAGACATTTGCCTGTAAAAAATTGCCGTCTTTATCCAGCGGCATGCAACCATGATACAGTAAATTTCCGTTAAAAATTTTATATAGGCTTCCTTTTTTATATAAGAACTTTACATGCCTCTGAAGTTTTTCGCAGTGAGTAAAGGAATAAACAAGACGGGTGATTACCTGCTGCTCATCCTCGTTCAAAACATTCGGCATATTTTTATCTATCGTCGGCATCTCATTTGAATTAAGAGCCCAATCTTTGCCGTCAATATTTATCGTTTTATTCTGCCAGTCAATTTTATCAAGTATAAGACGATGATTCATCTCAAACTGTGGATTTGAACGGATAAGCTGGTCTTCTATTTTAAACTGGATTATCGCAATTGCTTTGTGAATTGTTTTTCGCTCCATATTTCCATACCACTTGTTACAGAAAGTAACGAGCGGAGTAAGGTTTATGCCATATCCTTCTTCCAGAACATCAAGATTATTGTAGCGTGCACAAAGTCTGACCACATTTGCAATACACGCTTTGTTGCCTGATGCAGCCCCCATCCACACAACATCGTGATTTCCCCATTGAACATCCACCGAATGATAATCTAAAAGCGTATCTAAAATCTTATGAGGACCTGCACCACGGTCAAAAATATCGCCGATTATGTGAAGATGATCGATTACAAGATATTGAATCACATTGCAAAAAGTTTCTATATATTTATCTGCCGCACCCAGTCGAATTATATTTTGAATTATGTTGTTATAGTATGCCTGTTTATCGTTTAATTCTTCTTTTTCGGTAATAAGTTCTTCAATAATGTACGCATATTGTTGAGGAATAGTCTTTCTGACTTTTGAACGCGTATATTTTGACGAAACGCGACGTAAAATCTCTACAAGACGATGCAAGGTTACTGCATACCAATCCTTCATATCGCTTTCGGTCTGTTTGATTTTTTCAAGTTTTTCTTTTGGATAGTAAATTAATGTAGCAAGGCTCTTTTTTACCTGTGCGCTTTCGCGATTTCCAAAAACTTCTTCGATTTTTGTGCGTATTGAACCAGAGCCATTTCTTAAAACATGACTGAACTGTTCCCATTCTCCATGAATGTCCGACAAAAAATGCTCAGTTCCCTTAGGAAGATTGATTATTGCCTGAAGATTTACAATTTCTGAAATTACACTGTCTGCAGTCGGATACTGGCGTGATAAAATTTTTAAGTATTTTTGTTTTTCGTTCATTTTTTACTTAGCTTTTTTTTACAAGCGAAAAAACCTGTCTTCCTTTATAAAAAGTTGCATGCACACGGCCAGTAAGTTTTTTTCCTTCCAGCGGAGTTGATTTACCCTTGCTAAAAAATTTTTCAGGATTAACCGTCCAAGTCTCTTCCGTATCTACAAGAACAAGATTTGCATCAAAACCTGGGACGAGCTTTCCTGAGTTGATTTTTAAAAGTTTAGAAGGATTTTCTGACATAAGCTGACTCAGCCGTTTTAAAGAAATTCCTTCTTTTTTTACAAGCATTGTATTACAAACGGCAAAAGCTGTTTCAAGCCCCGTAAAACCAGGACTTCCGGCAGCCTTGTCTTCCTGAGTATGTGGAGCATGATCCGTTGAAATAACATCAACAGTTCCGTCTTTTATTGCTTCTATAAGTGAGGCTCTGTCTTCTTCTGAGCGCAACGGTGGATTTACAAGTGCCCTTAAAAATGGAGCATCTGTTCCCACAAGCCCAATATGATGAGGCGTTACTTCTACTGTACAATCAAATCCAGTTTGCGTTTTTCCTGCTTTCTTTAGAGCTTTTGCACGGCGAACAGCATCCATACTTATTGCAGTTGAACAATGACAGATATGAATATGACAGCCGGCAACTTTTGCTATTTCAATATTTCTCTCTGTTGCAACATCTTCTGCAAGAGCGAGCAATTGATTTGCAGCAGTCAGACATCCATCAATTTCAAAATTCACAGAATCAGGAACATTATCGACTTTTGCGTTCACTTTTCCAGCAGGAATATTATATTTTTTCATAAAACTTAAAGCACGAATTCTGTATGGCTTTGCTGCTTCTGACAGTGAAGGTGATTCACAATGGCAGCTTACGATTATATTTTTCTTTCCGGCAGATTTCATAGCTTCAAGCATTACCGCAGAAGAAAAAACTTCTTTTCCATCTTCGCTTATTACAGGAATTTCGGCGGGTTTTAGGCGGGAAATTTCTGAAACATCTTCTCCACCAAAATCTTTTGTAATGCTTACTGTCTGAAAAACTTTTGCAAGATCAATTTCTTCTGCTTCTTTCATTATCTGATTTGCCATTTTTGCAGAAGATACAACAGGAACCGTATTTGGCATGGCAACAACTGTTCCAAATCCTCCTGCAACAGCAGCGTGAAGACCTGTATTTAAATCTTCTTTTTTTGCCTGACCCGGATATCTAAAGTGAACATGCATGTCAACAAAGGATGGCATTAAGGTAAGACCTTTAGCATCATAATAAATCGGTTTAAGATCCATATCATTCAGCACAGAAGAAGCAACCCTCATAGCTCCAACGGTATCTTTTACTTCACCCAAAAAAACACCGCTTATTTTTCCATTCTGAAGCACAACCATACCGGGGCTGTCAATTGAAGAATCAACCAGACGTGCATTATAAATAATCAAAACTGAATCATAACCTTTCATTTTTGCCTCTGTTATAATATTTTCACTCTTTTTTCTCTCCGCCAATCACCTATTCAATTTGACCTGCAGTATAAAACGCATCACAGTATTCACAACGGTATGTTGCTTTTGCTCTGTCAGATAAAACAAAAACCTGCGGAACATAATGTTCTGTCATTGTTATACAGCGTGGATTTTTACATTTAATTACGTTTTCTACACGTTCAGGAAGTTCCATCCTGATTTTTCTTACTATTTTTTCGTCTTTTATTACATTAACACATATATTCGGATCTATAAAACCTAAAACTGAATAATCTATATTTATTATATTATCAACTTTTATTATATCTTTCCGGCCGCTTTTTTTTGATTGAACATTCATTATCAATGCGCTTGTAAAATTTGCCTTATCAAGTCCAAGCCAGTGAAAAATCTGAGGTCCGCATCCTGATTTTATGTGATCGATTACTAGACCGTTTTTTATTGTATCTACATTAAGCATTAAAGAACCCCCAGAATTTTTGAAATAAGTGCCATTCTTGCATACATTCCGTATTTTACCTGCTTAAAATATGCAGCACGCGGGTCATCATCAACTTCCGGAGCAATTTCGTTAACACGTGGAAGAGGATGTAATACAATCATATCTTTTCTGGCAAGATTCATCTTCTGCTTATCAAGAATATAACTGTCTTTTAGCCGTAAGTAATCCTGTTCATTAAAGAATCTTTCTTTTTGAACTCTGGTCATATACAAAATGTCTAAATCACCGATTACATCTTCCAATCTAAGTGCTGTTGTATAAGGAATTCCGCCTGCATCTAAAAACTTTGAAACCCAGTCTGGAACTTTTAATTCATCTGGACTTATAAATATAAACTTTACATTTTTATAGCGGCTCATGGCTTCTACCAGAGAGTGAACTGTGCGTCCAAATTTCAAATCTCCGCAAAAACCGATTACATGCCCTTCAAAACCACCTTTTAAAGCCCTTATGGTTACCATATCTGTCAGAGTTTGTGTTGGATGATAGTGTCCTCCGTCTCCGGCGTTAATTATCGGACATTCTGCAAATTTGCTCGCTAAAAGAGCAGCTCCTTCTTTAGGATTTCTCATTGCAATTACATCAACATAGGAACTTACTGTGCGTATCGTATCCGCCAGAGATTCTCCTTTTGAAGTTGAACTGTTTGCGGCATCACTAAAACCTTCTACCATGCCGCCAAGATGCAGCATTGCCGCCTCAAAACTTAAGCGCGTTCTTGTGCTTGGTTCAAAAAAAAGTGTCGCAAGAATTTTCCCGCGACACACGTCTTGAAATGATGAAGGATCAACAATAATCTGTTCGGCGAGAGTACAAATCTCGTCCATTTCTGCGACAGTCAAATCATTTGGCTGAATTAAATTTCTTCCTTTTAGCATAGTTTCAGTTTATCACAAAGCAGGATTTTTACCAATAATTTTATCCCAGTTATTTTCGTAACAAAGCATTTCATGCAGTTTTTCTGTTATTTTTTTTGCAGCAACAGGATGAGGAAAATCTTTATATTCATCAGGATACACAAAATCCTTTACATATAGATGATAACGATATTTATCTGTGTGATTAAACAGAAAGAAGGAATCTTTTTTTCTTAATCCTATTTTATCGTTTCCCCCTATAAAAATCGGTACAATCGGACAATCAGTTGCAAGAGAAACTCTTGCGGCTCCTTTTTTGTAGGGATTTTGTCCCCAGGGTTTTGAACGAGTTCCTTCTGGAAAAATAATCAAAACATTCCCTTCGGCAATTGTTTTTTTACAGCGGCTCATAAGTTCTTCGTATTCATGGTCATTTGTTATATAAAGGTAGGCAACTACCGCAGAAACAATATTTTTTTTAAGCGACGCATTTACAATGCAATCAGCATTAGGAAATTCACTTATAAGCATTACAACATCAATTAAAGACGGATGATTTGCAACAATCACGCTTCCACCTGAGTTTTTTAGCTTTTCACGACCTTTGATTTTGTATTCAATTCCTCCAAAAGCACTCATAACAAAGACAAAAAATTTAAAAAGTGAGCGTACAAGTTTTCGTGCCTGACGTTGAAAATCCTTTTTTTTAAGCCAGATTATGTGCATTAAAGGAAGAGCTAGAATTCCAAGTACAATTGTTCCTGTTCCAAAAAGTGCAAAGCAAAATATCTTTACAAACAGACGATAAAAATACAGCACATGGTTTTTTACAGGAGGATTTTCAAAAATTTCTGGAGGATTTTGATTTTCGGTCATTTAATTTCTCTCAAAAAACTCTGCGAATGATTGTGGCGAAAGCAAATTTTCTCTATCTGTATCAAATTCTTGTGCCCCATCACTTTTTTTATCAGACAAAAGGCAGGCAAAAGCTAAAGGGCTGTCCATTGAATAACTTTTACAGTCTTTGTATTCATCAGGGATTTTTTCGTCTGCATACACAAAGATTATTTTATCTTCTGTGCCCGCAAAAACTGCACTTGCTGCGGCAATAAGTGCACTTTTAAAATCATCCTCTGCCGGATAAACCGCTGTATAACCGGCAGTTATTCCCTCAACAATTGTAGCAGCCGCTGGGGGTGTATTAAAAACAGAGAGAGAAAAAGGTGCCGGCATAACGTCTGCATCTTCTACAAGACCTTTATTTATTTTTAATTGACGGACAATTTCTCCACGAAAACTTGAAAAAACAAGTTTTGCGTTTTTTGCCGACGGATTTTTTTGAATCAGATTATGTACAACTTCAATCGTCATTCTCGTTATCTGTGAAAGACGACGGCGAAAAAGAGCATCAGCATATTCAAGTTTAGGCTGCTCACCAGGATTATCAAGAGAAGGTCTGTAACTGCAAAAATCAGAAATATATATTTTCATAAAGTGTATCCGCGGACTTTACGGGCTGCAAACTCCGTAGAGGGGGTAGCGGGCGACGATTTTAGCTACTCTCGGCAAGGGCTATGCCTGAACCTCTCCCCCTTTTTTTACTTCTTCCTAAAATTCAAAATCGAATAAAAATTTGTTCCAAGATTATGATGTGCCGTTACAAGATTGAAGCCAGCTTTTTCGATTGCTTCCACAAGTTCAGCATAGCGGTACATTTTTGAGTTTCCATTTGCAATGCAGGTAAAATAAAGGGAAGTTGCTTGCAATGAATAGCTTTCCCCTTCAAATTTCTGCATATCCCACAACGGCTCCATTACATAAACATCGCAATTTTCATCTACGCTGTTGTAAATCTTTGTCAGAATTTTTGTAATCTGATGCAGACTAAAGCAGTCCAAAAACTGACTCATCCACACTGCATCTGCTCCCGCTGGAAGTTTTGTTGATGTATCAAGAACATTGCCAGAAACAAAATCAATTCTGTCTGCAAATCCTGCCTCCGCAGCATTTTTTTGTGCAACTGCTGTCTGGCCAGGCAAATCCACGATAGAAACATGAACGTCTTTGTCGTATTTGCAGGATGCTATTGCCCATTTGCCAGTGTTTCCGCCTATATCAAAAAGATGCTTTGGTTTTTTAGCGTAAACAATCGGAAGAGCTTCTGGAAAAGCTGCGTCAGAGTAAAAATGGTCAAACTCAAACCAGGATTTTTTTTCCCTGTCAGGCAAGGTCGAAAGTGCTTCATAAACTGTTGTCCACTTGTCGCCGAATACCTTTAATCCTTCCGGTTTACCATTTTTTATAGATTCCATTAAATCAAATGCACCTTTATAGCAAATATCATTTGTAAAATAAAAATTTGCACGTGTCAGGTTATCTTCTAAAATGAACCAGCCGATTTTCCCTAGAACAAGCATGCCCAATCCGCTCTTGCCCTCTTTTTCGTCTTCTTTACCGTTAAGTTTTAAGACACCCATTCCCAGAGCCATTTCTGCAAGTACTCCGACCCCATACTCAGAAATTCCAGAATCCTGTGCTAATTGCCTTACAGAAATCCCTTCATCCCCAGCATCGCTGATTTTCTGTAAAAGCCCCAGTTCCAAAAGTGCCCTTATTGCCTGAAAAGTCATCGGCGAAAAAGCAATTTCCTGTGCCTTAAATTTTGCATCAATTGCGCGGATTTTATCTGTATAATAATTCTTATTTTCAATCGTCATAAATCTGATTATATTCTAATCGAAAGTATAAGTCTATAAACCGCAAGGGCGTTCCCCTGCACCTGCGGTTTCGGGTCGCGTCTTGCAGGGTTTTATTCCAACATTGACTTTCGTCAACGTTGGAACGCTTTCGCGCCCTTACAGCCGCTAACGCATTTGAACAACAACTGTGTTTTCTATATACTATTTAAGAAAATAATTCATGCCTTTGGGGCAATTTAATAAGGATTTTTTGATGGACGAACTTAAACAACAGATTAAAGAATGTATTATTTCTTCTCTTGAACTCGAAGACATTACTCCAGAAAATATTGTTGACAGCGAACCTCTTTTTGGAACAGGTCTTGGACTCGACTCTATTGACGCCCTTGAATTGGGAGTTGCCTTAAAAAAGAAATTCGGCGTTAAATTTAATGCAGAAAGTGCAGAAACAAAACAGCATTTTGCTTCTGTAGATGCACTTGCAGCCTACATTTCTTCACAAACAAAATAGTTAAAATATTTAACTGGAGACTAGAAAAATGACAAAAGACGAAGTATATACAAAACTGAAAGAAGTATTAGTCAATGAATTTGACATTAACGAATCAGACATAAAACCCGAAGCAAACATCGTTACGGATTTAGATTTAGATTCAATTGACGCTGTAGAGATGATTGTAAAAATGAAGCCTTATCTCAACGACAAGATTGAACCAGAAGTTTTTAAAAGCGTAAAAAATGTAGAAGATGTAGTAAACATCTTAGTTCCGCTCACAAAATAAACTGTAAAAAATCATTTCAAAAAGATAAAAATGCTGCTGTAGCCACGAAAAACTTCTGTTTCAAGTGGCTGCACTAAACCTATCTTATCTGACCATCCCCATCAATAAGGTATTTTGTCGTAGTCAGTGCTTTTATACCCATCGGACCGCGGGCGTGGAGTTTTTGTGTGCTTATTCCCAACTCTGCACCAAAACCAAATTCTCCACCGTCTGTAAAACGTGTACTTGCATTTACGTAAACACAGGCGGCGTCAGTTTTTGCCTGGAACAGTCTGGCATTTAACCGGTTGTTTGTAACTATGCACTCAGAATGTTTTGTGTTATGAGCATTGATATATTCAATAGCTGTTTCAACATCATCAATTATTTTTAAAGTGCAGATAAAATCTAAAAATTCAAATCCGAAATCAGCTTCTTCTGCCTTTTTAATATTCAATCCGGCAATGCTACTTTTTGAAATGATATCATAGGATTCTTTATCGCATCTTAATTCAACTTTTCCAGCAAATCTTCTGGCAAGACGAGGAACAAAATCCTGAGCAACTTTTTTATTTACAAGAATTGTTTCGATTGCATTACATGCACCTGGTCTTTGAGTTTTTGCATTCCATGCAATTTCTTCCGCCATCGATAAATCTGCACTTTCATCAACATAAAGATGACATACACCTGCCCCTGTCTGGATTACAGGAACTTTTGCTTTTTCAATCACCATGTTTATAAGTTTTGCTCCACCCCGTGGAAGAGCAACATCTATTTTGCCTACAGCACTTAGAATTTCTTCTACCTCATCGTGGCTTTCGCATGGTGCAAGTTCAATTGAAGCTGCAACACCGTCTTTAGCGGCATTAAGTCCTTCTTTTATTACATCTACAAGTTTTTTATTTGAATTAAGCGCAGAAGAAGAGCCTCGCAGTAAAATTGAATTCGAACTTTTATAAGCTAAAGCAAAGGCATCAACAGTAACATTTGGACGACTTTCATAAATAATCGCAACAACTCCAAGAGGAACACGTACCTGTCTTATTGTCATTCCTGCTGGTGTCTTCCATCCAGCAGTTTCTTCGCCGATTGGATCTGTTTGATTTATTATCACATTAATTGAAGAAATGATTGAATCAATTTTTTTGTCGTCCAGAGCAAGGCGCTCAATCAAACTTTCACTCATTCCTTTTGCACGAGCATTATCAATATCAATCTGGTTTGCTTTTAAAATAGAAGAACGATTTGATTGAATCGAATTTATTACAGATTTTAAGGCTTCATTTTTTTGAAAAGCACTTTGAAGCGCAAGTTCATCAGAAGCTTTTCTAAGGGTACAAGTTATTGCATCAATATCCATTACTGCCCGCCTAAAAAAAACAGCTCTAGTAGTTTGCTAAAAAGTACATTCCTAAAAGAATAAGTGCCCTGCTTTTTTCATTTGAAAAATTCGGATTTTTCGGAAGATGCTGAATATACCACCAGAAAATTCCAAACTGAGGATCAATACGAAGTGCATATTCATCAAAATCCGGTTCTTTAGACATTGTACCAAACATTAAATAAACAACATCTGTAAGGATGCGTCCGAACCGTATGTATTCATCAGCATATTTACCAGCTTCTGTATAAGCACAAAACTGTTCAAGATTATATAAAACCTGTTCTTTTATGGCTTCATCGTCTTTTTCTACCCATGTTTTCTGAATTAAAAGAGTAAGATTTTTTTTGAAGGAAGATATAAGTTTTGTATCATCATTTCCTGCAAGAATATTTCCAAAAACCGGATCAGCATTAAAAATTCCTGCTATTACTGTTGCAAGGGTATTGATTTCTGTAACATCAGAAGAGTCAACTATTTTCGTTACAGCTTCGATTGCTTTTGAGTCTACAAATTCACTTATTAAATCAGATTTTGCCATAGGCAAAGTTTATAATTTTTTTTTACTTATGTTCAAGAGTTATTAAGCGTTAAATTAAATTTCTAAAAAAAGAGTTTTGGAGTCTAATTTTAAAATGATACCCCGATAGAACCTGACCAGTACAAATCCTTCGTTGTAATATTACGGCTCATGCCGAAAGCAAAAGCAGGAAAAGCAATTTTTGAAAGATAAAGTCTCATTCCGCCGCTTACTCCATGACAAAACTTATATTCATCATTAACGTTTTTTGCATAAACACCTTGATAATTCGTATAAATACTAAAAAGACCAAATCCGAATTTTCTTATAGCCAGCTCAAAACCTGTATTTCCTCCTGCGATTTCTGGAGTTCTAAACTCTGGCGGTAAAATTGAAACCGAGCCAGCGCTTTGATCCGGCCATTGAAGTATATAGGTATTATTTTCGTATGATGCAGAAACTGTAGTGCAAAACCGTAATCGGTTTGTAAGGGGATGCTGAAAAACAATGCTTGATGTTGCGTAGTAAAATAAATTATCCAAATTAAAATCATAGCCGGCATTCAAGGCTACATTCGTCATTTTACTGTTCAAGTACCATCCGTTCCAGTCAGTTATGCCATATGCTAATGTGGTTGTAATTTTTGCCTGAGAAGAAACATCTTTTCCATCATTAAAAGAATTATTGTCATTCATTTTTCTAAAATTAAACCCAAATCCTCCCCCAAGGCTTGTAACAGGAGTTATTTTTTTTTGAATGGCAAAATTAAAGTTTATTGATAAATGCTCGAATGATGCATATTCTTCATCATAAATATCTGTGTAATCTTGAGTATTATTGCTTATTGCTGTAAAAACCGACCATCCCAAGTCATCTACATTTGCAGCAGGTTTAGAAAGCCCAAAAATTCCCATATCAGTTGAAGAAGATAAAAATCCTCCTCCCATTAACATGGTTTTGTTTCCAAATGCATTCATGTTCATTACGATTCCGCCACCCATCCATTTTCCGTTGCTTACGGTTAAAAACGGGAGAGGAATAAACGTAATTTTTTCTTTTAGGGTAATTTCAATGACTTCTTTGTTTTCTTCAGACGGCAAAACTGTGATTTTTTCAAAAATTCCTTCTGCCTGAAGAACAGTTTCTATGTCATGGATGGTTTCTTCATTATTTTCCTGTCCGATAAAATGGCTCAAAACTTTATCAAGATAGGAAGTTTTTGTTTTTTTTAATCCTGAATAGTTAAAAGAAGAAATAATTTCTGCAAAAGAGAAAGATGTTAAGAGAAAATAAATTGCTGATAAGCTCAACCACCGCCGCATCTATAATTAAGTATATATTAAAAATATATATAAAAATAGTAGAAACCAGAAAAATTTATAAATCATGGCTTTTTTTTTCTCTTTTCACTTAGATGGATTTAATGCAGATGTCTGGTAAATTTTACTATCATAGAGTTTTTGCTTGTTCCCTAAAAAATGCTAATTCATTACAATATAATAATGTTTCGTATTTACATTGAACGCAAGGACGGCTTCCAAAGTGAAGCTCAAAGTATTTTAGGTGAAATCAATGGATTTCTGGGCATTTCTTCCGTAAAAGGAGTGCGCTATTTTAACCGCTACGATATCGAAAACGTTTCCGAAGATGTTTTTAAAACAGCAGCTCTTCGCATTTTTTCTGAACCTCAGAGCGACAGCGTAGCATATACTGAAGTTAAAGCAGATCCTTCTGACACTGTAATTGTTTGGGAATACCTTCCGGGGCAGTACGACCAGCGTGCAGACAGCGCTGAACAGTGTCTTTCGCTATTACGTGAATCATTAAAAAACACAGTAAAAGTTGGAACAGAGCCTACTCGTGTACGATGTGCAAAAATGGTTCTTTTAAGCGGGGCTGTAAGCGCGGACGAAGTTGCAAGAATTCAAAAATACCTGATTAACCCGGTTGATTCGAGACTGACTGATTCAAAAATTCCTGAAACTCTCGAAATGAAGTCTGAAGTTCCGGGCGACATTCCTGTGGTAGAAGGATTCAATTCATTCAACAAAAAGAAACTGGACGAATACCGCGCAAAAATGGGTCTTGCAATGGACCTTGCCGATATTCAGTTCCTTCAGAAATACTTTAAGTCTATCAAACGCGACCCGACCGAAACAGAAATCCGCGTTCTGGATACTTACTGGTCTGACCACTGCCGTCACACCACATTCAACACTGTACTTAAAGACATCAAAATTGAAAAAGGTCCTTATGCAAAACTTTTCAAGCAGTCGCTGGAAAACTACAAGGCAATGCACACAGAAATGTATGCAAAACGAAAGGACAAACCGCTTACACTGATGGATATGGCCACAATCGGCGGCAAATACCTGCGTAAGCACGGAATGCTCGATGACATGGAAGTAAGCGAAGAAAACAACGCCTGCTCAATTTTTATCGACGTTCATTACACAACTGACAAAGACGGAAATCCTTATCTGGAAGGAAAGGACGAAGTTGAACAGTGGCTTTTACAGTTTAAAAACGAAACACATAACCACCCGACAGAAATTGAACCGTTCGGTGGTGCTGCAACCTGTATCGGCGGAGCAATCCGTGACCCTCTTTCCGGACGCAGCTGGGTTTACCAGTCAATGCGCGTAACAGGAGCCGGCGATCCGACCGTTCCAATGAGCGAAACTCTCCACGGTAAACTTCCGCAGTTAAAACTCTGCCGCGAAGCCGCACAGGGATTCTCTTCTTACGGTAACCAGATTGGTCTTACCACAGGCCAGGTTACAGAAATCTATCATCCGGGCTTTGTTGCAAAACGCATGGAACTTGGTGCTGTAATCGCCGCAAGCCCGTATAAAACCGTTATGCGCGAAACTCCTGAAGCAGGCGACATTATCATCCTCCTGGGTGGTGGAACAGGCCGCGACGGTATCGGTGGTGCTACAGGTTCTTCAAAAGTTCATACAGAAAAATCAGTTACTACAGCTGCCGCTGAAGTTCAGAAGGGTAATGCTGTAGAAGAGCGCAAAATCCAGAGACTTTTCCGCAATCCGGAAGTAAGCCGCATGATAAGACGGTCAAATGACTTTGGTGCCGGCGGTGTATCTGTTGCCGTAGGTGAACTTGCACCGGGCCTTGACATCAATCTGGACGCTGTACCTAAAAAGTACGAAGGCCTCAACGGAACTGAACTTGCAATTTCTGAAAGCCAGGAACGTATGGCAGTTGTAGTTCGTGCAGGCGATGTTGATAAATTCATCAAGTATTGCAATGACGAAAACCTGAACGCTGTAGTTGTTGCAACTGTAACAGATAAAAACAAACTCACGATGAAGTGGCGGGGAAAAACAATCGTTGATATTGACCGCTCATTCCTTGACAGTGCCGGAGCAGAACACTCTGCAAAAGCCTGTATCGAAAGCCCGGCCCCTGCGGATGTTTCTCCTCTTGTAGAGCCTTTGGAAAGTGTAAAAGATGCTTTGGGTGATTGTGCCTACGCAACTGGCGAAAGCGGATCAAATGTACCTACAAAAGAACAGATTAAAAACGCATTTATCGCAGATATGTCAGACCTTGCTTGCTGTAGCCAGCGTGGTTTGCAGGAACGATTTGACGGTTCAATTGGAGCATCAACTGTACTCTTCCCATTCGGCGGAAAGTATCAGGGAACTCCGGAATGTGCAATGTCTGCTAAAATCCCTGTAATTTCTCCTCGGGAAACATCAACCGTTTCCCTCATGGCTTACGGCTATGACCCGCGTGTTGCACAGTGGTCTGCATGGCACGGAGCCCAGACTGCAATTCTTTCTTCTCTGGCAAAGATTACCTGTATCGGCGGTAAGGCTACAACAAGCCGCATGAGCTACCAGGAATTCTTTGGACGCACAGTGGACAAGAAAAGCTGGGGTTATCCTACAGCTGCTCTGCTGGGTTCAGTAGATGCACAAAGGGAAATGGGCTGTGCGTCAATCGGTGGAAAAGATTCCATGAGCGGAACTTTTGAACACATGAACGTTCCTCACACGCTCGTTTCCTTTGCCGTAGCACACGACGAAGCAAAAAATGTTCAGTCGGGTCCTTTCAAGAAGGGAGGAAGTTTTATCTACCTCGTTCAAGTCCCTTATTCAGCAGAACTTGCTCCTGACTGGGATACATTCAAGAAAAACTCTGACGCACTTTACGAAGCAAACAAGGCTGGAAAAATCAACGCAATGTACCCGGTTGGAGCCGGTGGTATCGCAGAAGCAGTTGTAAAGATGGCATTCGGCAACAAAATCGGTGCCCAGTTAACTTTGATTCCTTCAAGCGCAACAGCCTTAGGCTTCCACAGAAATGTAAATAACACAATCGCTGATTTGTTTACACCGTTGTATGGTTCAATCATTGTTGAAACAGACGATCCAAAATTTGAAAACAACGGATTTGTAAACACTACGGCAGTTAAAATTGGTAATACACAAAAGGATCCTGTAATTTCTGTTGCAATGGAAGGATTGAACCCTCTCCCTGTTACAGAAATTCCACTTTCTGAACTTTATGACGCATGGGAAGGAAAACTCTCAAAAGTATTCCCTCCAATAAGTTCTGTACCTTCTGCAAAACCTCTTGATGAATGGGCAAAAGCAGAACACTCAAGTCTTGCACAAGCACGGGCAAAAAAAGATACATTTACGGTTATTGATAAGTCTAAGGCAAAACCGCGAGTAATTATTCCTGTATTCCCGGGCACAAACTGTGAATATGATATGGCCCGTGCATTCAATCTGGCAGGTGCGGATTCAAAAATTCTTGTATTCAAGAATAGAACTCCTGATAATCTGGAAGAATCCCTAAATGCCCTTGCAAAAGAAATTTCACAGGCTCAGATTGTGGCTTTTGCAGGTGGATTTAGTGCAGGCGATGAACCTGATGGCTCAGGAAAGTTCATTGCAAACGTAATCCGTGAAAAACGGGTTTCTGATGCAATTACAGCTCATCTAGAAACAAAAGACGGACTTATCCTTGGTATCTGTAACGGTTTCCAGGCTTTGATTAAGACAGGGCTTGTTCCATTTGGAAAAATTGTAGAACCTTCCGCAGAAAACCCTACTCTTACTTATAATAATATTCACCGACATATAAGTCGTGTTGTACGAACCCGTATGGTAAGTGCAGCCTCTCCATGGGCATTGGATGCAACTGTTTTAGATGCACGCCCTCATTATGTTCCTGTCAGTCATGGCGAAGGTCGTATTATTATGGCAGAGACAATAGCAAAACAAATGTTTGCAAATGGGCAGGTTTTCACACAGTATTGTGATGAAAATGGAAATCCTGCAATAGCAGAGCCAGACAATCCAAACGGTTCAGCATACGCTATCGAAGGTCTTACAAGCCCAGACGGAAGAGTTCTCGGAAAAATGGGTCACTCAGAGAGAACAGTTGGAACAGACGGATTTGAACCTGACTTGATAAAAAACATAGCAAATGATTGTGGTTCAAACAGTTGCCAAAATATATTTGCTGCCGGTGTGAGATATTTTACAAAATAAAGATACAGGAGAACTTATGAAAAAACTTTTACGACTTGCTGTTTTAGGATTTGCTTTCGGGCTTATTTTGTCTGGCTGCTCAAAAAATGAAAACAAAAGAGAAGTACGCAAGCCTTCAAACAATATCGATTCAACTTTGTGGATTGATAACTTAATCGACGGAAAAGCTGCCGCCACAAAAGAAAATAAAAAGATTTTTTTGTTCTTTTCTGGCGATGATCAGGATGAATCGAGTGCTCAATTAAAAGAAAAAATTTTTAACACTTCTGATTTTATGGATGAAATGTTAAGCAGTTATGTTCTTGTAAATCTTGATTTTTCTAATTCACTTTTTGAAAAAGCATCTGCTGACCCTTTGGCAAGCGAAGAAGAAAAAGCAATCGCTGCTGAGCTTTGGATAAAACTCGAAGAAAATATGCGTGATGCAGGAGTTTATAACATACAGGCAACACCATCATTCTTTCTTTTAACAAAAGAAGGCTATGTAATTACTGAGCTTGTATTTGATAATGAACCACAGAAAGCTTCTGATGTTTTAGGTGAAATTGAATCCAGAGCCGAACAGATAGTTGAATACGAAAATACTCTTGCTTCATGTCGTACTGGTAAAGCAAAAGACAGACTAGAAGCAATTAATAAACTTTTTGACAGAACAGAACCTCAGCTTCGCTACCTTTTGACTGATTTAAGTGATGACTATATTAAACTTGATAAAAAGAACAAAACAGGAATGGTCGGAGCTCACGTGGTAGCAAAAGCAAATGCCAAAGCCGTTCAGTTTTATTTAGATCAGGACCCTGCTTCTGCCAGTGAAGAATTTGCAAAAGCAGCTGCCAGCAAATACTTAAAACCTGATCAAAAACAACAGTGCTATTATACGGCCGGTTATTTGTTCTCTCAGAGCGGAACAGAAGATTATGCAAAAGTAAAAGAATACTTTCAAAAAGCATATGATGCTGATCCAACAAGTGTTTATGCAGAAACAATTCAAAGTATGATGCGCATGATGGATGAGCGATATCTTGATGCTCCAGCTACAACAACCGACGAGTCTTCTGCTCAGGAACAGTCTTCTGACTCAAATGCATCTTCTGCACCGGCAGAAACTGAAAATGCTGCAAACTAAAAAAGCTTAAACTCAGGAACTATATGGACGATTACCCCTCGAATAATTTAATTATTCTTATTCTAATTGCAGTAACATGTATTGTACTTTCGGCGCTTTTTTCTGCGTCAGAAAGTGCATTTTTAGGTCTAAATAAACTTCGCGTTCACTTTTTAAAAGAAAAAGGCGACAAAAAAGCAATTCGTGCAGGAAAACTTCTTGAACGAAAGGAAGAGCTTTTAAACATGATTCTTGTAGGCAACGAAATAGTAAACGTTGCTTTATCTGTTGTCCTGACTTCAATTTTCTTAAAACTGTTTGGTGCAGCTGGCCTTGGAATAGCAACCTCTATCTCAACTGTGGCACTTTTAATTTTTGGAGAAATTACACCTAAAAGCCTTACAACAAGATTTCCAGAAAAAGCTTCTTTTGCGTTAAGCGGATATGTATATTTCTTTTTTTATCTCTTACGTCCATTTGTAATAATTTTTACTACAATATCCCGTTTGATTTTACGTATTTTTGGAATTTCAACAAAGAAAAAAGGTGCAACATTTACAGAAGAAGAAATAAAGACTTTTATCGATGTTGGCGGTGAAGAAGGTGTTTTAGAAACCGGGGAAAAAAACATGATGAATCGTGTTTTTAAATTTACTGACTATATTGCAACAGATATTATGGTTCCCCGTCGTGATGTTATTGGAATCGATATAAATTCCAGATATCGCGATATAATTCAACTTTCAGAAAGAACAAGAATAAGCCGCTTTCCAGTTTTTGATGGTGAAAATATTGATAATATTACAGGTGTTCTCTACGTAAAAGACCTTTTGTTTTATCGAGGTTCAAGAAATGATTTTTCTGTAGAAAAAATAATGCGGCCACCTCTTTTTATTCCAGGAACAACAAAAATGTCTTCCATTCAGGAATTGATGAGAAAAAACAAGCAGTCGTTTGCAATAGTTATAGATGAATATTCTGGAACAGATGGAATTTTAACAACAGAAGATATTGAACGTGAGATTTTTGGTGCAATTGCCGATGACTTTGAAAAGGCTGGAGACTCGACCAGCGTTCATATAAAAAACCCGGATGATAACATGCTTGACGGAAGTGCCCGTCTGATTGACCTTGAAGATGAACTGCATATAAAACTTGAGTCAAATGACAACGAAACAATCGGCGGATATATCTGCGAAATTTTAGGTCATATTCCCTCATGTGGAGAATATATCGAAGCAGGCGAATATCGTTTTGAAGTAAAATCCATGGATATGCGTCGTGTTGAAAGAGTTCACTGTACTCGAAAAAAAGGGGATGAAGAATAATGAATATATTAAGTGAAATAATTATCCCCGTTTTAATTGATTTGTTTTTAGTATGTGTTGTAGCGTTTTTTGCAGCAAGCGAAACAGCTTTTTTATCAATTACGCGGGTTATGCTTCATCAGATGGTAAAAAAAGATGGCAATAAGAAAAACAGTCTTGCTAAAAAAATTCAATTTTTAAAAAATGATACGAATAGACTACTTTCACTTATTTTAATCGGCATAAACTTTGTTACTTCGTTGGCCTCTGGTCTTGCGGCTACAATTGCTATAAAACTTGCTGGAAATGCAGGAAGTGCTTATGCAACAATAATAATTTCTTTTATTCTGATTATTTTTGGTGAAATCATGCCAAAAACTGTTGCAGCGGTTTTTCCTGTTCAGGTAGCCGGCAAATTTGCAGGTATTTTAATTTTTCTGGAAAGGCTTCTTTTTCCGATAGTATGGCTTTTTTCAAAAATCACGGACTTTATAACCGCAATCCTTACACGATTTGTAAGTGAAAGCAAAGAATTGATTACAGAAGAAGAACTAAAATCGCTTATTGCAGTAGGCGAAACAGAAGGAACACTAGAATCTAGCGAAAAGAAAATGCTCTATAAAATTTTTGAGTTTACGGATTTAAAAGTTCACGACATTATGCGTCATAAGAGCAATATCAAATTTGTGCCGGAAGATGCTTCGTATGACACAATAGCAGATATTTTTGCCCAGACCGGATACAGCAGGCTGCCTGTTTGTAAAGAAAGTTTTGAAAATGTTCTTGGAGTTTTATACTATAAAAATGTTCTGCTTGCAGGACGCGTTAAAAAGGGAGAAGAAAAACTTGCACTGCGTTGCATGAGACCCGCTCTTTTTATACCTGAAACAAATACGGCAACAGAACTTCTCAAAAAATTTCGCAGGGAAAACGTTAACTTTGCCGTTGCAGTAGATGAAAATGGCTCAAACATCGGTATTGTTACAATGGATGATATTATGAGGGCAGTTTTTGGTCATTCAGTGCATGGGGATGAAGCAGAGGCGGCACCCGAAACTTTAATTGTCCCTGTTACTGCAAAGGAATTTATTGTTCCAGGCGATATGAAAATTGACGATGTAAATGAGCTTTTAAAACTTGAGCTTGTAAGCGATGATTACGATACACTTGCCGGCTGGCTCTTGGAACAGTTTGACGCCCTCCCAGAAGCAGGAGAAACAATCAAACGAAACGGAACAATTTATAAAATTGAAGACCAAAGCCAGAGAAGAATAAAAAGCGTAAGAATTACTCTTTAATTTTTTGCAATTTCTGCAATTATCAAAGCTGTAGTATCTATACCGGCAGTTGAACTATTAATCATAATGTCGTAGTTTTTGCGATCACCCCAGACATTTTCAGTAAAAGTGTTGTAATGATTTGCACGACGCTTATCAATTTGCTGAATTGTTTTTTTTGCAGAAAGTTCTGGCTCTTTGTAAAGCTCTTCTATGCGTTTAAGTTTTTCTTCCATATCCCCGTAAACAAAGACATTTAATAATTCATTTTTATTAATATCCTCGCAAGTGCTTAAAATATAATCTGCACAACGACCGACGATAACGCAATTGCCTTTTTTTGCCAAATCTATGATTACTTTTCGTTCAGCATTAAAAACCTGATCTGCTAGAGGTAAAATCTGTCCGCCACCAATTGTTGATGTGGTATTTCCTGCAGTACCGGAATAGCTTGTTCCTAAAAGAAGATTATATAAAAATCCTGAAGAAAGATTTTGTTCTGTTTTTTTAATGAAATCAGGTGAAAGACCACTTTCCTGGGCTGCCATATCAATAATTTCTTTGTCATAAAATGCATAGCCTAAATTTTCTGCAAGTTTTTGAGCAATTAAGCGACCTCCAGAACCATATTCGCGGCTGATAGTAATGATTTTTTTCATGATAGACCTCCAGATTGCCACATAAAAGTATAACACAAAAAATAAAGCTATGTGCCGTAAAACATGTTTTTATAAGGATTATATTTTTACTTTTACATTCAACCCAAAGCTATAAATTTTTGCATCTGCGCCACCATTTTGCGCTGTAAGATATTGATAAGTAGTATCTGAATATGACTTTTGATAAGATTTTCCTGTGATTTGGGTTAATATAAAATAATCAAAATTTGCACCGACATATAGATGAGAATTAATCTTATATCCGGCATCTAAAGTAAAGTTCCAAGCAGAAAACCAGCCTGTGCATATATCAACATATATTTGTTCATTTAAAGGATGTTTGTCTTCATTAAATGTATATGTATAGGGAGCAATCCAGGTGCCTATATTTATGCAAAGTTTATTTATCGGTGTAAATTTAAAATCTGTACCGAACCAGATAAATGTCTGCTCACGTTTATACTCTAAAACAGTACCACTTAATGTTGGATGCCAATTATTAGAAGAATCATTCCATGGATAATAAAATTCTGTTTCCTCACCATTGAAGAAATCTTTTCCGTAAGAAGCCCATCCGTCTTTTGCCGTAAATTTAATCTGACTGTAATCAAAGCCAATTCCCGGCAAAATTAAAATCCATGATTTTACTTCAAACTTCCACTCGGCTTTAAGACTGATTTTAAAGTCATAATCGATTAAATTGTCGCTTTCAGAATAATTAGTTTTATAATCATAACCTGAAGTAGCTGTAACATTAGCTGTAGAATTATTAAGCCAGTCGCTGTCCATAACAATACCGCTATTTTGAGGAAACCCAAAATTTCCACCGAGGGAAAACTCAACGTTTTTTACATTGCCAGTTATGTCAATTCCTGCACAAAGTTCATTTTTAATCTGCCACTCAAGATAGCTTAATTTATTGTCAGAATAAACAGGATCTTTAAGTAAAACATATTCACCTAAATGCCCGTTTTTTACATTAAAAGATGTTCCATAGTTAAGAGAACGTAAAATTTGCTTGATAAGAGGATCATTGTCCAGACTGAATGCTGAGGAAAAAACTGTTAACAAAATTGAAAAAAAGATAATTTTATTTTTCATACAGATTTTAAAAACTACGCAAGCGGATCAACACCAAAGATATTTGACAGCTGTTTTCTTGTGGCATCCATATCTTTTTGATATGGTGCAGTAAAAGTCAGCTGTTCACCAGTAGACGGATGAGATATTTTTAGGGAATATGCGTGAAGTGCAAGACGACTTAAAAGTGGACGCTCAACTTCTGCATCTCCATTCCAGCGTTTCTTTATATCAGAAAGACGGACTGGTTTTTGATTTCCCGAATAAAGAGGATCGCAAACAATTGAGAGACCGATTGACTGCAAATGGGCACGAATCTGATGAGTTCGTCCTGTACGCGGGCGAGCCTCTATCCAACTGTATGGACCACAAACTCCTATTAATCGAAAATCAGTACAACTTGGTTTGCCAAATTTTGAATTAATTGTAGTACGATGACGAGAATCTCCATCAGGCAAAAGTTTAGAATCAACTGTTTTTTCTTCCCAAAGAGGACGTCCATTTACAAGCGCATGATAAATTTTTTCGACACTGCGGTTTTCAAATTGCATTGAAAGAGAACGATGTGCCTCTGCATTTTTTGCGTAGATTACACAGCCTGAAGTGTCTTTGTCTATTCTATGAACAGCAAATAATTTGCCGAATTCTTTTTCGGCAATCAGGTCAAGGCGGGGAGCTTCCTCATCATAGCGATCAGCAGCAATTAATAGACCAGACCTTTTGTTTAAAACAACTATATCATCATCGTTGTAAAGAACTGTATAATCAGGAGTTATCTTCATAAATGTAATTATACCAAAACCTGGATTGAAAAAAAAGTATGAAAAAGCGATAGAACGATTAAAAAAATTATCAGGGTAAAAGTACAAGATTATATAGACTGTTCTTTTATTGACAAAAATCCTAAATTTGTCATAATAATAGAGAAAAAATTAATTTGCGGAATATTCCGCTGTATTTATAAGATAAAGATTTTTTTAGTGGAGAAAACAATGGCTGTAATTAAACCAATGATTCGTTCAAACATTTGTATCAATTCACATCCAATCGGTTGCGCACAGGATACAAGAAATCAGATTGCTTATGTAATCTCACAAAAATCAAAACGTGGTACAAAAACTGCAAAAGAAGGCGGATATGCACCAAAGAATGTTCTTGTTTTAGGATGTTCAACAGGGTATGGTCTTGCAAGTCGCATTTCTGCTGCATTTGAATACGGAGCAGACACAATTGGTGTTTCTTTTGAAAAAGAAGCAACAGAGACTAAAGCTGGAACTCCAGGTTTTTACAATAACATGGCCTTTGATGCAGAAGCAAAAAAAGCCGGTCTTAAATCTGTTACTTTTAACATGGATGCTTTTAGTGATGAATGTCGGCAGACAGTAATTGAGGAAGCAAAAAAATGGGGTGTAAAATTTGATCTCGTAATTTACTCTCTTGCTTCACCTGTCCGCACAGACCCTGACACAAAAGTTATGTATCGCTCAGTAATTAAACCAATCGGTCAGAAATTCAGCGGCCCTTCCCTTGATATGATGACTGGTAAAATTACAATCCAGGAAACATCTCCTGCAGAAGGCGAAGATATTCCAAACACCGTAAAGGTAATGGGTGGCGAAGACTGGGAACGCTGGATAAAACAGCTAAAAGAAGCAGATGTTCTTGCTGACGGCGTACGAACTGTAGCTTATTCATATATTGGACCAAAATATTCACATCCAATTTATCGCGATGGTACAATCGGCGAAGCTAAAAAAGATCTTGAAAAACGTGCTCACAATATTGATTCATCTCTGAAAGAAATTAATGGTGCAGGATATGTTTCTGTAAACAAAGGACTTGTAACACGTTCTTCTGCCGTTATCCCTATTATTGCACAGTATCTTGGAGTTATTTTTAAGATAATGAAGGCAAAAGGAACTCACGAAGGATGTATTGAACAGATGGAACGTCTTTTTGCAGAACGTCTTTATACTGCAGATAAAAAAGTTCCTGTAGATAGTGAAAACAGAATTCGTATTGACGACTGGGAACTCGACCCTGCTGTTCAAGCAGAAGTTGATCGCGTTATGCCTTTAATAACTGAAGAAACTGTTAAAGATTATGTTGACCTTGACGGTTTGCGTCATGACTTTTTGATGATTAACGGTTTTGATGTTCCAGGCGTTGATTACGATAAAGAACTTACAAAAATGAATGTGATTGAATAGTCAGTTCTAACATTTGTATTTTTATGATAAAATCTTTTGCATGAAAACCGTGCAAAAGATTTTTTTATTTATAACCTTTCTTTTTTTTCTATCCCCTGCTTTTTCAAAAGAATACACAAAAAAAATATATTTATGGCGTGGATTTCCAGGAATGGAAACTCAGGTAAAAGACACGGTTTTGTATTACTTTCCTGTAGAAAAAACTGAGTCAAAAACAATACGACCTGCCGTAATTATCTGTCCCGGAGGGAGTTATCATCATCTTGGAATGAAGCACGAAGGTTTTGCCAGTGCACGGTGGTTTAATAAGATAGGAATAAATGCTTTTGTTTTACAGTATCGCGTTGCATATAATGGCCATCACTACCCTGCTCAATTACAGGATATACAGATGGCAATCGTGCATGTTCGGGATAATGCAACTGAATACGGAATTGATGTGAACAAAGTCGGTGCGATAGGTTATAGCGCTGGCGGACATCTGGTAACAATGGCAGGTGCTTTTGCAGATTCTCATAACGAACTTGTAAAAATTGGTTTAGATACCAAAACAAGCATACGACCTGATTTTGTAATGCCGATTTATCCAGTTGTTACAATGGATGATGATATTGGACATAAATGGAGCAGAAAAAGTCTTTTAGGCCATGTTTATGACGAAAAACGCTCAGTAAAAGGATTATCAATTTTTAATATAAACGGACATAAATACAGTCAAAGTTATAAAGATGAATTCAGTATGGAAAAGCAAATTCCAGAAAACATGCCCCCTGTATTTTTGCTCGCCTGTAAGGATGATCCGGTAGTAATTTATGAAAATTCGGTAAGGCTTGATAAAGCCCTTACACAGCAAAATATTGAGCATATTTTTGTAACATATCCAAAGGGCGGACATGGTTTTGGAATGAAAGAAAATTCATACATCATGAAAACAACCCACTGGAATGATACAGATCTTTTGCCGTGGCTTAAAAAACTTGGAATAGTTGAATAAAAAGCGTTAGGGATTGTAGTACCGCCGTAAGGCGTCCGTGGCAGGAACTGCCGCGGATGAAGCAAAAAGCGTAAGTACGGAAAGCCCGACCCATCTGCCACAGGCAGAGGGGGAACGCCCTTAAATACTTTTTAACGATTAATTCACTCGCTTAAAAATAAGGCTGGTGTTGATTCCGCCAAAGGCAAAGTTGTTATTCATTACGTAGTCTGTTTGAATGTTTCGTCCGTCGCCTGTGATGTAATCCAGTGGAGCGCATTCAGGGTCGAGATTTACAAGATTCAAGTTTGGCATAAACCAGCCGTCCCTCATCATGTTGATTGTTAACCAGGACTCGATTGCACCGCACGCCCCCAGAGTGTGACCAATATAGTTTTTAACAGTAGAAACAGGAACAGCACGCTTGAAAACATCGAAAGTTGCGTTTGTTTCTGTGATGTCGCCGGCTGCAGTTCCTGTTCCGTGGGTGTTTACGTAACCAATCTGGTCAGGAGAAAGACCTGCGTCCTCCAGCGCCAGCTGAATTGCGTGGGCGATTGTGGGGCGGTTAGGGCTTGTGATGTGAGTTCCGTCGGTTGTAGTGCCAAAACCTGCGATTTCTGCGTAGATTTTTGCTCCCCGGGCCTTTGCGTGTTCGTATTCTTCAAGAATCAAAGTTCCGCTGCCCTCGCCGATTACCAGACCGTCTCTGTCTTTGTCGTAGGCGCTTGGAGTCAGTTGCGGCGTTGAATTTTTTGTTGAAGTTGAAAAAAGCGTGTCAAAAGTTGCCGTATCCATTGTGCAGAATTCTTCTGCACCGCCTGCAATCATGATGTCCTGCTTGCCGTATTTGATTGCTTCGTAGGCGTAACCGATGGAAAGTGAGCCTGAGGTGCAGGCTGTATTTGTGGTAATGATTCGACCAGTTAAGTGGTAGTAAACTTCCAGGTTTGCAGCACATGTCTGAGGCATGGCTTTGATATAAGTTGTTGAACCGACCTTGCTTGTGTCGTTTGTTACAAGCATTGAATACATTTCCATTAAAGGGTCAACGCTTCCGATTGATGAACCGTATGCGATTCCTGCGCGGCCTGCGCTGAGTTCCGGGCTGCCTGAAAGACCTGCATCTTGGAGGGCGCCGTCAGTTGCAACGAGAGCCATCTGAGCAACGCGACCCATTCCGCGGATTGCCTTGCGTGGATATTTTTCTTTGTCGATTTCAAAATCAACAGGAACAGCGAGACGAGTATTCATCAAAGGATATTTTTCATCCCATTCCTTCATGTAGCGGACAAAATTCTTTTTTGCCTTGAGATTTTTAAGAGCGGTCTGCCAGTCATTACCCAGCGCGCTAACCATGCTTCCGCCTGTAACAACAACTCTTCTTGATTCCATTAAATAATTCCTCCGTTTACGCTGATTACTTGTCGTGTGATATAACTTGCTCCTTCGCTTAATAAAAATACAGCAAGGGAGGCAACCTCTTCCGGCTTTCCGGCGCGTCCCATCGGGATTGTGGGAAGAATGTGATCGAGCGGTGCGTCTTTAATCATTTCCGTTTCGATTACACCAGGTGCTATGCAGTTTACCGTGATTTTGCGGCTTGCAAGTTCTACGGCGAGTGCTTTTGTGGCACCGATGATTCCTGCCTTGCTTGCGCTGTAGTTTACCTGACCGCGGTTACCCATTACGCCAGACACGCTGGAAATAGTAATGATGCGACCCTGCTTTTTGCGGCAGAGAGGCATTACGAGCGGTTTGAGCACATTATAAAAACCGTCAAGATTTGTATGAATTACATCGTCCCAGTTTTCGTCGCTCAGGGCCGGGAATGCGTTGTCCCGGCAGATTCCTGCGTTCAATACAATGCCCCAGAATGCGCCGTTTTCTTCGCTCCATTTTTCAAGTTTTGAGGCACAGTCAGCGCGGTTACGAATATTAAATTGTAAAAGAGAGCATGTTCCGCCAAATGATTCAATTTCCGTTTTTAAGGATTCAGCTTTTTCAGCCCCGTTATTGTAATGAGCCACAATTTCGTATCCTGAGCGAGCCGCTGCAAGTGCGATTGCCCGCCCGATTCCACCTGAGGCACCGGTTACGAGGACTTTTTTTCCGTTACTTTCCATTATTCAACAACCTCCATTACGGTAAGTTTTCCAGAGCCAGCCGGTTTTCCGTCGAGTAAAAGCTCGGCCGTAAATGAATAAACATTATCAACTGCCGCTTCGCGCTGGGCTTGGGCTGTTACAATCTGCCCTTCTTTAATTGAATCAAATTCAAAATGAAGGTTTGACACGCTTAAAATAAATCCCATGTTAGGTGGAAGGCCGTTTTCCCGGGCGTAAAGACCTGTCAGTGCAGAAATAGTCTGGGCAATTATTTCAAAACAGGCGTAATTTGGAGCGGCATCGAGTTTTTCGTCATAAAACATAAAGTTTCTGGTAATCTTTGTCTGGCTTTCGATAGTCCACGCATTTGCATCTGCATCAGAAATCCTATCGATGATAAACATCTTACCACTGTGAGGAACCAAAGTTGAAAGTTCGTCATGTTCAATAATCATTTTTTTATCCGGTTAACAGTTTAGCATAGACCGGATTTTTTTTATAGTCATAAAACAGGGCGCACGCCGTTCGCTACGCTCACTTCACGAGTTTTCTTTTGCTCCCTAAAAAAGAGCATTTTGCTACGCAAAAACAAGAAAACTCGCTCCGCCGGGCTATTCGCGGTTTCGCCTTTCGGCTCCATCCGTCACAGAAACTGTGCCGGACGCTTCGCGCCGCTACTATCCCTTGCGCAGAAAATTTTGCCCTAATTGCGCTCGTATTCGTAATCAACTTCACCATAACCTTCACTAAACGGAATCCAAACCTGCCATGTGATGGTTAATTTTTCTTCAGTGAGTTTTCCATAGTAGGGCACTTGTCCTGCAGTTCCTAAATTTATTAGTGTGCCGGTATTAAAATCATACTGTTTTTTAGGCGAAAATTTTATTGTCGCAGGGGTTTGTGTACTGTCAACAGTGTATTTTCCAGTTTCAAAAAGAGTCCCAAAAACAAGGCCTGGTAAATAGTTTCCTTTATATGTTCCGCCGATGTATCGTTCATAAGTACCTTCATCTTCATAAAGCAGATATCTTTCAAAACAATCATCGCCGTCATCGTAGGCTAAATCGGTAGCTTTGTATTCAATAGATCCGTCATCAATTTCCTGGCAACCAGAAAAAAGAATAAAGCTTAAAAAAACTAAAAATATGGTAAAAAGAGTAAAAAGATTTTTATTTTTCATAAAATTTCCTCCTATAAAAATCAAAATAATAAACTTAATTTTATATAAAAAGTAACAAAAAGAGTGTTTTAAATATAGTTTTTTTATGATAATTTTAGCATTTTTTAAAAGTTACATTTTTACTGAATTGCCCGGCATAGGAACCTGTGATAATGTCGCCGTTAACAATTCCGTCAAAAACCTCTGATGTTTTTATTGTATGATGTACAGTATTATTCTCTCCTAAAAAAGGAATAAAGTCGTCAGGCAGTGGATGCAAATCTGAATCAACCATACTTAAATGCAAGTGATTATCAACAAAAGTTCCCTGATAAAATTCTGTGGAATATCCTCCTTTATCAAAAATTGTTTTTATTGAAGCCTTTACAATGTTTTCCTGTATAGATTCAATTGTAAGATATTGGGTCATGTAAGTGTCATAACTTACATAATTTCCACTAAGATTTACTGTTTTTAATTGTGGCAGGTTTTTTATTTTTAAAAGTTCTGGCACATCCTTCTTTTTAGCAGTGTTGTTTATTATGCCTTTCTTTAAATTTTGAGTTTCTAAAATGGAGGACATGCGGTCTTTAGAAATATTAACAGGTTTTTCTTCTATTGCAACAACATCTTCTTCTAGCTCAATTTTATTTCCACATTCACTGCAAAACAGGTCGCCCTCTTCAAGGGGTGCGCCACAGTTTGTGCAGTAGCGTGTATAACCATTTTTGCCGGGAGAAGTAATATCTTTTTTTTGAATGGATTTTTCTGATAGAGGAGATTTTTCAAACATAGAAGCGAAATAATTTGTCATACGGCGGACACTCCTTCATCAAGTAAAAAGTCTTCACTCGTGATGGTCGTAAGCACGGCTTTTGTTCGCTCCTTTTCTGAAAGAGCAATTACCCGGGTATTTTTCTTTCGTACAACAGCATCAAAGAATTTTCTGACAGTACGACCGTTGGCAAAATCTCTGGTGCGGTTTTGATATATGTGAGCGATAAATTTTCTTGCGGTATCCTGAGCTTCTTTTGTAAGGGAAAGCCCTTCTTTTTTTGCATAAAGACAAAAAAGCTCGTAAAGTTCATTTGCATTATAGTCATCAATGTGAATATGGTGCGTAAAACGGCTTGAAAGTCCCTCGTTTGTTGCCATC
Source organism: Treponema sp. (assembly GCA_045534325.1). Lineage (GTDB taxonomy): Bacteria > Spirochaetota > Spirochaetia > Treponematales > Treponemataceae > Treponema_D. The sequence continues at coordinate 11,534 of JAZSJM010000212.1, read as the reverse complement.
CATTCACTCATTTTGTTTTTATAACCTGCTACTACAACAACAAATTTTCCCCGGTCGTCTTCCATGCGCTTCATCAGAGTGTCGGTCGCTTCCCGCCCAAAATCGTCTGTGGCAAGAGTATATACTTCATCAATAAAAAGAATTCCACCAGTCGCATCATCGCACAGTCGCTGCATGTTCTGGGCTGTGTGTCCTACATATTTTGCTACGATTTTGCTTCTGTCACATTCAATTACCTTATCACTGGAAAGCATACCCATTGAGGCAAAGAGTTTTCCTAAAATACGGGCAACTGTTGTTTTTCCGGTTCCTGGATTTCCCGTAAGTGCAATATGAATTTCTGGCTTTTTTGTTTTTTGGCCAAGCTGCTCCATTTCCTTATTGATTTGTACGGTTTCGTATAATTCTCGTACGGCTTTTTTTACTTTTTTCATGCCAATAAGTTCATTAAGCTCAGCGAATACCTGGTCTGGTGTTCTTGTTGTGTTTTCATTATATGGAATGTCTTCAGCACAGATTGTCATCAGAGATTCTTTTGTAAGTGATTCTGCGGATAAATGGGAAATCCTGTCATCCATTCTGCTTTTTATAGCGTCAAATAGAGTTCGCACGGCTCGGGCATTTGCAAAATCTTTTCCTTTGTTTTTACATAAATCTTCTATTGCAAGTCGTGCCTTTTCTTCTGCGCCTTCTTCAAAAATAAACTGAGCTTTTTTTATTTGTAATTGTAAAATAGCAAAAAGTTCTTCAGCCGTGTAGTCATCAATGTGGATTTTATGTTCAAAACGGCTGTCTAATCCCGGATTCATGCGCAAAAAATTCTGCATTTCATTCTGATAACCTGCCGCAATCACTACGAATTTTCCGCGGTCGTCTTCCATACGCTTTAAAAGCGTTCCCACCGCTTCGTTTCCAAAAGAATTTGCAGAGCCCTCTGTTCCTGCAAGATAGTATGCTTCGTCAATAAAAAGCACTCCTCCCGTAGCCTTGTCGCAAAGTTCGTTCACCTTGTCCTTTGTCTGGCCGACGAAGCCTGCCGTCATGTCAAGCCCGCCAGTTTCAAGAACTTTATCGCTTGGTAAAAGCTGCATGGCACAGAAAAGTTTTCCTAAAATACGGGCAACGGTGGTTTTTCCAGTTCCGGGGTTTCCCGTAAGTATGATGTGGATTTTTGGGTTTTCTGCCGTAAGCCCCAGAGCCTTTCGTTTTTGATTATTTTGAATTGTCTGGCAAAGGGAACGCACCGCATCTTTAACGCTTTTCATGCCGATAAGTTCGTCCAGCATTGAAAGAATTTCTTCTACAGTTTCTGCTTTTTTGTTTACAGGCAAATCATTGGCTTCGATTCGTTTTAAATCATCTGCTGTCAGATTAGATTTTTTGCTTAGCCTTTCAGCCTGTTTTTCCATAATTGAACGCAGAATGTCTTTTTCTACAAGCCATCCGTTTTTGTATACTGCATTCTCATTGTGGCGACCTTCCTGCACGCACAGAGAAAGTAATTTCTTCACATCCTCAGAAAAAATAAAGCCGTTTTGACCAAGTTTTTTTTCTAAAATTCTAGTGAGATTTTCATCGCTTATTCTCGGAAAGTCATAGAAAGTTACAAGGTCTGTAAGCTCACTTTTTTCATTAAAAAAAGATTCCAGTTCATCTTTTAGCCCCAGTAAAATACATATTGTTTGTGATTTTTGTTCTGTTAATCCAAGTAAAAGTTCGTAGAGATAATTTTTGTCACTATGGACTTCATCAATTAAAAATACTCCAGGCCTTTGTTCAGAAAGATATTTTTCAATCTGCAAATCTGCAGGATATTGTCGTTGCAATTTATGTGCTGTCGTGCGAGCAATCTTGCTTGAAAAAAGACAATTTGATTTTTTAAGGAGAGATATAAACCATTCAGCTACAAGGGATTTTCCCGTTCCAGTTTCGCCACGAAAAACAAGCACATTTGTCGCCTCGTTAATGGGCATTCCCACTTCTTTTTGTTTTTTCCTGATTACAAGGGTATTGATAAAGTTTTCCAGACGGGAGCGAATTTCTTCAAGGGCAATAAAATCCAAATCAGATGTTTTAGAAACTGACTTTTCCTTTTCTAAAGTTACAAAATCCTCTTGCACGGCGTTGTGTGGTTGCACCGGAACTGGCTGATTTTGAGAAACTGCGGGAGTTTGTCCTGAACTAGCAGTCTGCTCGCTCAAGCGGGTTCCGCATTTACGACAGAATTTTGCAAGAGGACGATTTTCTGCGGAACAGATGGGGCAAACAACCATTTTTTAATATCCTCTTATTTAGCAGTGGCCTTTACAAGACGCAATAATCACATTTTTTTCATCTTGTTTGTATACGATTCGGTTGGCATCATCTATCCTGCGGCTCCACCAACCTGTAAGATTTTCTTTTAGAGGTTCTGGTTTTCCAATACCATTGTAGCAATCCCTCTGAATGTCTTTTATGAGCGCATTCAATTTTCGAAGAGTTTTTTTATCTTCTGATTGCCACGCGCAGTAATCTTCCCACGCTTTTTCGTACCATAAAAGTTTCAAAGCTACTCCTCGATTAATTCATGTTCAACAAGTTTTGCCTTACCACTGTCGATGTCGGAAACCACCTTTTCTAAATAACGAATGTTATTTTCTGAATAAAAAGGGTCAAGGGCAACATCAAAAGGAATTCGTTTTTCGCGGATAACTTTCTTTGCAAACATTTTGAATGCAGTTGTGATTGATAGACCTAATTGTTCGCATACATCTTCAAAAGAATTTTTTTCTGCTGTGTCCATTCTAAAATTTATCATTGACTGTGACATAATATTATTCCTCTTGTAAAGAAATATAAAGCAAAAGGTGGTATGTGTAAAGCAAAATGTACCATGATTATGCCACATTATAATGAAAAATAAAACAGGGTTTTCTCAATGGATCAGCAGATTTGTCTTAGAAAAAGGTTGACATATAACAAATAATAAGGCGTAACTTTACATTGCAACTTCATAAACTTTCCTTTTCTCCAATCAAAACCAAAAAATCTAATATATTTATTATTGCCACAATAGGATGCCCCGTAGAAAACATAATAACAGTAGCAATCGCCCAGCAAACAAGAAAAGTAATAGTAGTAACTCTATTTTTAGCACATATATATGCTGCACCACTACCTATAAACCAAGCGAAAATCCCTTTACCTATCATTCCGTTTGATTCTACTACAATAACATATTCGAGAAGTACAATGAAGGACAGTATAAGTGTAGAAAACAAACATATAAAAGTATTCTTTATTGTTGTCCGTTTTTTTTGTTTTTTTCGTTCAGATTCTTCGATAGCTTCCTGCCTTTTGCGTTCTTCTTCTTTTCTCGCTATCTCTCGCTTGCGTTCTTCTTCTATTCTCGCTATCTCCCGCTTGCGTTCTTCCTCCCGTATCTCGTATAATGCTTCGTTTTTAATAGCATCAACTTCTTCTTCAAAAGACTCTAAACTATAATCAAGCAAACGATATTCTTCTAAAACAGAGAAAGTGTCTTCCTTTTCTATTCCTTCATACTCATCTCGAAATGATTCAATTTTATGGCGAATACCCTCGCCACAAGTTTTATAATCGGCATTAATTATTGGATGGTAATACAAGTCTTTATTTGTATTCAATTCAGTCTCATAGACTGTTATTGCTTCTTCTACTCTTTCCCTAATTTGCTGACAAAAATCTTGCTTTGTTTCTTTAAGAAAAGATTCAATTCGTCCCCATAAACTTTTAAGACTTTTGTCGCAGGTTGCTTTAATTGCAAAATAAATGTTTTCATCGAGAATTAGATTTTTTAAAATTTCTAAACAATCTTCATCTGAACCTGACGCGTGTAATTCTACTGCCTGATTATATGTGCTCCATGCCTTAGATGCAACTTCCTTGTATATTTGAGTCATTCCTTTTTGCGAATGTGGAATGCCAAAAAAAACAGAAGCAACAGCATCTTCAAAAGGTTTTTTGTAATCAGGAAGACCTTTTTCATATAAATCTCTGACAGTAAAATAATCCTTGTTCTCAAAATAAGCACGATTTGGCAGTTGAGATTTTAGATTCGCAAAATAACTATGATAATCTTCGATTTTTCTAAGAAATGTTTCCGTTGATATCGAACAAATTTTATCCGCTTGGGCAGCATATTCGGATAGCTTGTCCATTATTGAAGAGATTATTTCACTGGACAGACGTTTTATTACATCCTCTATTTTAGGCCAAAGCGATTCAAAGTTCTTGTCTGTGCTTGCGATAATTGCATAATATTTGTCGGCACGGATAAGTTGTTCTAGAAGGTTAAGTGATTCATCGTCTTGCTCTAAAAAGTGCAGTTCTTTTGCCAGCTCATACAGCGCAGGTAAATTTCTATTAGACAAACGATAAGCTTCACTGCTTGCTTTTTTTGCCTCTTCAAGCTTCTGTTGTGATTCCGTATTTCTATTTTCAACAAGGAAATCATTGCTTTTGACAAGGCGACTGTAGCCTAAATAATAGTAAATTTCTGAGGCAAGCGTATTTGCCTCTTCGGAATGTCCAATGTCAGGGTCAATGTATTTTGCGGCATTGAAAAAGGCTTCTTCAGCTTTGTCAATATCAATCACATTGCTGAATTTGCCCGCACCGAACATGTAAATATGGCCGAGCAAGTGCCATGAGATAAAGTCAGTCTTGTTCTTTTCGACTGCCGCCTTACAATCTTCCAACGCTTCCTCATAAAAGCCTTTTTCGTAGCTGGTGAGCGCGTTTCGGTAAAGCTCGCGGCTTTCCGTCAATCGCGGATTGTTCAAGATGTCGTGTATTTCGTCAAGTTTGGAGCAGATTCGGTCTGACATGGCATCAAGTTTATTGCTGACCATACCAAAATTAAGGTTAAGCGTATTTGCAAGTGCGTTAAAACTATGTCTAAATGTCTGCGTAAGCATAGACTGTGAAGCGACAAGCGCATAGGTACTTTCGCGAATATCACTTCTAATTCCGAAAGCCATATCTTGAATTGCATTGGTGTTCGTTTGAATGTCATTACGAATTTCTTGCTGCATATTAAGCGTGGCATTAGTGCCTGCAATATACATATCCTGCAAGTCGTGGATTGCGTTAGTTCCCGCCTGTATTTCATCTCTAAGTTCCGACTCCATCCTGCGGACAGCACGAGTGGTTGCAGCCCCTGTCACTGCAAGCGCATTGAGCCGGTTTTTTACGGCATCTTCATAAGAACTGCTTCCGCGATAATAATCATAAGACATAAACTCCCCCAAAAAAAAGGCAAATATAACACTAGGGAACCTCGAAAAATCGTAGAAGGCGAGTTTTTGGAAATTCCCACTATATATAATAGCATAGATGTGCTGATTTTCAACATCGCATTTTTAGTGAAAATTTTTTAAACTGCTTTATAATTGATATGGATATTTCGAGGAATTTTATTTTTAAGGAGAAAGACTCTGTGGAAGATAAAAAAGCAGATTTAATCGAAAAATTCAACAGTTTTGACCTTGGTGAACGCGGGGGCGGGGAGCAGTTAATCATAGATTACAAAGCCATCAGCTCCACTGAATATGACGTTATGGCTTTGGGAAATGGACCAAGGCTTAAAGAAGAAGATATAAATGATGATATAAAAATACGCTTTTTTAGATTAACTTTTGCGGAAGGCACAAAATTTAATGTTGCGGAATACATAACGCCAGAAAGCATTTGCAGAGTTGCAAAACTTTTTGTTTAAGGATTCTATTAGTCGTCAATTCCAAAATCACGCCACTTGCTTTCTGCTTTTTCATGTATTGTTTCCATTTCTTTCTGTTCTGCAAGGCGTTCTTCTTCTGCCTGTCGCTCTGCCTCTGCCGCTGCTTTTTCTGCCCGTCTGCGTTTTTGTTCTTCGGCTTTTCTTACCTTCTCTTCTTCCTCTGCCTTTCTTGCTTTTTCCGCGTCAATGTCTTTTTTAGTTTCGCTTATTCCAAAACAAAGCCCAAAAACCGCGCCGATTGCCGTAAAAATTGAAGTGATGTAAATGAGGAAATTTTTTGCCCTTTTTGTATCTTTTTCATCTTTTTTAAAATCCTCTGTTGCCGCATGGCAGTCATCTGCTACGCCTCCACCACAATCTTTGCAGCCGCCGCCACAATCTTTAAAAGCTTCAACACAACCGTGAAATCCGTCTGGACCACCATTATCACATTCAGAACAACCATTCCAAAATCCATGCCCGCAACCTTTAATACAACTGATTCCGCAAGAACTAAAACACTTACTGCAATCAAAAAAGGCTTCAAGGGAGCCGCCAAGTGCACCAAAAATACTACCAAAGCAACTTTCACATCCGTCGAAGCAGGCACCACCCAAGCCATCTAGACAATCACCGAAGCCATTTACGCTATTCTTACAACTTGTATGACAGCCCACCAGACCTAAAGACATGAGTCCGCTGATTGCTAGTCCTATGAGTCCAAAAAAAAGTGTATATCCGAAAAAATATTTAAAAACTTTCATTTTTAACTCCCTTTTTAGAGATGAGTGTAATATTGTCTTTTATAAAAAATGTTATGCTGAATAAAAAAAGTCCTATGCTTATTATCTGGCTGAAAGAGAGAATCCCAAAAAAGCCTCGATTCGGGTCGCCTCTAAAAAATTCTAAGATAAATCGCCCAATTGAATAGACTAAAAAGTAATAAATAATAAGATTCTTGTTATTTTTACTTTGGTCAGGATTTTTTAGACTTGTAACAAACATAATGAGCAAAAAGCAAAAAATGCCCAGTTCAAGAGTGGATTCAAGAGCCTGCACAGGAAAATTTTCTGTAAGCACTCCGTTTCGTATATAGTTTATATGAAAATGCCCGTGAAACTCTTTTCCGTAACAGCAGCCTGCAAAAAGGCAGCCCAGGCGTCCGAAAAAATGAAAGAGGGGTAGTGCCACCGCAAAAGAATTTATCAAGCTCAAATTATTCTGATTCTTATAAAAAAGGCGCAGTCCAACCAAATAGGCGCTTACGCCTCCAATCAAACCGCCGTAAAAAACAAGGCCGGCATTATAAATTATATCCAGACCGAGTTTTTCGTGTGCATAAAGTCTGATTGCAAGATTTGTAAGGCAGCCGAAAACTCTTGCACCAAAAATTACGCCTAGGCCCACAATTGCACAGAGCAAGAGATTTTTTTTAGAAATATCTGTGTCCGAAGCCAAGAGCAGGATTATATAGCACGAAACTGCCGCGGCAAAACCTATGCCTGCAAAGAAAAAGTAAGGAGGCAGCTCAAATATTGTAAAGTTTCCCGCTTCAATCGTCATTTGCTGTTCCGCCTAATCTTCGTCAACTTCCGTAAGAACAAAAAGCTCTGAAATTTTTTTTGTTCCCGGAAAGAGCGGATTTTTTAAATCCTCAATTTTACTGCCCAGCACTTTAAGCGTATATTCAAAATATGAAGAAGATGAATAGAAAGGCGATTTTTTAAATTTTCTGTATTTTTTAAGCACATCAAAATAATTTTCACTTTTTATTGAATCATAATAATTTAAAATTTGCTGGCAGCGCTCTTTTAAATGTTTTAATTCCCCAAGAATTGCTTCATAAGTTGAACGGTTAGATATATTTAGGCTTAATGTCTCCTGTTCAAGTTCTTTTGCTTTTTGTGTCCATTTAGAACAAAGGTTTGTGCAAGCATCAGTTACTTCTTTTCTGCGTTTTGAATTCAATTCTTCCTGTTTTTGAGGCCACTGTTTCTGGGCTTCTATATAGCTTTTAAGGTTATCTGTGTCGTTTTCTAAATCTGCAGTGGTTTTGTCACATTCTGAAAGTGAATTCAATATGCTTCCGTGAATGCTGTTCAATCTGTTTTGATTGTCACTTTCTAAGTATGATTCTGCCATTTCTCTTACGGTAAAGTAGTCTTTTTTAGCTGCTTCTTCATAAGGGCCAAATGTTTTCTGCATGTCCTCTGAAAGCTTTTTTAATATAGAAGAAATCCCGCTTGTTCCAGCACGGACATTTTGAATTATTGAATCACTTTCTGCAATTTTCTGGAATGCATGTTTTGTCATTACAAAAGGCGAATGAATCTGCTCTGCAAGTGAATTAAAATCATCATATACATTTTCTGCAAATCCTGAATCATCTGAAAATCCTGCCTTTATAAGTTCATTTTTGTAAAAATTTTCGTAAGATGCAGTCTGCTCTTCAGGAGGAAACTTAATTTCTGTAAGACGGTTCTGACGCTGTTCAATTTCTTCGTTCCATGTACTTTGTTGCTGTCTGCATCTTTTTAAAAGCCACTCTGCCTGTTCATTGCGCAGGTTTTCTACTATTTTTTCAATTTTTGGCCAGAGGGATTCAAGATTTTTGTCCTGCAGTGCCTTTAAGGCGTAGTGTTTTTCTTTACGGATAAGTTTTTCTAAAAGGGTTAAGGCTTCGCTGTCTCTTGATAAAAAATGAAGTTCTTTAATCTGCTCGTACTGAGCGTCCAGGTTATTTTCGTTCCATTCGCTGGCTTGAGTACTTGCTGTAAGGGCTTCATTAAGGAGTTGAATTGATTCTTCCTGTTTGTTTTCTATAAGTAAGTTGTTGCTTTTAATAAGTCTTGCATAGCCCAAGTAGTAGTTTATCTGCGATTTTAGTTCTGCCGAGCAGTCCGGATTTGATTTGCTGAGTTTGCTTGCGGTTTTTAAGGCCTCTACCGCTTTATCAATATCTACCATATTGTCATCTTCTGAAACTCCAAAAAGATGAATAAACCCGAGCAGGTAGTATGATTCATAATCCATGTTGTTTTTTTCAACCGCGGCATTGCAGTTTTCAACTGCTTCCTTAAAACACTCGGTACGGCAGCCAAGAAGGGCACGGCGGTAAAGCTCGCGACTTGCCTTTAACGAAGGATTTTCTGTATTGTAAATGAGTTTTTCAAGCTGTTCATTTTGTACTTCCAGGCGCTCTGAAATAATGTCCAGCTTGTTGCCCATTGAACCGAATCCAAGATCAATTGTTTTTGTAACTTCGTTAAAGCCGTGGGTAAAAGTCTGTTTGAGCATTAAATCTGAGGCTACAAGTGTCAGCGTGCTTTCGCGGAGGGTATTTGTTATACCTGTAGACATATTCTGAATGGCATAAATATTTGACTGAAGCCCCGACTGAATGTCTGCGCTCATTGCATGGGTTGCGTAAGCGTTTGCGTAAAGGGCATTTGCATTTTGAGCCTGCATTGCAAGCTGTGCGTTAGTTCCTGCAATATAAGTGTCACGAAGTTCGTTGATTGCAGAGGAGGCCTGCTGAAAGTTATTGTTTAAGTCAGAAATGGAATCTCCTATGTTTTCCAGCCCTTGTCTTGCAGCCCGGCTTACAGGTTCAATCGCGTGGCGTACCGCATCTTCATACGAGCTGCTTCCGCGATAATATAAATCATAAGACATAGAAAATCCCCCAAAAAGGCAAATATAACACTATATTTTATTATACAATATATATATGGCTTTTCAATAAAAAAAACTTAAAGAGAAAACTAAAAAATTATGAGAAATCGTAGTTTTTTACGGCATAGGGCGGGACTTTAAGCTACAACTTCGTTTTCTAACTTTTGGCCGGATTTAAAGGCGTGAATGTTTTGCAATGTTGTGTCGGCAAGGTTTTTGAGGGCGTTTGTGGTCAGAAAAGCCTGGTGAGAAGTTATGATTACATTTGGAAAAGTCAAAAGACGGGCCAGAACATCGTCTGTCATTATGTCTGTGGACCAGTCGCTAAAAAAGTAAGCGCTTTCTTCTTCATAAACATCCATGCCAATGCCGCCTATGTGACCGTGCTTTAAGGCGTGTACAAGGGCTTTTGAGTCGATTAATGCACCGCGGCCAGTGTTTATGATGACAGCGTCTTTTTTCATCATTTTCATGGAATCGTGATTTACGATGTGTTTTGTCTGTTCTGTAAGAGGACAATGCAGGCTTAAGACATCGCTTCGCTTAAAAATTTCATCCAGACTTACATATTCAGCATTTTTTTCCTTTGCCCAATTCTGATTTGGAAAAGGATCGTAGGCAATGATGTTCATTCCAAAGCCTTTTAAAATATCTGCCATAATCTGCCCGATTTTTCCTGTACCTAAGATTCCGCCAGTAAGGCCGTGAAGATCCCGTCCTGTAAGTCCTTCAATGTTGAAATTTGCAGTTTTTGTGCGAAGATATGCCTGTGGAATATGGCGGGTAAGTGACATGAGAAGGGCGGCTCCATGCTCAGCGACAGCGTACGGAGAGTAGGCTGGAACACGGACAACTTTTATTCCTTTTGAGGCGGCTGCTTTTAGATCAACATTATTATAACCGGCACATCGCAGGGCAATGAGCTTTACGCCACATTCGCTTAGAGTATTGATTACAGTTTCGTTAACAAGGTCGTTTACAAAAACACAGACAACATCAAAACCTTTTGCAGTAAGGGCAGTTTTTTCGTTAAGTTTGTAATCGCGAAAGTCAATATCGTAGTTAAATGCCTCGTTTGCAGACAAAAAAGATTTTTTGTCATAAGAGTGGGTATCAAAAAAAGCGATTTTCATAAAAGCCCCCTTGTGAAACGTAATATCGGTCTGATTATGTAGAAAATGATAGGGTTTGTAAAGGAGTTGACTTTGGGAGGAAGGGGGTAAGATTTAGTTGTGGTTTGATTTCGTTCTTTGATGTAAAATAATATGAGTTTTGCAAAACCATATTATACAAAGAATAAGAATGGTTTTACATCGAAAAAAAATGACGGGAAGACTGGCTTCAATTTGTGCAGTGAAGAGTTGATTCTGAATTGTATTGCAATCAAGGGGTAGGTTCATGGAAAAGGGCAGGTGTTTTTCGTTGCAGAAAACTACAGCTACATTATTTGCGGCAAGTTCATTTATCAGCGGAATAGAAATATATGTTTGATTATTTTCGATGATTACAAAACCAACATCTTCAATAGGAACGGAAGTTTCTTCATGAGACTCTTTATTCTGAATAACAAGCTGCTTGTTCTTCATAGTTAAACAAACAGCATTTGAAAAAAACAGCGTTCGTTTAATCACATTCTGATTATCGGCTAAACAATCAGATTCCCACAGGTTTTAAATTACATGGTCTTTGTCGGCACATATTCGTTAAGACAAAGAATGATTCCATGACAACAAGACGCCAAATTGTGTTTGAATATTGGTATCTCCGGTATAAATAACCTTGCAAAACTCTTTACCGGTATTAGCAAGCATTGCCCAGTGCTTAAGGTTTTTGAAGTAATCAGCTGAATATGTAGCTCCTGCCTTTATTTCCCATGCAACGGGCTGCTCTTTTCCGTCTTGCAGAATTGTGTTTGTTATTAAGTCAATCTCCATGCCGTTTTTGTCACGCCAGAAGGAAAGGTTTGGCTCTTTTCCATTATTATAGCTTGCTGCCCTAAATCTGTTTATGGCAAGATTTTCAAAGAGATTGCCACGCAGATAGTGGGATTTGAGTTGTTCTGCATTCTGAATTTCCAGCAAAGAGCAGGCAAGTCAAGTCGGATCGTAGCCATGTCGTTCTG
>JAZSJM010000259.1:0-8784 GCA_045534325.1 Treponema sp. | reverse complement strand
GGATGTTTTTATGAAAAAAAGATATTTTGCTTATTTAACTTTTATTTTTATTGTAACTTTTTTTAATTTTTTATCCTGCGAGGTTGGACTTGGTTCATCTGTAGATACAGAGACTCCTTCGATAAGTATTGATTATCCACCTAAAGGAAATGATGTGTTTATATGTGGAGAATTTTTGTTATACGGTAAGTGGTATGATGATAAGGGGCTTAAATCTGTTACTGTAGAGGTTTCTGCTGGAAATACGCCAATTGATACAGTTGAAGCATCTTTTAACAAAAATAAAACATGGCAGGTTAATTTAAACAAATATACTCCTGATGATACGGATAATTATAATGGCTATAAGTATGCAGACGGTGAATATACTTTCAGGGTTATTTGTGTTGATGGTGCCGGACACTCTTCTGAAGATAAGCGTACTTTAAAAATAGACAATTCTGCACCAGTTATCCAGCTGGATAGTCCTAATACCTTTGGAAATACCTTAAGTCCAAGAGAATATGGACAGATAGTGCAGTTTACAGGATTCTTTGCTGAACAACAGAACAAAATTTCCAGAATGATTGTTGATTTTTATGATGTAAATGGAAATAAACTTTATGAAGGTACATATAAAAATATAAAATCTATGTCCGAATCTAGTCCTCTTCCTGTAGCACGCTATTATAGTGATGAAAATTCCAGAACAGAATATGCAGATTTATTTAATGCATATAAAGCAATAATAGGACAAGATGTTTTGGATTCTTATGAAAGTGGAAATTCAATTGATATAAAACAGATTTATTGCAGTATAACGGCTTTTGATGATGCAAAGGTTTATGATGATCCAAAGAAAAATCCAAACGGGTCTGGAGAAGGTAATAAAACTGAAATATTTTACCGTGGAGCAGGAGATTTTGGAACTTTAGTCAGTGGCGATGGTGAAATAGAAAATTTTTCATTACAAGATTTTGCTGATTATGTGAATAAAGTAACAACTGATATTAGCGCTGAAAATAAGGCTATAATAGATTCTATTGAGCTTGCTTCAAGAAGTTATTCTACAACTGCTGATGTCATTACAAATGTTACAAACGAAGATTCAACAACAGGGGAAAATGTTTATTTAACTTTTGCTGTAAATCCAAAAAATAATCCTATGACAACTGTGGGAGGATATATTGTTGATTTAGAAAAAGCTGTTTCGGATCCAGATAATTATTCTTCAGCAGGATATAAAAAAACATATTCAGGGACACCATATACGATACAGGTAAATCTTGGACCCGATAACAAATATATTGATACACAAACCGTAAGCATGTACGTAATCGATATAACAAAATATACCGGAGCCTTGACGGAGACAATGTTCCGGGGCGAAATTGGTAAACAGAATTATGAAAACGGTTATTTTGAATTATTGTTCACATACGATACCGAAGTAAAAGATGAATTTGCGCTTTGGGGATATGATGTTTCGTCAATTTTCGAAAAAAAGACAAATACATCAGATAGTATTTCTAAGAATTTCTCTGTTGGTACATTTGAGTCTGGTCATGATTATAGATTTTATGTGGTTGGAAATGATGTTGCTGGCAGTATGATTGTTGATTCGTCTGTAAACGGCTTTGGATTTTGCGGGGCAACAAACGCAACCGCACCAACAATCAGCGCAACTGAAGGAAATAAACTTAACTCGGTTATAAAAAAATCACAGTTTACAGGAGAGGGGGCTGTTTCAAAATCAGATGTGTTGTATGTAAGCGGTACAATTTCTTCTGATGAAGTTCTTACAAGTCTTTCTTATGTTTTGACACTGACAGATTCAAAAAATGATAAAGTAACAAGATATGAAGATAATTTTGATATTCAGACTTATAATAGTGTAGCTCCTGATTATTCTTCTGATTTTATAAGTAATTACTGCTATACAATTGATGCGGCTTCAACTCCGATTATTTATAACTGGCGTTTTACATCTGCCCAGGTAAAAGACATATTTATTCCTAGTATTGGTCAGGGAGATTATGAAGTTTCTCTTGTTATAACTGCAAATAACGGAGCAACTTCTACGTTCCAGAGAACATTTACTCTTGATACGCAAGCTCCAGGTTCTGAACTTTCGGAGATTTCTGTTGCGGCAGAAGATTCAACTTCATCATTCTACTGGATAAATCCAGCCAAGTCGCTTACTGTTTCAGGACTTGTAACAGATAATCTTTCTACGGCTAAGGCATGTACAAACTGGGTTAAACTTGTGGCACTTTCGGACGCAGATACAGAAGTTTCTTCAACTGCTGCTGGTGATGTTTATACCTCTGATGAACAATCCGGAGTTAATAAGTGGAGTTTTACTGTACCTGCATCGCAGATTACTTCAACTTATTACGGTGCAAACCTTTATATTTATTCAAGGGATGCTGCTGGAAACATAGGTCAGAGTATAATTAAACTTGTATTTGATACGACAGCTCCAAGTGGAAAACACGCCCTCGATGGAAAAAATAAGGATATTTTCTTCCGTATCGGCTCATATAATAACGATGATATTTCTAAGGCGGAAAATCCAGCCCTCTGGAATGATGATTTAGATACTGATGTAGGTGGAAAATATCAGGAAAATACCTATGGAAACACAACTACAATAAAATTCCGTGGTAATTTTGTAGAAGAAGGTTCTGGTCTTAACATGATTTATTATAAGGTTGTCAGTTCTTCAACAGAGATTCCTTATGATGACTTAAAAGCCCAGGCGTTAGAATTCTATGCTAATTATAATAAGGCAACTGACTATACGGGTTATTTTGCTCCTCTCGCTGAAGGTTCAGAAAAAACAAAACGTGTATTCTATACTTCTGTTAATGGAGTAAATGGTAATATTCCTCTCAAATATATTGATAAAAATGGCAATATTCAGACTTCTGCAACTGAATATTCAGTAACTTCAACAAATTCAATAACTGATTCAAAGGGAAATAAAAAATACTACGCAAATATTGTTTCTAATTTTGAGTCAGTAATATCAGGTTTTAGCAAAGAGAAGACAAACTATCTTATTCTTGTTGTTGAAGATAAAGTTGGCAATGCCAGCCTTGATAGTGTAATTGCAAAAGATAGCAATGGTAATGAAAAGATTTTCTATAATGCTTCCGTTAATGTTGATGCGGAAAGTCCTATTTTAGTATGTTCTTCTCATAATGGTCAGCAGTATACAAATGGTGTAAGTCCTATCATTGTGGAAGGAACCTACACTGATTTGCCAACTTCGAAAAATTCTGGTGTTTCAAAAATTACCGTTGAGGTAAACGGAGTTTCTTCAACAGCAGAATTGAACAATGGTTTTTGGTCTGCTCAGATTTTTTCATCAACTTTAAGCGCTCTTGATGAAAATGGAACTTACAATGTTAATGGAACAATTACAGACAGTGCAGGAAATTCTAATTCTGCAACCTTATTTACACTTTCTTATGATAAGAGTGCACCATCTGTGGAAATAAAATCTCCTGCTGTACTTTCTAGTATTAACAAACTTATGACTCTTACCGGAAGTGTAACTTATTCTGGTTCTTCTCCAAAGGAACTTGTTCTTTATGCTTCAACTTCAGTGCCATCGGGCGATTACAGTGATTTTGAAATTGTAGGAACAATTACAGATGAAAGTAAGATTTACAGCTGGTCAATTGACGACATTGATACTTATGTTTTAACAGCTGTTGCTGACAGTCCTACAACAGCAGAACTCTATTTTATACCTGTTGTAACTGATAATGCTGGAAATAATAATGTTTATGATCTTGAAACATCTTCATTCAAATATGTAAACGGAACAAATTACTTTAAGTATATTGTTGATATGAATTCTGATCGTCCGACAGTGAAAGTTACAAACCTTACTCTTTCTGACGGAAATTATATCTTAAAGTATGGCGAAGATGCAAAAATTGAAGGAACTGTTACTGACGATGATTCAACATCAACCGTAGTTGTTAAGACCTTTGTAGCAACAACATCACAGATTTCTTCAACAACTAACGTTACTTCCACAACAGATGCAGCAACTGGTATTGTTACAAATAAAGTCAAAGTTGGAACAAGCACTTATGACATTACAACCTTTAATCCTTCGACAGGAGAATGGACATTTACCCCTGCTGATACGGCCGATGGTGAAAAAACGGTTTATTTCTATATTGCTGATAATGCCGACAGTGTTTTCTATACGGGAAAGACCGTAACGGTAAACGCAGTAAATTATAATTATGAACAACCGTACTTCCGTTATAAGACAAGCGAAGCAGTTGATTCTTCTTCTTCTCTTACTTATAAGAGTGATGCAACCGCACCGTCAATCCGGAACACACTTGTTCAGTCATATGATTCATCGAAGATGGAAAATGGGTCAGCTACTGCTCCTGGAACAAATTTTGTAGCCGGTGGTAAAGACAGGCAATATGTTAAATTTAGGGTAACAGGCTACGATGCAAACGAAATAGAAGGTATTCGTCTGACTTTAAATTATAAGGAACTTGCTGACGGAAGTGACGCAGAAATAAAGATTGCTTCTTGTTCTAATTATACGGGAGAGGGCTTTGCAAAGAGTGGTACAATTACGGGTACTACTACAGCTGTATGGACAACTGATTATGTTGATTTATCTGTAATGCAGACTGGATCTGTTTCTGGAACAGTTGAAGTATTCGATAAGTCAGGACTTTTTGGTACATCTTCTCCAATCTTTATGGTTGATAACGATGGTCCTGCTGTCAAGGTAAACAGCCCGTCTTCAAATGATGAACTTACAGGAGATATCACTTTCTCTGGAACATCTACGGATATCGGTAACGCAGGTGTTGTACAAACAGCATGGCTCATTCCAACTGCAACTCAACGCTCACTTTCTGACTCAGAACTTGCTGTTGCAGTAGATGGAAGTGGAAACTCTGTATGGAATACTGAATTAGATACTGATACATCAGAAACTGTATGGAAGTTTACGTTAACATCTGCCGTACTTTCTGTTTATGATAGTTCTACATATTATACGGCTGTAAATAACTCGGTTTATACATTGCCGTTCTATGTAAAGACAACGGACGAAATTGGAAACGTAACTGTATACCGTAACTTTACATTCAAGCATAACCCAAATGCAGACAGACCTGATGTGGACTTGTTGTATCCTTCAAATACAGGTGTTGATTTTGTAACTTTAGGTGGAGCAATACGTATTTCGGGAAGTGCAGTAATTCCTTCAAATACTACCACTGTAAACTCTGTTTATGTTCAGATTATGAGTGGTACAGGAAACCTTGAGGAAAATGAATCTATTTCTGATAAATATACATTATCTTCTGCTTATGCCGTAAGTAAAGGATTTACTGTTCTTAATAAAGCTCAGATTCAGAGTATTGTTGGAGAAGAACTTTCTTTTGCAGACGAACTTGACTGGGGTATTAAAGCTGAAAAGACAGGTTCATGGAGTCTTACGATTAACGAAAGTGGTGAACTTAATCCATCTGAAGGAAAACTTACTTATTTAGCAATTCGTGCCTGTGCCGTAAATGCTGAAGGAAAGGTTGGTACATGGACAGATTGGGTATATGTAAATATTGATGATACAGCTCCGACTCAGTCAGCTATGCTTTATCAGTTTTCTTCTGCGCCAACTCAGGGATGCACTGCTTCCACAGTTGTAAGTGCTTCAAATATTATTGCAAGTTCTCTTTACAAGAGTGATATGTACCTTAAAGGTGACTGGTATCTAACTGTTAAACTGCATGATGAAAGTGAACTTTCTTCATATACAGTTACTAAAAAAACTGATGGAGGAAGTGCTTCTTCTGTAACACCTGTTGCTTCAACTAAGGTTACAGGTTCAGATGGAAAAGAACAGACTCAATACCTGTTTATTCCTGTAGATACATCTGCAACTTCACTTGAATATAGTGTTGTTGTAAAGGATTCTGAACACACGATTACAAGTAGTTATACATTAAAAATTGATAATACAGCTCCAGTAATTGAAGCAGTTTATAAGGGAGCAACAGATAATTCAGCAAACTACCTCAAAACTACAGAAGCTAATATTATTGCTGACTCAAACTATATCTATACTTTAGGCGGTAAGGTTGACGAAACCGGCTCTGGCTTTAAGAATCTTGCATTCTACTTTGTGCGTGCTAATGCGATTGACGGAGAAACTTATACGACAGAAGCTATTCTTGATCCTCTTATTACGAGCGGAACTTCTGATGCAAAGGCTACAATAAGCGCAAATCTTACTCCACGACCATTTACTCAAGGGGAAGACACTTATTATCTTTATGCAAAAGAAATTTCTGGTAATCTCGGTTCTGGTGGTGATACATTCATTCCTTCAACTGCAGCAAATATAACTGATAATGCCCATATTAGAATTGGCGGGCTTATTGAAATTGCCGGTCTTTTGAGAAGAATTGATGACATTGATTCTTCAACAGGTGAGGTAACATTCTCCCCTGAAACAGGAATCACCGATGGGGCTTCAATTACCGCATATTTTGCATATGCTCAGGTTGTTGACAATACATCAACAGAAAGCGTTTCAAGTTCAAGTGCAAATCCGTTCACATTCAAGAATAATTCGGATGATGGGGATAAAATGCCTGAAACCCTTACTGGTTCAACTTCTGTAGGTTACAGTTGGGATGCAACCGTACACACATACAATATTCCTGACGGACCTTGTGCACTGGTAGTTCTTGCCTTTGATGCCGCAGGTAATGTCAGCGGAGAAGTCTATCCGGTTAAAGTTGAAAACTCAGCTCCTCGCCTTGCAAAAATATTTTTGGGAACAGACCTTAACTCAAGTGCCACATGGACTGCAAATGAGTTTAGTCCATACAATGTTTATGACGCAAATACAACTTATGGAATTGATAATACAGAAGTAAAGGCTGAACAGACTATTTCTACTTCTGCTTATGGCAGTGCTTTTGCAATTAAAGATAAACTTGCCGTAGTTGCAGAAATAGTTGGTGGTAACGGGGACATTATGATGGTATACGGCCGTGGAGCTTCTTCAACCGCTGCCGTTACAAGCAGTTATGGTGTTGTTGCAACAGTAAATTCAGATATTGAAAACCTTGTTTCATCTCAGAAAATCGAAACAGTAAGTTACAATAACGTTGACACAGCAACTTCACTTAAAGGATACACCCTTACAAATTCTCAAATTGTTGCAGCCGTTACAGAAGCTAATGATGGTACAGGCAAATCTGCCTCATTCACATTCTGGGATTCTACAGATGAACTTGTACAAGGCTTAACCTCGCAGAATTGTGTTCTTCTGGTAAATGATTTTACGATTGACCTTGTTGACTCACTTCCGCCAAAGGTTGTAGTAAATCCGTTCTATTGGGAAAGTGCATCTAAAAATTCACTTTATACAAATTCTTCTTCAAACGGACATATAGAACTTGAAGGCGACTTAGCAGGAACTGCCGCTGCAACACTCTACGGAACTGATCCAAAAGTTTCTGGAAAGATTACATTTACAGGAACTGCTTATGATGAACATTCTCTTAAAAACCTTAAGTTCACCCTTACCAATGCTTCGGGTACAGCACTCACTGGCTTTGCAAACATTGCAATGGGAACTTATGATTCAACATCAACAGATGCAACTTATGTAGCAAATGGTGGTTGGTCAGCTTTAAGCGGTAATTCTGGAAATGCTCTTTCAGACGGCGGAAGTTATGAATGGACAATCAGCACATCTTTAACAGATTCATCTCGATTCTATGAAGATACAGCTTATTTAAGCCAGGACGGACACAAAGTATATTGGACAATCAGCATTGATACTGCCCAAATTCCGAATGTTGCTGAAAAAGACATTACGCTCACCGTAACAACCACTGACCAGATTAGTAATTCTTCTGTAAATTCCAGTGCTTCTGCTCCTGATACAACAGATGGTGCCTATATAGTTACTGATGGAACCACACATGTTCCTTCATACAAGGTGGATGTCGTTCCTTATATAACGGGAATAAAAACTTCTGTAAGAAAGGCTAGCGGTCTTAAAGACAACAACATCCGTTCTGCAAGCGGTAAATACTCTATTCTTGCAAACAATGCAGAAAATGTTATTACCTTGACTGGCTTTAACTTCTCGACAGCCGACTTTGTTGCAAAAATCGCAAACAAAGCAACTTCTGGCGGAACAGCTATTACAAAGACAAGCGAAGGTACAAGCCTTACCGCAAGTGCCACGGCCACAACAAGGGCAGAAATTACAAACTCTGGCATTACAAAGAGCGGCTATCTTGAAATCTTCTCTAACGGAGTGCGCGCACTGAACAACATCAATAATAATGATGCCCACGGTTCATTTGAGCGAACTTCAAGCGTAGAAGACTACAAAAACATGCCGAACCGCGTAAACGAGGCTGACTTCTACACCACAAAGAATGTAACATTGACCGATGACAGGTATCTGCGCTTCTTTGATATGAAGGATACGGGAAAGAAAAATGCATACTATCCAAACTTAGTTATGGAAGGAGATGATCCTGTATTCGGATTTGTGGATCTCAATGGAGCAACAGATAATAATTACGGTAACGCACAGATTAGAAACGGCTATCAGCCACAGCGTGCTAAATTCTCTGGTACAAACGGAAGTCAAACCTCTATTGAGTATTTAATTGGAGGATTAAGTTGGGATCAGATGGGTATGGCAACAGATTCTGCAGGAAAATATATTCATACATCAGTATATAACTATTCTGGTGCTACAATGGCCGTTATTTA
>JAZSJM010000291.1:0-7516 GCA_045534325.1 Treponema sp. | reverse complement strand
ACTGCTACAATATCTGCCGGGGTCAGTGTGCAGGACTTGGAAATTTCCTTAGCCAATGCATTGACATCGATTTCCTCGCCGTACTCAGCCGACGCATAATACTTAGAATCCGCCTGTCTGTCGCGCGGGTTCTGTCGCTTTGTTACAGAATACATCATATAATGTACCCTCCATGATTAAACTACTTTTGAAGTACCGTATAAGCACCTCCGCTAGCGATTTTTTTCTCTGGGAACTCCGACGGAGCCCATATCTTCGGCCGAAAGATACGCTTTAAAGATAATAAATTCATGTGCCAATCGGCAAGTCTTTTTGCGAAAATTTTAAGGATGGTGCCGTAAAATTCTCAGTGAGTTTTGGTCAAAAAGTCAGTGAGTTTTAAAAAATTCTCACTGACTTTTAAAAAATTCTCAGTGAGAATTTTGCCTTTTGCCAAAGAGTTCCTTTGTTATAGAAAAGGAGCGTTTTTTATGCTATATTTTGAGGTAGACTACTTAGCAACGGTGACTTCTGTTATATAGAAGAAAAAGGATAAAAATAATGAATGCTGACAAAAGGAAAAGCGAAGAAGGTAACACTTTAAACGCTCCTTTAAATTATCAACAAAAGCAAACATTTACATTTATAGATTTATTTGCTGGTCTTGGAGGCTTTCATTTAGCAATGCAAAAATTAGGCGGCAAATGTGTTTTTGCAAGCGAATTAAAGGAAGATTTGAGAATTCTTTACAAAGAAAACTATGGTATTGACTGCTTTGGGGATATAAACAAAGTCGATATTGATAAAGATATTCCAAAAAAGTTTGACATGCTTTGTGCAGGGTTCCCTTGTCAGCCGTTTTCAAAAGCTGGAAAGCAACAGGGATTCAAGGATGAAAAAGACAGAGGAAATCTCTTCTGGAGAATCATGGATATTCTAAAGGAAAAAACACCTGAATATATCTTACTTGAAAATGTTCAAAATCTTCAAACCCATGACAACGGTAATACCTGGGAAGTTATAAGGACAAATCTAGAAACATTGTATGATGTCAAATGTGATATTATTTCTCCTCATAATTTTGATATTCCACAGCACCGTAAACGCATTTATATAGTTGGTCGTTTAAATTCAAAAGGCGGATTAAAAGACTTCAAATTTCCATCACATGAAGAAAAAATCGCATGTAACATAAGAACTATCATTGATGAAAGTGATAGCGATTATCTGTCATTGCGTGATCAAACGCGAATGCATTTAAAGGCTTGGAAAGACTTTCTTGATTTGCTCACCAAAAAGAAAATAACAATTCCTTCTTTTCCAATTTGGGCTATGGAATGGGGAGCTGATTATGAATATGAAAAAACTCCGCCTTGTCGCCAGAAAAGAAAAACTCTTGAAGGAAGACGCGGAAAATTTGGTGTTGTTCTGCAAGGTAATTCTGCTGATGATATGCGTTTGCAACTTCCCATATACGCCCAAACTGTTATGAAGCCTAATGAAGAGTTTCCTGTTTGGAAAAAGAACTTTATAAAATGGAATAGAGAATTTTATGCGGCACACAAAGATATATTAGATTCATGGCTTCCAAAGATTCAAAAACCTGGCTTTGAAAACAGTCATCAAAAATTTGAGTGGAACTGTGGAATCGATAAAAATGCAAAACCAATTCTTGATGACAAAATAATACAGTTTAGGCCTTCTGGAATCCGTGTAAAACTTCCAACATACTCACCAGCACTTGTTCTTACAACAACTCAAATTCCTATTTTCCCTTGGATAATAACACCAGACGGAAAGCAAGGACGATATATGACAAAAAAAGAAGCCGCAAAATTACAAGGCATGGAAGAACTTAAAAATGTACCGAATACAATTTCCGAAGCGTTCAAGGCTTTTGGAAATGCCGTAAATGTTGAGGTCGTAAGACGAATCGCAAAGAATCTTTTGGAGATAAAATAATGGCAAATGAAGAATTAGATATAAGACCAGAAGCTGGCATTTTGGGCGTGTTCTCACGATTAAGCTACAAGGCTTGGTATGCCATTGCTGAATTTGTGGATAATTCAACACAGTCATTTTTTTCAAATGAGGCAAAATTAAAGAAAGAAAAAATAGGACAAGTTCACGTACAAATAAAATATCTTCAAAATGAGAATGAACTTATCATAACAGATGATGCTTATGGCATGGAAATTGAAGATTTTAAAAGAGCTGTAAAACTTGATTCAAAATCAGACCATCCTGATACCCGAAATGAATTTGGAATGGGATTAAAAACAGCAGCATCGTGGTTTGGTGAAATATGGTCTGTAGAATCAACTCAATTAAATTCAGAAAATAAATATTATACAGAAGTCAACATTCCTCTTTTACGAGAAAAAAAGATAAACTCTGTTAAAATACGAAAAGACCTGTGTTCTAAATCTGAACATGGAACAATTATACACATAAAGAATCTGACAAAACAAATATCGCCTAAAACTCATGCTAAGATTTGCACCTTACTTGAAAGTATGTATCGTCGTGACTTGGAAAGTGGAAAAGTTACTATAGAGTTTATAACCGGCAATAATTCAAAACAATTATCATTTACACCATACGAGCCACTTTCGTATAAAGGAGAAGTATGGAAGAAAAATATCGATTTCGCATTTGAGTTTAAAAAAAGAGCCTATAAAGTCAAAGGTTTTGTTGGTATTTTAAAAGACAGAAAAGCGGGAGGAAAAAGTGGCTTTGCAAATGCCGGCTTTGCATTGTTTAGGCGAAATAGAGTAATCATTGGTGGTGAAGGACAAAATTATAAACCTACAGAAATTTTTGGTGAGGCTCAAAGCACAATATCACATAAATTATATGGTGAAATTGATCTAGATGATTTCCCTGTAAATCAGGCAAAAGACGGTTTTGTTTGGGATAATGGTCTTGAAGATGAATTTTTGAAATCGCTAAAGCCTAGAATAAAGAATATTATATCTTTAGCTTCAAAAACAGTTCAAGAACGTAACGACGAAAACGTGCTTTCCGAAGAAACTTCGAACAACACTTTGGAAAAAGTACAGCCCTACGCAGAAAAAATATCTGCCATCAATACAGGTCACATCAATTTACCCTCTTCACAAACTAAAACTCCTGAGCAAGAGTTATTTGATGAATATATAGTTGAATCAAATAAAGAAGAAAAATTAAGCGAATCAGTTAGAGAATATCCAATACAAATGAATCAGATTCAAAAAACTGTTTTTAGAATCTCATGGAAACAAGCCGATTCAACAAATTGGATAGATGTAAAGACTGACACCGATGATTTGGTGGAACTTTATATAAATATAAATCATCAGTTCTTCAAGCCTTTTTCAAAGAATCCTGACTTTCAACCAATAATAGAAAAGTTTGTCATTGCATTTATGGCAGCTGAAAAGAAAGCTAAATTGGCTGGTTCAGATGGAAAGATTCCGTCAACATCTATTAGAAATTTTCTGAATGACTTCTTATCAGTGGTAGGTGAATAATTATGGAACAATATGAATTTGCTGACGAGAAACTTGAACCTGTAATCATTGATGGAAAATATTATCAAAGAATCCATAATAAGCACATAAATAGCTATGGCAAGAATGGTGCTGATAATATAGCAGATAATGTAATCAAAATATTTCAGAAAATAAAAGTGCAGCTTTCTGAAAATACAAATCACAACTCCTTGTTAGTCGGTAAAGTACAGTCTGGAAAAACATCAAATTTGGAACTGTTTTCCGCATTAGCTTTTGATAATGGATATAATTTCTTAGTCATTTACGGCGGTTATGATTCAAAACTATTGGGGCAAACTACAAAAAGATTTAAAAAAACTTTTGATGCAGAAGATACCGTAACATATGAAAGTGATAGTCCGGCAATTTTTTCAACAGAAGAAAAAGAAGATATAACAAATCTGACGGAAGATATTATAAATGACTTTATTGAGCTAAAAAAGCCTATTATCCTGATTTCTATGAAGCGTCCACCTGCAATGAAAATTGTAAATAACTTTTTATCGCAGTTGGATAAAAATCGCTTAAAATCTTTTGTTATCGATGACGAAGGAGACCAGGCAAGCTTAAATACAAAAAAAGACAAACAAAATGATGCTTCCGCAACGTATGCAGAGATAAAGAAAATAAAAAATTTACTAAATAATCCTCTTTATCTTTCAGTAACTGCAACACCACAAGCTAATATCTTTTTAGACAAATGGAGCGAATTACGGCCAGCATCTATATGGCTTATAAGTCCAGCAATTGGTTATGATGGTGCTTTGCAATATCATTTGAGTGACAATAATTCTATAAAAATTATTGACGATGATGATTCGTTTGATACAACGACAATCTCTAATTCTTTACGTGAAGCAATAAACTATTTTATCATTGCATCTGCATTGAAGCAGTTTCTAGAAAACAAATCCAGAACTTATTCAGACATGATTATTCATACGGCTAAGGAAAAGGCTGAACATAAACGGGTATATAATCAGATAGACTCTTACATCGGGCAAATGCAATTATCATTCAAAAACGATGATGAAAATAAAATTGAGTTTTTAAATGAGTTTAAATCAACTTATGATAAGTATTTTCCAGAGTCTGATACATTTGAGACAATCAAAGATGTTCTTCCAAAAGTTGTAAAATCTATTAAGTTGATTTTACAAAATTCGGAAGGAAAAGAAACTCAGGCAAACCCACAATTATTTACGCAAAAGATTTTCATCGGTGGCGATTTGTTACAACGAGGTTTAACATTTGATAATCTAATTGCAACTTACTTTACCCGTTGGGCAAAAAAATCTGGAAATATGGATACCACTCTCCAGAGAGCAAGATGGTTCGGTTACAGAAGCAAGTATTTTCGGTTATGTAAAATCTTTACAAGTTCACCTATTGCACAGGAATTTACGAATCTTGCAGAAATCGACGAGGATTTGTGGGAACAATTTGCAGATATTGAAGCCGGAAAAATGAGAATAGACGATATTATTATATCTGGCGAAAATACGATATTAAGACCTACAAGCCCGAATAAGGCAAAGTTCCAAAAAATCAAGTTTAAGAAACGTTGGGTTATCCAGCGTTTTATTGTTGAAGACCGCTCCATAATAAAAGAAAATGCTGCAATAATTGATAATTTGATAAATAATTCAAATTGGAAAGAAACAAAAAATGGAAGCCAAGTTGGTCAGATTACAGGATATTACACTCTTTTGAAAGCAGAATCAATGAAAGATATTGTAAAAGCTGTTAAAAATGTATTTGAATATGAGCCATTTCAAAAGGATGCCTTGTTAAAATTACTTGATACAGATGAAGTTGTTTTAATTCAGATAGGTGACATAAAAAAGGAGCCTCCTAGATTCCGTTCTCTTTACAAAAATGAGCCGAGAATCAAGCCTCTGCAGCAGGGAGCTAGCAGTCTCAATAAAGATAAGTCAGCATTTTTAGGCGATAGATTTATTATAATAGACGAGAATAAAGTTAATATTCAACTGTACAATGTTGCTCCAGGAAATGATAAGAACAATTATGACACATCCTTAATTCAATATATGTTTGCAATTTATGTCCCGAAAGAAAAAGTTTATTTTACAAAAGGAGAAGAAGATGACTTTGTTGAATAAAATTACAGATGCAATAAATGTCTCTCCAATAGATAATAAGCTTTACTTAATTGAAAAATGTTCTGATAGTGCAGGATTTTTTGTCAATAACAAAAAACTCATTTATATGGTAAAAAATAATGAATCAGTTGTGAAAAATTCACTTGAAACAGAATATTTACAGCTTCGTTCAAATGCAAATATCCTTTCGGTTGAAAATTTACAAAATTTTGATTCAGGATTTTATAACCTTATTGAATATAAGATTTCATTTAATGAAAATATATCAGCATTTGAATCTTTTATAAATCTATGCTTGGCACATATAGAACTAATGGATTCAAAAAACTTTGTAGAGTTTTTTAGTTCCTTGGTCGACTTGTTTCAAAATGTCGGTAAAGAAAAAAAACAGAATATTTTAGGTTTGTTTGGTGAATTGTCATTAATATATTATTTTTATACAAAATTTGGCATTAATCTGTCCTCATACTGGCACTCGTCGGGAACTTATTCAAAATATGATTTTTCTGTAAAAAACAAAAATATCGAAGTTAAAACTTCTAATTCTGTAAATAGTGTGCTAATTAAACATTCGCAGCTTTTCAATAGCGATTCAAATTATTTGGCAATTTCCATAGTTGAAAACAACAATTCAGGCATTAGTTTAAAAGAATTGGAAGAGAAATTAAAAGAGATTGATATAATAGCATCTGATTTTAATTTCATAGTTAATCTAGAAAAAGAAAAATCACGACTTGATACAGCAGATTATTTTAATAAAAAGTTAAAACTTTTAGACATAAATATTTATGACTGCAATAAAATAAATCCATTTAATACTTTGCCAGAAAATATTTCAGATATTGAATATCGAATTGATTTATTAGGTTGTGAAAAAATCAAAAATGAAGATATAAGGTATCTTCTTGATTTATAAAAAAGATCGTCTGACAAAAGCTTTAAAGCTGATAATCCTCTTACGCCACTGCGTTAGGGATTGTAGGGGCGACCGCCAAGGGCGGGCGTTCCGAAGGAATGGAGCCGAAAGGCGGAACCCCGGAAAGCCCGACCCCGCGCGAGCGGGGGAACGCCCTTATAACAAAATCACTTACCTCTATTCTTCACCAGATTAAAACTCAGATTAATCAGCAATATAAAGGCAAACAAAACCACACCTGTGGCAATCAGCGCTTCGCGATGAAGGTCCGTAGCATATCCCATTTCAATTACAATATTCGCCGTAAGAGTTCGCACTCCTTTCAAAAGTGAATTTGGAAGTCTGGCCTGATTTCCTGCAACCATAATTACAGCCATAGTTTCACCAATAGCACGTCCAATTCCAAGAATGATTCCTGCCATAATCCCCGAGCGAGCGGCTGGAAGCATGGTCATAAAAACACTTCGTTCATGGGTGGCACCTAAAGCACGGCTTCCTTCATAGTAGCTTCCAGGAACTGCATTCAATGAACTTTCCGAAACAGAAATAATCGTTGGCAAAATCATCATGCCTAAAAGAAGACTTGCAGTAAGAATTGATGAACCATTTCCTCCAAAAAGGTTTCGAACCGCAGGCACAATCACCATAAGCCCGAAAAATCCGTAAACAACACTTGGAATCCCGGCAAGTAAATCAATTGCAGGCTTTATGATTTTATGCAGCCAGACAGGACAAAACTTAGATAAAAAAACTGCAGTCATAAGGCCAATAGGAACTCCAACAATAATGGCTCCTGCAGTTACATAAAGACTTCCTACAATCATGGGGAAAATACCATAAAGGTCATTCCCCGGTTTCCATTTAGTCCCGAACAAAAAATCTGTAAGTCCGATTTTGTGCATGGCAGGAATTCCATTTGCAAACAAAAACAGACAGATAAACAAAACAGCAAGAATACTGAATCC
>JAZSJM010000177.1:0-4623 GCA_045534325.1 Treponema sp. | reverse complement strand
ATCCAGCCATGTTTTCAACTTTCCTTCGTAACATACAGGCAGTTCCTTCTACGATTTTTGTCGATAATACCGGTAAAATGGTGGGAGAAATGTATCTTGGAGCTAGAAGCAAAAAAGAGTGGCAAAAAATTATTGATGATTTATTAAAAGAAATAAAATAGGGCGCTACATGCCTTACGGCATGTACGGGCTTTGCGCACTTACGCTTTAGCTCCATTCGAAGGTCAGAGTACTGACCTTAGAACGCCTTCACCTGCCTGACGGCAGGTGGGCGGTGCTCCAATCCTTAGCGCACATGGAGGTGCGGTAGGGGTTGCCTGTGTCAAAAGCGGCAGCTTTTGAGCCATGTTGTAAAAACAGGACGTTTTTACAACATGCCAATCCCTAGCGCACATGGAGGTTACCATTATGAAAAATAAACGATTTTTATTGGCAGTAAGTATCCTCACCTTAGGGCTGGCATTGCTTTTTCTTGGGATCTATCGTGGAGAAGCAATAACTGTTTTTAACAAGGCAACACACATCTGCCTTGAATGTATCGGAATCGGCTAAAATGAACAAAAAACTATTTAGACATAATAAAATCCGCCTTCTAATTCAATCACTTTTTTTTGCCTTTTCAAACGGCTACGCAAAAGGCTTTGCAAAAGGTCAGATTTACGACGGAAAATTAAAATTTTTGTGTAATCCAGGTTTAAACTGCTATTCCTGTCCAGGTTCCCTTCTTTCCTGCCCCATAGGTTCCCTTCAGGCAACACTAAATGCCCGCGAATATGCAGTTGCAATGTATGTAACAGGTTTTTTGGTTATTTGTGGAACTATTTGCGGAAGACTTATATGCGGATTTTTATGTCCTTTTGGTTTTATTCAGGACTTGCTTTATAAAATTCCTTTCATCAAAAAAATCAGAAATCTCCCAGGTGAAAAATTCTTACGGTACCTTAGATTTGTTTTCCTGGCAATTTTTGTAATTATTTTACCAGCTTTCGTTGCTGATTTTCTTGGTTACGGAGAGCCGTGGTTTTGCAAATGGGTTTGTCCAGCAGGCACTTTAGAAGGAGGAATTCCTCTTGTTCTATTAAACAATGCAATGCGACAGACGGCAGGATTTATTTTCAGATGGAAGTTAACTATTTTAATCATCACTGTTATATCATCAATAATGATTTACCGTCCATTCTGTCGCTACGTCTGTCCTCTTGGTGCAATTTACGGTATTTGTAACAAATTTTCCTTTTATAAAATTAAAATAGATACAGCAAAATGCATCGAATGCGGTGCCTGTCAAAAAGAATGCAAATTAAATATAAAAATATACAAAAAACCAGACTCTGCTGACTGCATTCGATGCGGCAATTGTAAGAATGTCTGCCCCACAGGCGCAATTAAGTTTTAGAATGTCCAGCTAAAACCAAACCGTGGTCTTAAAATAAAAATCTCGCTTACTCCATCGATTGAGTTTTCAGTTTTAACTCCACCTATTTTTGAAGTTGTCTTAGCAAACGCTCCTCCTACACCAACTGTAGCCGTACACTGTGCAAATATTCCAAAAGATTTAGAAAGTTTTGTACTTACAAAAAAATCTGCACCAATCATAACATTATCTAACTCAATAGATCTTTCAATTGTAGTTGTACCAACTTTAGTCTCGTCAAAAAGGTAATCAGCATCAACACCGACAACACCGCTCAAAATAATTTTTTTAGAAGGGTCTTGCGTAAAATTCTTACCAATCCCAAAATATAGAGAGAAATCTATTCCGTCAGTATCACCGATATTAACATAACCGGCATCTAAATCCCACATAAAGGCAAAATTCGTGTCTTTTACAAGACGGAACTGTCCGTCAATATTAAAACCGTTTCCCTTTTCATGGTCACTTCCAATATTATCTTCCCACTCAATTGTCGTGTTTACAATAGGAATACTTACCCCTGCTGCAACAATTTTTGTCCAGTCAGCAAACAAGCAACTGGTAAAACCTGCAAATAAAATTAAAAGAGCTGATAATCTTTTCATAAATATCCCCTAAATCACTATAAAATTTTCTGCTATTCTACAATATTACCGAAAACCTTGTAAAGTCGCTCTAAAGCTTCCTGTAAAAGCGGACGAGGTGTTGCTATATTTATTCGCTGATAGTTATCACCCTCATATCCAAACATTGTTCCCTTGTCAAACCAGATTTTTGCTTTATTAACAATAATGTCATCCAGTTCGTCGTCTGTATACCCCAGGGCACTAAAATCCACCCAAAGTAAGTAAGTTCCTTCTGGCTCAATAAGGCGAACTTTTGGTAATTTTTCTTTAAAAAATGAACGGACAAGCGATAAGTTTTCTTCCAGATGAACTTTTAATGCATCAAGCCATTCTTTTCCACCTTCATACGCAGCAGTTGTGGCAACAAGTCCCACTAAAGATGGTTCGTCATAGCCTGTTTTATTCCGTTCTAAATTAAAAGCCTCTTTTAACGATGGGTTTTGTATAAAAATTGTAGAAAACTGAAGCCCTGCTAAATTAAATGTTTTGCTTGCGGATGTGGCAACAATACAATTCATTGCTACTTTGTCAGAAATTGTTGAATAAACAATGTGCTTATTTGGCTTACGAATAAAATCATTATGTATTTCATCTGCAAAAACTATTACGTTGTGCTTTAAACAAATTTCAGAAATTTTTATTAACTCTTCTTTTGTTCAATCTCGTCCAACTGGATTATGGGGACTACAGATCTTAAAAATTTTTTCATCGTTTTCAATTATTTTTTTTTCAAAATCATCAAAATCTATATACCATTTTCCTTCTTTTTCAAAAAGTGAAGAAGTTACGACCTTGCGATTGTTAGCAGTAATCATATTTTTAAACGGATAATAAACAGGAGTCTGAATCAAAACAGATTGCCCTTTTTTCGTAAACGCATTTATTGCACAGACAATAGCAAAAACAACGCCAGGTGTAGTAATAATCCAGCGACGATCAATTTTAAAATCATGTTCAGTCAGCATCCACTTTGCAACAGCGTCATAAAATCTTTTATCTGGAGTTGAATAACCAAAGATTCCATGATTAACTTTTTTATGCAAGGCTTCAAGAATACAAGGAGCGGTCGGAAAATCCATATCCGCAACCCACAGAGAAAGTACATCAGCTGGTTTTCCTCGGGCAACTGCAAGATCAATTTTTACAGCATTTGTATTATGTCGATCTGTTATGTTATTAAAATCATAATTCATACTCTTATCTCCACTTAAAAATATTCAGGGGCGTTACGGGGAGCAGGATTAAACCTATTTCTCCCCGTAGAATGGGGTGTGGTGCAACAAAGTGCACCACAGGGGAAAGGCTTTTCCCCTCTATATTTTTAATCTAGTGCCTGAAATAAATCATTTATCAAATCGTCAGGATTTTCGATTCCAACACTAAGCCTTAAAAGTTTATCTGTAATTCCTCGTTCATTGAGTTCCTCTTCTGGTACATCAACATGTGTCTGTGTTTTTGGATATGTTATAAGAGTATCAACACCACCTAAACTTTCAGCAAAGTGTATGATTTTTACATTTTTTAAAACACGCTCAACTGTTTTAACACTATCAACATAAAATGAAATCATGCCTCCAGAACCTTTTGCTTGTTTTTGAGAAATTGAATAACCCGCACTTTCTTTAAGCCCTGGAAAAAGAACTTTTGTAACTCTCCTATGATTTTTGAGCATCTGAGCAATTTTTAGGGCATTAGAACAATGCTTCTCCATACGAACGGCAAGAGTTTTTATACCGCGAACAATTAAAAATGAGTCAAAAGGCGAAAGCCCTGAACCAGTTGTTTTTGTGATAGTTACTAATTTTTCTCCGATTTCTTCATTATTTGTTGTAACAAACCCAGCTAAAGTATCATTGTGTCCACACAAATATTTTGTTCCACTTTGAACAACAACATCTGCACCTAATGAAAGTGGCTGCTGTAGATATGGAGTCAAAAATGTATTATCAACAACTAAAAGCGCTCCGATTGAATGAGCATATTGTGCAGTAAAAGCAATATCCGTAATTTTCATAAGCGGATTGCCAGGAGTTTCTATAAAAATGATTTTTGTATTTTCTTTTTTTGAATTTTGTATATTTTCTATCTTCGAAGTATCTGTATAAGTAGTTTCAAATCCTAGTTTTTTTCCAATAGTATTTAAAAATCTCTCAGTTCCTCCATAAAGGTCATCAGAACAAATTACATGTATTTTTTTCCCTTGAGAATTATCAAGAATTATTGCATCAAAAAGAGCTGTAATTGCCGCTAACCCGCAGTTATAGGCACTGCAATACTTAGCGTTATCTAGAGAAGCCACAAGTTTTTCAAGATAATCGCGGGTTGGATTTCGTAAACGTGAATAATCATAACCAGTGGATTGACCTAAGGACGGGTGGGAAAATGTTGCCGATTGAAAAATTGGTAAGGCAACAGCTCCAGTTTTATCTAAACTCTCATAGTCGGGTTTTCCTGTAACACATAATGTATCGATACAAAGTGTATTTTCTGACATAATTAAGTCGGATCGTAGCCATGTCGTTCTGTGAGCCAAGGAGTTGGCCATTAGTATTGTCTTCCTAAGACCGCTTGGCCTCCGACTTA
>JAZSJM010000220.1:0-3427 GCA_045534325.1 Treponema sp. | reverse complement strand
AATAATTAATTTATGAAATATAATTTTAGGGTTTACGCGAAGAAGCGATAGAAAAAATTGAAAATAATATAAAGCAAGTCGAGCTTGCTTTATATTATTTATTCAACTTTAGGGCGAGACAAGGTAGTGGTAGTAAGCGGCTTTACGCCGCCCGAAAAAAAAATAATAATAGAAGCGTAAGCTTCAAAAATTTGTACAGAAATTTTCATAAAGAAAATAAGTGATTTATGAAATCCAATTCTGTATAAGATATATTTTTGCCATAACAAAGGTTCGTAGCCGACACGCGGTCAAGCCGCGTGCGGTACAACCAGTTGTTAGGCGGACGGGCCACTGGCCCGCTTGTAGTTTAGGAAAATGGGAGAAACGTGTGAAAGAAGAAAGCATAAACCAAAATCAACGGATAAAATCTGACTTGGAAACAGTAAAGAACGCACTGGAAAAATATGCACAAATTGACCCAAGTTTTAAGGGGCATACAAACACTATGAATACAAAAATCAATTCACTCATAGAGCAAATAGACAAAAAGTCATTTACTGTTGCCGTCATTGCGACTATGAAAGCAGGCAAATCAACACTTTTAAATGCACTTTTAGGTAATGACTATTTGCCTACATCAAACACGCCCGAAACAGCAAGCCTCCTTTACATAAAACATTCCGCAGACTGCTATTTGCAAGCGAATGATGAAAAAATATACGACATACAAAATATTTGCAATGCAATTAGAGAACGAAACCGCATATTCCGCGAGAGCGGTGTTGATATGGTAAGCAAGTATACACTCTTTGTTCCTTATGAAAAAATCAGCACGGTAAAAAATGTGAATTTTCAGTTTATCGATACTCCAGGTCCGAACGAGGCTGGAATATCTGCGTTGAAGGATGAAGTTGAAAAAGTCCTAAAAATGGCTGATGTAATTTTGTATGTTATGAACTACACCCAGCTGAACGGGCAGGAAGAAGAAAAACTTTTTGAAACGGTAACGGACATCAGAAGTGATATTCTTTCCGAAATAAAGGACAGATTTTTCTTTGTAATAAGCCAGATAGACCGTGAAAATGCAAACTCAAAAACTATCCCTGAAACCATCGAGTATGTAAAGGAATGTCTAAAAAAACGCATTGGAATAACAGAGCCATCAATCCATTGCGTAAGTGCTGAGTGGGCATTACTTTCGCGTATGGTGCAGGCACAGAATTTCTCAAGAATTGATGACCTCGGTGAAATCGTATATGGAAAATTCAGTCCGTTATATGACCGTGATGCTACGCTAGAAGAAAAGAAAGAAAAATTCAATGATGAACTTCTCTCAAATATCATAAAAAAATCGGGTGTTCCCAAACTGGAAGATGAAATTATCGACTACATTGTGAACAACAGCGAATCATTGTTCTATCGGTCAATCATCGAAAAGTCTAAAAATGCCATACAGGACGCAGAAAATCTCTGCCTTGCAAAACAAAGTGTTATGTACAAAAGCCAAGAGGAGTTGAAACGAGATTTTACGGAACTTAAGGCTTCCATTGAAGCAATTGGGAAAGATTTAAAAGAAATTGATGATACAGTTCATGCTTTTTACAAAACAGTAGATAAAGAGATAAAAGAAAAATTTGATTTATTTGATAACAAAATTGGAGAACTAATAGAAAATCTAATTACACACGAGCAGGACGAAGATAACAATGACGGAAAATCTGACTGGCTCGGTAATATTCTTGATACGCTGTTCGATGTGGGGATAGACATAGGTGTTGAAGTTGTCGCCGCAAAATTGAAAGGAAATAAAAACTGCGATAGCGGAAACAAAGGCTCTAAATCTGGCAAAGGAATGAACCAATCACAAAAGAACACGGCTAAGAAAATCGGCAGGGGAATTTACAAATTCGGAAAGACTGCTTGCGAGCAGATACATGCTCTTCTCAAAAACGGAAAGTTAACTTCGTTTGATGAGCAGAAAGCAAGGGAAACAATTGAAACTATAAACAATTCCATTGAAAGCGTAGTACAGGTTGGACTTTCACAGTTAAAAGATGACTTGGAGGCAACCATTTCTCTAAAAAATGAAGAAACGAACCATGAGCTTGAAGTCATAATTAATCGTGCAAATACACAGTTCTTCTCAAAACTGAACGAACAGTTTTCTTTGCCATCAAAACTGGAAGCCGTACCAATTGAACTTCCCAAAGAGGACAGCATAACAATTGAAACGGACTATAACAACTTTCTTGATAAAAAATACAAGGACAAGGACGGTGGATTCTGCAAACCAAAACTGCGTGTGCTTGATGATGTTTCGCTCAATACGGATAAACTGATTTCTTACTGGAAAGGAGAGATAAAAACACAAAAGAGAATATCTCTAAAAGTTATCAGTGATTATATGGCTGAAACCGTTTTAACTCGTATTGAGTCCGTAAAGAAAAATTTTACGGAAAAAACTGATGATTACCTAAGACTAGTTTCGAGAGAGCTTGAAAGCAAAGAAAAGGAACAGTCTACTAATTCTGAACGCGAGACAGAATTAAAGACTTGTATTTCGCAAATTGATGAGGTGAAGGATTTTTTGAATACAAAACTGTAAAATCTGCAGTTGCACCATATTGAAATGCGATATGACCGTGTGCTGAAAGTGCAGAAACGGGAGCGAATAACGCCGTTGAATTTACTGAAGAATGCTGTCAAAACATTAAAGTAATATCGCCTAACATGCAGTTCAAAACAGACGCACGGTCAAGCCGTGCGCTGTTTAACTGCGTAGTTATGCCGACAGCCCACTGGGCTGCTTATTATAGAAAAATAATATAGAAAAATTCGATAAAAAGTAGTATAATTAAGTTGTTATGTTGGCAAAACCGTTTATAAAATGGGTTGGTGGGAAAAGCCAATTACTTGATGAAATTAGAGAAAAATATCCCTCAAAAATAGAAAAGTATTGTGAACCATTTGTTGGTGGTGGGGCCGTACTTTTTGACGTCTTAAGTAAATTTCAACCAAAAGAAGTTTTAATCAACGACATAAATAAAGAACTTATAAATACTTACTCACAAATAAAAAATAATTGCGAAGAAATGATTTCTCAATTATTAGATTTACAGAATATTTATAAGAGTCATTCATTGGAAGAAAATAAAGATTTTTTCTATAAAAAGCGCAATCGGTATAACGAACTTAAAGTAAATGGAAATGACGCTGAAAATCTTGAAAAAGCAGTATTGTTTATTTTCTTAAACAAAACTTGTTTTAACGGGCTTTATCGGGTGAACTCAAAAGGCTTTTTCAATGTCCCATTCAATAACGCAAAAAATCCGCTTTTGTGTGATGAAAAAAATCTTCAAGCATGTTCAAAACTTTTACAGAATGTAGAAATGAAAGTTGGAGATTATAAGGAATGCAAAAGTTTTATCGATGATAAAACTTTTGT
>JAZSJM010000286.1:0-6918 GCA_045534325.1 Treponema sp. | reverse complement strand
TATGGCGTTTATGCCTTCATCAACCGCGTAGTTTGGGTGTCTCCCATCCTCCAGCAGTAGTTTTTCTTCTTCGACCTGGAACGCGGCTACATTCTCTTTGCCTTGGACTACATTTCGATTATCATTTTGTTTGCCACAGTTTCACATCTTATAGCAAAGATATTAAAAAAATGATTTAATTTAATTATGACAGATGGGAAAACCCTTCAGATAAAAGATTATTTTCAACTGGATTCTCAAGAACAAAAATATTGGCTGGCTAAAATCGGCGAGTCCGACTGGCGGGCTGGTAAATATCTTTTTCAGCTTCTTTCTGATGGCCAGTTTAAAAATCTTTGTGGTGAAACATCAACATTATTTTTGCTGACACAGGGTGACAACCTGATTTCTTTTTGTTCTTTTACAGAGCGTGATGAAATTCCAGAAACAGAACTTACTCCCTGGATTGGTTTTGTTTTTACCTTTCCTGCTTTTAGAGGTAAGCGTCATATAGCCAAGCTTATGGACCATATTTGTAGTCTTGCAAAAAATCAGGGTTTTAAAAAAATATATATTTCTACCGACCAGAAAGGGCTTTATGAAAACTTCGGTTTTTCCTTTCTGAAGATATTGAAAGAAGTCAACGGTTATGATTCTCTTGTTTATCAAAAAGAATTAACCTGAAAATATTGCAGCAAAAAAGCAGGAGGACTAAAATGGCAATTACAGTAAATCTTCGTTACACAGGAAAAAATGGTGCGGCTCAGGCCTTTGCCCGCGAAATGATTTCCAGCGGAACCGTTGAAAAAATAAGAGCAGAGAAGGGGAACCTGCGCTATGAATATTATCTGCCTTTTGCTGAAGATTCGAGCGGAGGTGACCAATCAAAGAGCACCGACGGCGAAGACACCATCCTATTAATTGACTCCTGGGAAAATCAGGAAGCAATTGATTTGCACCACGCAACACCAATGATGAAAACAATTGCAGAGCTTTGCGAAAAATATGACCTTCATATGACAATTGAACGTTTTGTTTCTGATGATAAAATTCCTGAGCAGGACAAGGCATTTATCAGAAGTTGATGTTTAAAAACTATTTTCGCTATAATCAGCATATATCCACACCAACTGAGCCACAATCGCTTTGGAAATTGTAATATAGAAAGTAAGGAGTGTCATTATGTTCAGACCAATGAGAAGATTCAAGCAGCAGATTGCGGATAGCGAATGCAAAGAGATTTTGAAAAATGAAAAACGCGGAGTTCTTTCACTGCTCGGCGATGATGGCTACCCTTACGGGCTTCCGCTTTCTCATCTTTATAGCGAAGAAGACAATAAGATTTATTTTCACTGCGCAAAGGAAGGCCACAAAATTGATGCCATCAAAAATTACGACAAAGCCAGCTTTTGCGTTTATGACCAGGGCTACCGCAAAGAAGGCGAATGGGCTTTGAACATCAACAGTGTAATTGTCTTTGGTAAAATCCGCCTGGTGACCGACCCGGACCTTACCCGCAAAATCTGCACAAAACTTGTTCAGAAATTCACAGATGATCAGGCCTATCTTGAAAAGGAACTTACAAATGCCCTACCGCGTGTTCAATGTCTTGAACTTGAAATTGAACACATGACAGGCAAGCTGGTGAACGAATCGTAAAAAGCAGAAAATCTAATCTAAAAATGGTGTGATTTGAATGAAACAATATATTGTTGATGCATTTACAAATGAACTTTTTAAAGGAAATCAAGCAGCGGTTTGTGTTCTTGAAAAGTGGTTTTCTAATGAGATGATGCTGAATATAGCACAAGAAAATAATTTTTCTGAAACAGCCTTTCTCGTCAAATCAAGCGCAGGCTATGATATACGCTGGTTCACGCCAGCCAGTGAAATTGATTTTTGTGGTCATGCAACTTTGGCGGCGAGCTTTGTAATTTTCAATTTTTATGAAAGAGACAGCAAAGAGGTTGTGTTTCATACAAAACAAAAAGGCGATTTTTTTATTCATTGTACAGACAATGGAATAAGAATGGACTTTCCTTCCTTCAAACTCAATAAGATACCCGTAACGGACGATATGGAAGCAGCGTTTGGCACAAAGCCTTCCGAGGCGTATCTTGACCGGGATCTTCTGTGCGTATTTGATAATGCAGATTCTGTAAAAAATATGTCGCCCTCAATACCGGAGCTTAAAAAACTAAAAGGACTGTGTATTGGTGTAACGGCACAAGGCAATAACGGTTTTGACTGCATTTCGCGGGTTTTTGCTCCTGAATTAAATGTTCCAGAAGATCCTGTGACAGGTTCGACACATTGCATGATTGCACCCTACTGGGCAAAACGGCTTGGCAAGAATATTATTAATGCTTTTCAAGCTTCGCCTAGAAGCGGAACGCTGTTATGTGAAGTTTCAGTAAATACAGTTAGCATAACAGGAAATGCAGTACTGTTTTCTATTGCTGAACTAAATTTGCCATAATAGTGTAGGTACACAAAACTTAGAAAAACTTACTACAAGGATAACAAAATGCTTCATTTTGATTCAGACTATATGGAAACCTGCTGCCCGAAGATTTTGGAACGGTTTTCTGAAATCAATTTTCAAAAACAGAGCGGTTATGGAACAGATGAATTCTCTAAGAGCGCAAAAGATAAAATCAAAAAAGCCTGTGACTGCCCGAATGCAGAAATATTTTTTTTAACCGGCGGAACTCAAACTAATGCAACTGTTCTGGATGGTCTTTTGCAAAAATATCAGGGCGTGATTGCCGCAAAAACCGGCCACATTGCTGTTCACGAAGCAGGAGCAATAGAAGCCGGTGGCCATAAAGTAATTGAACTTTCGGGCGAAAACGGTAAGCTTAGCGCAAAAACAATAGATGATTATTATACAGCCTTTTTTGCAGACGGTAACAAAGACCACATGGTGAATCCGGGAGTTGTTTATATTTCTCAGCCCACAGAATACGGAACTCTTTATTCACTTTCGGAATTAAATGAAATCAGCAGGATTTGTAAAAAACATAATCAAAAACTTTTTGTGGACGGGGCACGCCTTGCTTATGCTTTAGGCTGCCCCAAAAATGATGTTCAACTTGCAGATCTTGCAAGGCTTACAGATGCTTTTTACATTGGCGGAACAAAATGCGGTGCGATGATTGGTGAAGCAGTGGTATTTCCAAAGTCAGATACGGTTCCACATTTTTTTACTATAGTAAAACAGCATGGCGCACTGCTGGCAAAGGGCTGGATAACAGGCATTCAATTTGACACACTTTTTTCTGACAATCTTTATTTTGAACTTGGAAAAAATGGAATAGACCGTGCAACTGAGCTTGAAAATATTTTTAAGCGCAAGGGCTATCAGACTTTTATAGAAAGTCCCACAAATCAGAAATTCATCATTTTGGAAAA
This sequence comes from Treponema sp., assembly GCA_045534325.1. Taxonomy (GTDB): domain Bacteria; phylum Spirochaetota; class Spirochaetia; order Treponematales; family Treponemataceae; genus Treponema_D. Next base: position 3,525 of record JAZSJM010000286.1, on the reverse strand, counting down.
TGCAAAAATGGATGAACTGTCAAAGAGCTGCACTTTCAGCTTCTGGGAAAAATACGACGAAAATCATACCGTGGTTCGTTTTGCGACCAGCTGGGCTACAACTTCTTCTCAAATTCAGGAGCTGGAAGCGAAGATATAAATCCTCTTACGCTTCATAAAGAACGAGTATAATCTTCATAAATCATATAAACTATCGTGCTGAAAATCCCTTCATCCCATTTTCCAGAAGCGTCGTTGCAAGCTCAATCATTTCTTCCATTGGAATCTTGCGACCGTCGGCAACCCACTGGCGGTAAAGCAGGACAATACAGTTATTAAAAGTCAAAAGGATATTGCGAGCCCTCTGATCCAGACCCTTTAGAGGATGTGACTCCGCTGCCTGCTTGGTAACACGGTTCTGCATCCTTTCGCGTATATGGTCAAAACGGCTGTCACAAGTCACACGTTTGAAAAAATCATCCTGGGCTTCCATGTATTCAAAAAAGGAACGTACCAGTTTGCCCGTATCCTTAAGCTGGTCAAAGCCCGAAACAATGGCAGAGTATTCGCTGGAATGCTTTGCCTGAATTTCTGCAAGCACATCATCCACGCAGTTATAATGAAGATAAAAAGTATTGCGGTTGATTCTGGCCGCCTGGGTAATCGCTTTTACAGTAATTTTTTCATAAGGCATCTCGCAAACCATCTGCTTAAAAACCTTTTTTATTGATTCCTTGGTTCGTGCAATTCTTAAATCTTCTTTTATCTCGGTCATGATTTTCCTCTTTTTCTGGGCGCATCCCTGTAAACTAGTAAAGCCTAAAAAATTGCTCCAAGTATTCGCAATTTTTTTTAACGCCTTTTCTATTTTACAGGGTCGGGCTATCCGCGGTCGCTTGAAACTTCGCACATTCGTGCTCGTTGCGAAATCCGCTATCGCTCCAGCCTCCTCGCTCCGCCTGCGGCTCCGTTGCGGTGGCCGGCTTCGCCGCCGCTACTATCCTTTGCGCATTTCTGGGCACATTTTAAAAATCTGTCGCATATCTCACACTTCGCCACATTCTGCCCATTGAAACAGCGACAGCTCGTGTTATGCTTTTCATGAAAATTATAAGACACTTGCCCATTATTTTGCAAGTGCACAGGAGCCTTCAATGGAAAAAACACTGGAAAAAGAAAATATCATGGGTAGCATGAGCGAAGGAAAACTTCTTTTTAAAATGGCAATGCCCATGATTTTTTCCGTACTGGTTTCTTCGCTTTATAACCTTGTAGATTCAATCTTTGTGGGCAGGCTTGGTAATGCAGCCCTTACGGCAATTTCTCTTGGTGCGCCCGCATCTTCCCTCATGGTAGAATTTTCTTTTGGACTTGCAATCGGTGTAAATGCCCTTCTTTCTAAAAAGCTTGGTGAAAAAGATAAAAAAGGAGTTCAAAAAGTTGTCGGCCAGGGATTTTTACTCACAGCCCTTCTTTATCTGATTTTTCTCCTTGCCGGTATTTTTGCTTCAGAAGCCTTTTTCCGGCTCCAAACCTCTGATAAAGAAATCATAAGGCTTGGAAAAGAATATACTTCCATCGTGATGTTTTTTTCATTCGGTCTTATGCTTCAGCCCCTTACAGAACGCCTTCTTTCTGCCACAGGCCGCACTCAGTATTCAATGGCGGTTTTACTCACAGGAGCAATCACAAATACAATCCTCGACCCGATTCTGATTTTTGGTTGGCTTGGACTTCCTGCAATGGGAATAAAGGGAGCCGCAATTGCAACAGTAATAGGCCAGGTTGCAGCAGGAAGCACAGGTCTTATTTTGAATCTTACAAAAAATCAGGATATCAAAATTTCTGTACGTTCTTTCCTGCCTGATTTTGTGATAATCAAAAACATCATGGCAATTGCAATTCCAACAACACTCACTTATTCAATCAACTCCATCTTGATTTTTGGAATGAACCAGGTGCTTATTTCACTTTCCCTTGCAGCCCCGGCCGTATACATCATCTATAACAGAGTTCGAAGCTTTGCGGCTCTTCCAGTCTGGGGAATCAGAAATACCATAATTTCAATTGTTGCCTATAACATGGGCGCCAAAAAATATGACAGAGTCAGACGGGTTATTAAAATCGCCATCGTTTCAAGCGCAGTCATCATGCTGGTGGAAACCGCCCTTTACGAGCTTATTCCTTCCGCCCTGCTTTCCCTCTTTTCTGCTTCGGGCGAAATGCTTTCAATCGGAATTGATGCATTCAGAATCATCGGAACTTCTCTCATCATTTCGGGCATCACAATCATGGCAAGCGGAGTCTTTCAGGCAACAGGACAAAGCAGGATTGCTCTTGTGGTAAGCATAGTTCAGGCAGTTGCTCTGGTTGGAAGCGCAGCCCTTCTTGCTCAGACAAAAAGCGTAACACTGGTATGGGTATCCTTCCCAATTTCCGAAGCAGCCATTTTTGCCTTAAGCATTTTCTTCCTGCGGGGAATCTGGAAAAAGCAGCTGAATGTGCAAATCTCGTAAGCGCAAAAACATATCATTCCGCTAAACGCAATTCTTTTATTCCGATAATTGCAGATTGTTCCGATACATGCTATAATCATAATGATGAAATCAGACGGAACCTTTCTGACGGTAAGTCAGGCTGCAGAAAAATGGAATATCTCAGAGAGAAGAATCCGCACCTTGTGTTCACAGGGAAAAATTCCTGGAGCCATGCAAATCGGTCGTGGCTGGCGTATTCCCCTTGATGCTGTAAAACCCCGCGACGGGCGGCTTACAAAACAGGAAAATCTTCTTTCCCTTATCGATGAAAAGAAGCGGTACCTTGACACTCTTCGACCTTTCACACAGGGTGAACTTGAACGCCTTAACGAACAATTTGTCACCGAATACACTTACAACTCAAATGCCATAGAAGGCAACACTCTTACGCTGAGGGAAACAGACCTTGTTCTTCGTGGACTTACAATAGACAGGAAGCCTCTTTCCCATCACCTTGAGGCAATCGGTCATAAAGAAGCGTTCGACTATGTTGCAAGCCTTGTTCAGAAAAACGAGCCGCTTTCAGAGCGTGTCATAAAAGACATTCACTATCTTGTCCTTGCAGATAAAAAAGATGACCGCGGCATATACAGAAAAATTCCTGTAATAATAGCAGGAGCCGCCCACGAGCCAGTCCAGCCATATTTGATTCAGCCAAAATTAGAAAGTCTTCTTCAAGATTTTGCAAGGGATGAAAGTCACATAGTCACAAAATTAGCCCGGTTCCATATTGACTTTGAAGCAATTCATCCTTTTATTGACGGCAACGGAAGAACTGGACGGCTTTTAGTAAATCTTGAACTTATGAAGGCCGGTTTTCCGCCAATAAACATCAAGTTTGCTGACCGCCTTGCCTACTACGACGCATTTGACTCATACCATGTCCACCACAATCTTGGCGCAATGGAATTCCTTTTTGCAAAAGCTCTGCTGGAACGCCTTGATTTCTATATTGGACTGAGGAAGGAACAGGAGTAATAATGATAAGGACAGATAGCAATTATTTTGA
>JAZSJM010000047.1:0-9149 GCA_045534325.1 Treponema sp. | reverse complement strand
GTTTAATCTTTTGAACGAATATTATTATTAAACTTTTTTTTTATTAAAACAAGTACTTTTCGGAGGTTTTTAATGTTAAAAAAATTATTGCAGCATCCAAAAATTGTTTTAGCAATAAGTATAATTATTACACTTATACTTTCTGTTCCCCTTACGACAATTCGTGTAGAAAGCTCAATCAGACAGTTTTTTCCGCAAAAACATGAAGCCTACAAGCGCATGCAGGATACGGAAGCAGAATTTGGAAGCATGATTAGTATAGGAATTTCACTTGAGACACCAGGTGAAACGATTTTAAAAAAAGAATATATACAGACAATACGAAAAATCGTTTCAGATTTGGAAACCGTAGAAAATACAAGTGATGTTCAGTCAATAACAAATATAGATTATATCGAAGGTGATCAAGGCACAATCAATGTTGCTCCACTTTTAGAAAAAGATATGACACAGGAAATAACTGATTATGATATAAAGCTTTTACGGGAAAGATTAACAGCCTGGGAAGATATGTATGATTTGGTTGTAATTTCTAAGGATGGCAGAGCTACACAAATAGCCCTTAATGTTGACCCTCTTGTCGATTTAGCAACTCAGCAAAAAGCATTACGCGAAGTCAGAAAAATTGTTACGGACGATATAAAAGATACAGATTTAATTTTAAAAATCTATGGTGATCCTGTAATATCAGAAGACTCAAAAGCGTTTGTACTTTCAGACTTAATGGTTTTAATTCCCCTGGTAATTGTTGTTGTATTGATTTCCCTTTATTTTTCATTCAGTACGTTAGATGGTACTATTTTGCCTCTGATAACAGTATTAGTGAGTACAATCTGGTCTTTGGGAATTATGGCAATGACAGGTCTGGAATTTTCCCTTGTATCAGCAGTCATTCCGGTTGCCCTTATTGGATGTGGCTCAGCGTACGGAATACACGTATTGACCCATTATTATCTTACCGTTGACAATAAACGGGCTGAATTGGAAAAAACTAATGAACAATGGACAAAAGACTTACATATACAGACGATAATTGACGGCCTTGACGATGTATGGATTGCAGTTCTTCTTTCTGCCGTTACAACGATTGCAGGTTTTATATCTCTAGTTACCAGTCCAATTCGTCCTCTATTTGGATTTGCAATTTTTACTGCTGTTGGAATAGGTTTTTCCCTGTTGCTTTCTGTAACATTAATTCCTTCATTACTTACCTTTAAAAAGATAGTAAATATCGGAAAAAGAAGCAGAAGAATGGAAAAACTTACTGCGAAATTAAAACGTCGTCTTGAAAAAGTTGAAACATCACGTCTAAAGAAAAAAACTGCTTTTATTGCCGCTTCGAATTTAACAGACGATGAAAAATTAAATGAAACAATAAAAAATTTGAAAAATGTTTCTGACGAAGTTGGGTTAAGTGGAACTTTGTACAATTTATATCATTTTTTCTGCGGCACAAAACCAAGACTTATTGTATTTGCTTTGTTAATCATTGGCTTTTCAGTTGCAGGATTATCGAAACTTGTAATTGATACCTCTATGGTAAATTATTTTCCAAAGAATAGCCGTTTAAGACAGGATATTAACTACGTAAATGAAAATTTTGCAGGAACAAATTCTATTTTTCTTCTCATAAAATCCCCTGCATCTATAAAAAAAGAAGAAGCAAAAAAACTTTATGATAAAGTTTCTGCTATTCAGGAAAAATACACTGATAAAGATATAGACGAAAATATACAAAAACAAATCGATGAACTTAACCAAAAAGCTGATGAATTAATTGCAGAAAGCAGAAATTTACCTGACATGACGAATCCCGAAAGTTTAAAGGCAGTTGATAACATGCAAAAATGGATACAAACAAACTACCCTGTTGTGGGAAAAGCGGTATCTTACACTGATTCAATCAAACGAATAAATCAGACATGGAATGCCCCTGCTTCAAAAACAGTTGAACCATCAGTTACCGACGATTTTAGTTTTGAAGACGAACTTGGTGATTTTGATGATTTTAGTTTTGACGATGAATTCAATGATGATTTAGGTGATTATCAAGACGAATCTACACAAACACTAAATTCAGATTTAACTGTAGATCCAAATATTGAATATCAGAAACTTCTTGATGCAACTTTAACAGGAAATGATCTACAGAAAATAATGAATAAAGCATATTCTCTCGCAGGGGGTAAACACTCTAGTCCTGAAGATTTTATCAGGGAACTTCAACGTGAGATGAACTATGAAGGCTATGCCTTTTATGAAATCCCCTATGATCCTGCTAAATATATGAAATCTTCTCGAGAGCAGCTTTCTGGCATTATCTCAAATTATACTATGATGCTGGGGGATTCGTTGGAAAGATTTACAGATGACCAAACAAATTACACCCCTACAGTAATACGAATGCAGGTTCAGATAAAAACTAATTCAACACAGGAAGTTGGGTACATACTTAAAGATTTCGAAAACTATGCTAAAAAGAATCTTCCTGCTGGTTACGTAATGGAAGCCACAGGTGAAGGAGAAATGGAGTATGTTATGACAAATCTTGTTGTTTCAAGTCAGACAACTTCTTTACTTTTATCACTTGCTCTTGTCTTTATAATCATAATGATAAGTTTTAAATCTGTTCTTGCTGGTCTTATCGGAATAATTCCATTGGCATTTACAATTATTCTAAATTATATGGTTATGGGATATACAGGCATAAAACTTGATTTAATTACAAGTATTATCGCCTCTGTGGCCATTGGTGTTGGAATTGATTATACAATTCACTTTATGACTGAATATAAATCTCTGCGTATCAATAATGATAACCTTGAATATTGTACAAGAGAAACATTCCGTTCAAGCGGAGCCGGAATAATAACAAATGCAATTGCTGTAGGTTTAGGCTTTTTAGTTTTAACTTTCAGTAAATTTGTCGTACTGCGCTATATAGGAATTCTTGTAGCAATCGTAATGTTTACAAGTTCTTCCCTCGCAATGACGATTATTCCTGGATTATTCAATCTTTACGACCCGAATTTTTTGCATCCTGGAAAACCAAAAGCATGGGAATCTGGAGATGATGAAAAATAAAAACAATGGAGGAAACAAAATGAAAAAAATAATCCTATCTATTATTACACTTTTATGTATTAATTCTTTATTTGCTTTAGACGGACGTGAAATCGTTCAAAAAGCATTGGATGTAAAAGATCCGAATTTTACACAATCACAGGTTCAGATGGACTTGATTGAAAAAAATGGAGCAAAAGATACAAGAATTGTAAGAGAATACGGACGCTCAAAAAACAATTTAAAAAGCGTCGTTATGATATTTCTTGCCCCAGCATCAGTAAAAGACACACGCTTTTTATTACAAGAAAACAGCGGAAATGCAGCAGATGATAAATTTATTTATCTTCCGGATTTGCGTTCAACACGCCGTATTTCAACTGCAGAAGGTTCAAAATCATTTATGGGAACCGATGCTTCTTACGATGATCTTTCAACACGTGATATTGATGTTGACAGTCACGAATTATTGCGTGAAGAAGAGAAAAACGGCTATAGCTGCTATGTAGTAAAATCAAAAGCCAAAAATCCTGGCGACAGTCAGTATGGATACAGAATTCAATGGATTGATAAAGAAACATGGATACCTGTTTATGCTGAACTTTATGATAAAAAAGAAAAATTGCAGAAAGTATTAACTGTAGAAAAACTTGAAAAAATTACTGGGGCTACAGGTGAAAGCTATAATATTCCAATGATAAACAGCATGAAAAATGTACAGACAGGACACGAAACAAAACTAGCAATTCAAAAAATAATCCTGGACAAACCAATTCCAGCTAAGGTATTTACACAAAATTTCTTGAATACAGGAAAATAAAAAATTACAACAGTTGTTTTAACCTATCATATATTGTTAATAAGTTAAAACAACTGTTTTTTTATTTAGAGAATAAACGATATGTTTCTGAAATAATTTTTATTCCCTGCTCAACTTCTTCTTCTTCCCCTGTGTAACTGCTGCTTTCAGGTTTATTGTAATGAGGATGATTTTCAAGAGAGTTTAAGCCGTTTTCCTCATCATTACCAAAGAAAAAATATTCTCCAGGAACAACAATTACGCCCTTCTCCTTTAATTTGGTATAAAACTCTAAAGTCGAGATTGATAAATCTTTAAGCCAAAGCCACTGAAAAATAGACCCTTCACTTTTATGAACTGAATAATTAGTTCCACTAAAATATTTATGAAAGGCAGCAAGAGCTTTTTTTGACTTATTTTCATAATAAGGTCTTACAAAATTCCTTGCCTTTTCAACTAACATACCCGACGTAATTAAATTATCAGCAATAGCCTGTCCGAATGATCCACTGGCTAAAGAAGCGATTGCATTAAGATTTCCGATTGCTGTAATTATTTCTTTCGGGCCGATGATAATACCTGTGCGTAAAGATGGAAGACCTATTTTACTTAAACTCATACTTAAAATTACATTATCATCAAAATACGGCTGTGCATGATCAGTAAAAATAATATTAGGCCACGGAAGCCCATAAGCATTATCAATAATCAAAGGAATATTATGCTTCTTTGAAATTGAAGAAAGTTTTTTTATTTCCTCATCGGTTAAAACATTTCCAGTCGGATTCGTTGGTCTTGTGACACAAATTGCACCAATATTTACATTCTTTCTTAAATATTCATCTAACAGAGGAAAATTTACATGATACTTAAACTCGTTACCGTTTTCCTCCCAAGTTGAAGGAATAGAAACAAATGTATCTTTTTCAATTCCCTGATCTGCATACCCAATATATTCAGGAGCAAGAGGAAATAAAATCCGTTTTTTTGTTTTTTTGCCATCTGATGTAAATGTACCAGAAAGTAAGTTAAACAGATAAAAACAAGCACTTTGAGAGCCATTTGTAACAGCAACATTTTCAGCAGAAATTTTCCATCCATAAGTCTTTGTAAAGAATTGAGCAACATGCTCTAAAAAACTTACCCGTCCCTGTGGACTGTCATATAAACCAATTAAATTTTCAAATTCATTTTCCTTGGCCATTATCTTCTGCATTTCATTACGATACATCAATGAAATTTCATTAATCATGGCAGGATTTCCACCACCTAAACGATATGGTTTAACTCCGTCAGGCAGCGGACGTCCAATATCATCCATCAGTTGTAAAATACCAGACTGACTACATAATTTTGTTCCAAAATCACTAAAAATCATTTTTAGCCTTCAACATTTATTTTCTTTTTTTTTGAAAAACTTTTTTTATCCTCTCTCTGATTTTCAAATTTTACTGTTATTTTATTCTTATGATAATCAACGATAACATTATGAGTTTTATCATCAAATCCTTCGAGAATCAGAATTGACAACTGTTCTTCAATTTCATTTTGAATTAACCTTCGCATAGGACGAGCACCCATCGAAGGATCATAACCGTTATCAAGAAGGTATTCTCTTGCCTTTGGCTTTATTATAAGAGACAAATTTTTATCTGCAAGCCGGGATTCAAGTTCTTTTAACTGAATATCAAGTATTTGAGAAATTTGTTCGCGATTTAACGCATCAAAAACTACAATATCATCAACACGATTTAACAGTTCAGGACGCATTATTTTCTTTAATTCTTCCAAAGCATTCGTTTTTATTTGCGAATAAGGCAAAATTCCATCCTGCATTGAAGAAAAACCTAACCGATGCTCAGTGTTAATTTCCCGTGCGCCAGCATTGCTGGTCATAATAATCACACAATTTCTGAAATTAACTGTATGCCCAAGATTATCACTTAACTCACCCTCTTCCAATAACTGAAGCAAAAGATTAAAAACATCTGGGTGAGCTTTTTCAATCTCATCAAGCAAAACAACACTATATGGACGCTGTCTTACACGTTCTGTTAATAACCCGCCTTCATCAAAACCTACATATCCAGGAGGAGCACCCACAAGACGGCTTGCATTATGTTTTTCCATAAAATCAGACATATCAATTCTTATTAAAGAATCTTTTGAACCAAACATAAATTCAGCAAGGGTTTTTGCAAGTTGAGTTTTACCAACTCCAGTCGGACCAAGGAAAATAAACGAGCCTAAAGGTCTGTCACCAGAACTAACCCCTGCTCTGCTTCTTCTTATTGCTGAGCTTAAAACATTTATGGCTTCATCTTGACCAATAACAGATTTATGCAGGATTTTTTCCATGCTGAGAAGTTTTTTTGATTCATTTGCATCCAGCTGTTCTAAAGGAATTCCTGTAACTGATGAAATAATTTTACAAATATCATCTACAGTAACATGTCTTTTTAACCTTGATGAATTGCTCTGCCAATATGAAGAAAATTCTTCAAGTTTTATTTTTAATTCACGGACTTTATCGCGCACCTCAGCTGCTTTTTCATAGTTTTGATTAGCTACGAGTTCAGTTTTTTCCTGAGATAGCTGAGAAATTGCATTTTCTAAATCTGTCAGTTCCTGAGGACGGCTTTCTTCTGCAATTTTTTTTGCACTACCAGCCTCATCAAGAATATCAATTGCTTTATCCGGCAAAAATCTTTCTGTAATATATCGCTGAGAAAATTTAACTATCGCTGGAATTACATCATCATCATAGATTACACCATGAAACTCTTCGAACTTATTTTTTAAGCCATTTAAAATTTCAACTGACTCATCATATCCAGGTTCAGTTACCTTTACTTTTTGAAATCTTCGCTCAAGTGCAGCATCTTTTTCAAAATATTTACGGTATTCTTTTGTTGTTGTAGCACCAATTATTTGTATTTCACCACGACTTAATGCCGGTTTTAAAATATTTGATGCATCCATAGCACCTTCTGGTCCGCCAGCACCAATTATCGTATGAAGCTCATCAATAAAGATAATGATATTTCCATCCTCTCGGATTTCATTCATCATTCTCTTCATTCTGTCTTCAAATTCGCCGCGATATTTTGTTCCAGCAACTAAAGCTGCCATATCAAGAGACAAAAGACGCTTTTTTAAAAGATTATAAGGAACTTCTCCTTTTGAAATTCTTTGTGCTAACCCCTCGATAATTGCAGTTTTTCCAACTCCTGGTTCACCAACCAATACAGGATTATTTTTTGTTCTTCTGCTGAGAATCTGTACAACTCTTTGAATTTCATCGGAACGCCCCACAACGGGATCAAGTTTATTTTCTCTGGATAATTTTGTTAAATCCCTGCTAAATTGAGCAATAAACGATGTATTCTGAGCGGAACGCTTCTTTTCTTTTGAAGATGATGCATTATCGTTACGACTTCCTTCAACAAGTTTTTGAAGCGTACTGCCAATAGTTTCTCCTGCCATCTGGGCACTTGAGTGATAATGGGACTGAACAAGTTTTGCAGCACTTCTTAAAGAATCTATCGTAAGTTCCGCACGAATAAAAAACCGATATACAGCACTGCTTTCTTCTCTGGAGGCAGCGATTAATATATGTTCAGTTCCGATGTAGTCATTTCCCAGTGTACTTGATTCAAGAGCCGCGATATCCATAACTGTACGCAATCTTCTTGAAGGCGGTAATTCGGAAAGTTCTGAAACAACAGCACGGGGAGTAATACTTTGTTCAATATTTAACTGAAATGTTAATACATTTATTCTTAAATCCTGAAGAATTATATAACCTAAGCCATCACAAGATTTCAATAATGCTAAAATCAGATGTTCAGGAAGTAATTCTGTGGAACCTGTTTTTCTAGCTTCTTCCTGGGATAGAATTAAAAGTTTTTGCAATCTAGGTGAAATTCGTTTCATATATATAATTTACTAATAAGTAAGAAGATATTCAAATAATTTATTCACAAATCTTAAGATGTTCAAACGTATCCTGCAAGATTAAAGAACGGAATCTTTCTACCTGTTTTTTTTCGTTAGCAGAAATATCCATAGGAAAATTATAATTTCCATTTTTTATTACATATTTTAGATGAGATTCCTGGACACGATAAATTAGCGATGTGAGTTCACTATCATCGATTTCTTTTATTAGATCCAGATTTTTTCCCCATTTAATGTCAGAAATAATTTTAATAGAATCACGCAAATCGAATAAAAGACAGAATTTAGCTAATGAATAACTTTTTAGAATCTGATTAGTCACTTCAGTTGTTCTTTTTTGAAGTACAGTATCCCTGCTTTTTCTTTCTAACTCAATTACAGCCTTCATATTTCCTGTAAAATTAGCAATCTGTTCAAGTTCAGAACCGTTCCCAGCAATGCAAGAACTTAATTGATAAAAGCTACCAATACTTGCTCCTATTTCAGCTGACATTCCAAATGCAGGTTCAGCAACAATACCTTTTGAATAAAGACTTTCAAAAAGTTTAGGAATTTCATTTAAAAAAGCGATTGAAGGAAGATGAACCCTGCAACTAATTTTCATTCCACTTCCACTGTCTTTTATGCAGGAAGTTAAATATCCAAAATCATAACTTGCCGCAAACTGTAGACCTTTCTGTAGAATTTCATCCATTTTTTCACATTCTTTATATGCACTATTACAATCTAAACCAGGAACAAAACAACTGATACGAACATGATCGATATCATTGATTGTACATACAAGCCCGGAATTTGCTCCTTCTCCGCTTAGTTTCATTACGATTCCGGCCCCTGGAGAATTTAAGGTTGAATGTTCAATCAAACCTCTTTCTAAAAGCATCTGAGCACCTAAATTATTTAAACTGGCGACTGCAAGGGTTTGATATGCTGAAGATTTATCGTTTTTTAAGATTGAATCAAAAACAAGTGTCTGAACCCTTACGGAATCATCATTCTTAAATTTTTGAGGAAAAGGAAAATCCGCCAAATTCCTTGAAATTCGAATTCTCGTTGAAAGAACAACATCATTATCAGGACCTTGTTTTGTGTACCATTCCTGAGAAGAAGCCATTCCTGAAAAAACTGATGGCTCACTCATCATCCAGTCCATTAACAGGTGATTTTTCCAAAGCTTTTAAATAATCACGGTAAACTGCTGCTTTTTCGTAGTCTTCTTTTTTTAAAGATTCTTCGAGTTTTGTCTGAAGCACGATTCTATCCGTTAAAACTGATCTAAAAGTCGAAAGACGTTGTGGCATTGTGCCCGTATAAGGACCAGTAATAC
>JAZSJM010000210.1:0-12078 GCA_045534325.1 Treponema sp. | reverse complement strand
TCACTGTCAAGGATTTATCATTAAAATTCATGCTCTTTATTTTTATGCACAGTATTTATTTTTCTACTATATTTTTACAATCCGATATGGTAAAATCTTTTTATGCAAATAATTCCAATTGCGAGTGGAAAAGGTGGCGTTGGTAAAAGTCTTCTTTCCGCAAATCTCGCTATAACATTAGGTCAGGCAGGAAAAAAAGTAATTCTGGCTGACTTAGATTTAGGTGCTTCAAACCTTCATCTTGTAATCGGACAGTTCAGTGCAAAAAAAGGCATCGGAACATTTCTTACAGGCGAAAGTAAATTTGAAGAAATTATTCAGCCAACTGAATACGAAAATGTTTCTTTCATTGCAGGGGATTCTGAAATACCTGGTTTAAGTTCTCTTAAGATTTTTCAGAAAAATACCCTCATCAAAAAATTCAGAGAGCTGGATTGTGATTATTTAATTATAGACTTAGGAGCAGGTACACATCTCACTATTCTTGATCTCTTTCTTCTTTCACCCCAGGGAATCGTGGTAACAGCTCCTACAGTAACTGCAACTCTCAACGGATATCTTTTCTTAAAAAATGCAGTTTTCCGCCTTATGGCAACATCTTTTAAAAAAGACAGCGGAGCAGCAAAATATCTTGAAAGACTCAAAGGTGATTCAGCTTCCCTGCAGCGTCTTTATATTCCAAAACTGATAGAAGCCCTTCGCGAGGTTGATCCAAAAAGCACTGCTGTTTTTGAACAGAAAATGAAGCAGTTTCATCCTCGCCTTGTAATGAATATGATTGATGAACCAAAAGACGCTGATAAAGCTCTTAAAATCCGCCGGTCATGTCAACAGTATCTGGGCTTAGATGTTGAGTCTTTAGGCGTAATGTATCGTGATACACTCCAAGACAAAGCTCTTTCCTCAAGACTGCCTGTTATTATTTATAAACCAAATGCGGTTATCAGCCAGGCAATATACCGTGTTGCAGAAAAAGTGCTTCAAAGCGAAACCATACAGTTTGAGGGTGATTTTGAAGACCTTAATCTTGATTCAACTTACGAACTTGCAGCAGAAGAGGCCAGTGATGATTATTCACAGAAACTTTCTTATGTGGAAGATCTGGTTGGAACAGGGGCACTAAGCATGGGTGAACTTGCAGAAACTATAAAAACCCAGCAATACGAAATTAACCAGCTTAGAAATGAAAATCTGCTTTTAAAGTCAAAACTCGTAAAAGCTGCAGAGCAGGGATTTAAGGTTTAGAAAATCTCTTAGCAGCAGACAAACAGCAGGCTTTATGAACAGTCTAAAAATTAAATATTTATTTTAGGAATTGAAAAATGTTTTTTGCAGGACTTTATATTAATTATCCCTCATGGATTCATCCTGAAATTTTTCCAGGAGTACCTGTACTAGGACTTATACGGTGGTATGGTCTTATGTATATTTTTGCTTTTGGTACTGCTTTTTATATCTTAAAAAAGCTGATGAACGAAGGGTTCTTAGACTATACTGATAAAGACGGGACTCTTGTTAAGACATCGGAAGATGATATTTTCAGTTTTATAGCTACAGGAATTATTTTCTTACTGATTGGCGCAAGAATTTTCTCAACTCTTGTCTACGATACTTCTGGAATTTATTATAAAAAACCCTGGCTTATTTTCTGGCCTTTTAATGAATCAGGACGTTTTACAGGACTTGCAGGAATGAGCTACCACGGAGGATTTATTGGCGGATTTGCCGGCATGGTATTCTGGTGCTGGAAACATAAACGCCCTGTGTTAAAATGGATTGATGCAATGGGTACAGCGATACCTTTAGGATATACATTCGGCCGTCTTGGGAATTTCTTAAACGGAGAACTATACGGACGAATCACTTCAATGCCATGGGGAACAGTTTTTCCAGGTGCAGAAAGATTTTCTGCTTCGATTCCTTGGGTACAGGAATTTGCCCGAAAATGCGGGATTGAACTTACAGGCACGCTAGTTAATCTTCCCCGTCATCCAAGTCAGCTTTACGAGGCTTTTTTTGAGGGGATTGTACTTTTCTTAATTTTATGGCTTTTACATAAAAAAAGACCTTTTGATGGATTTCAGACAATGATATATACCGCTGGCTATGGGCTTTTCAGATTCTTTATTGAATATTTTAGGGAACCAGACGCTGATATCGGTTATAGGTTTGCCCAGGACAGTTCAGCACCACTTTATATGAATACTTCTTTATTGAATATTTCCACAGGGCAGGTACTATGCATGTTAATGATAATCGGCGGAATTTCCGTCGGTATTTTTGGCTGGTATTTGAATAAAAAGAAAAACAGTTAGATAAGAGAAAACAACAAAGCCCAGATAAAAAAAGTTTTTTAATCTGGGCTTTTGTTTTATGTTTCAAGCATCCTTTTCTGAAAGCACGATTTGCTTTTATTGATTTATAAGTTCGGCAAGTTTTTCTGCTGTAAAACCAAGGGCTTCTGCAACTTTTTTACCTGGTCCTGATTCACCGAAACGATCAATGGTAAATAAATCACGGCGGCTTGTAGCTGTACCTTCCCAACCTGCAGAACACCCAGCTTCAGCAACAATAACGCGTTTAGCACCACCTAAAAGCTGTGCTTTATAAGTTTCATCGCTATCAAAAAGGTTTTTATCCAGCACAGAAACAACACGTACAGTTTTATCTCCAGCAAGAGAACTTGCTTCAAGGGCTGTGTTAACCTCTGAACCCGTTGCAACAACAGTAACATCTGGAGTATCAGAGCCCTTTTTTACAATATATGCACCCTTTTTAATATTAAGCTTCCAATCTGGATCTTCTTTTTTGTAAACTGGAACATTCTGTCGGGTAAGTGCAAGAACAACAGGATGATCTTTACTTTCCATTGCAATGTGCCATGCACTTACAGTTTCTTCTGCATCTCCTGGGCGGAGTACCTGTACTCCAGGAATTGCACGAAGAGAAGCAAGCTGTTCGATTGGCTGATGAGTTGGACCGTCTTCGCCTACAAAAATTGAATCATGGGTAAGATCATAAATTACAGGTTGCTTCATAATGCTTGCAAGTCGAATTGAAGGTCTCATATAGTCGCTAAATACAAGATATGTAGCCACAAAAGGACGGATTCCACCATGAGTAATCATGCCAAGTGCTTCACCTGCCATGCCAAATTCTCGTATTCCGTATTCAACAGAGCGTCCTGAGCGATTAGAAGGGGTATAAGTTCCTCCATCACACTTCATTCCTGATTTATTAGAACCTTTAAGATCTGCTGTTCCACCAACAAGATATGAATATCTTAATCCCATTGCATTAATCATATCACCAGAGGCAGAACGGGTTGCAACGTTTGCTCCAATTTCATAAACAGGGTCTTCGGCCTGACCGTCAGGAATTCCTTCGTAAGACGCATTCCACTGTTTTGCAAGTTCTGGATTTTCTTTAGCCCAGAGGTCAAATGTATTTTTCCATTCCTCCTCTTTTTTTGCAAATTCGTTCTTTTTATCGTTAAAATAGCGAAGAGCATCAGGATCTACATAAAAGAATTCTTCAGGATTGATACCAAGATTCTTTTTTGTAAGTGCAACATCTGCATCTCCGAGAGGCTCTCCATGAACAGAAGCAGTTCCTTGTTTTGGGGCAAATTTTCCGATTACAGATTTTAAGATAATAAGAGAAGGCTTGTCAGAACATTTTTTTGCTTTATCGATTAACTTTACAAGAGCCTTAACATTATACATATCCCCTTTCAAGACCTGCCAGCCGTATGCTTCGTAGCGTTTTGCAATATCTTCCGTAAATGTTATATCAGTTGAACCGTCAATTGAAATTTTATTCTGGTCGTAAAAAACTATAAGTTTACCAAGTTTATTATGACCAGCAAAAGAAGAAGCTTCAGAAGAAACTCCTTCCTCAAGACATCCTTCTCCACAAAGAGCATAAGTATAGTGGTCAACAATTTTTCGTCCACCCTTATTGTATTTTGCCGCTTCAATTGATTCAGCAAGAGCCATTCCTACGGCAAGAGCAATTCCCTGACCTAAAGGACCTGAAGTATTTTCTACACCGTCAGTCCATCCATACTCAGGATGTCCAGGACATACAGAACCTACCTGACGGAAATTTTTAATATCATCTAATGTAACTTTATAGCCGCTTAAATACAGAATTGAATACAGCAGCATTGAACCATGACCGGCAGATAAAACAAAGCGGTCTCTATCGGCCCATTTAGAATCAGCCGGATTGTGTTTTAGAACTTCTCCGTACAAAACAGCAGCGAGTTCTGCGCATCCAAGCGGGAGACCAGGGTGACCTGATTTTGCTTTTTGGATAGCATCGATTGACAGACTGCGTATTGATTTTGCAACGGCAGCAATTCCTTTTGTGTCCATAATTAAACCCCTAAATTATATTATTTCAGAGAAAAAATCTCTGTTAATTTTATTAATTATAGTGTACGTATCAGCGGATATAATTCATCAAGGCTCAGTTTTAAAGCAAGAGCTTTCTTAAAATCAGCCTTTGTTAAAAGTCTGGCTAGTTGAGAAATTATTTGTAAATGAGACTGAACAGAAGCGCTTAATGGAATTATCAATGTCTGAACCTTTTTATTATCCATAGCACGCATATTAACAGGTTCTTTTAAATAGCAAATATAAATACGCTGTTCGTTAACAGTTTTTACAAGAGGTTGCTGAGAGTGAGGAATTGCAATTCCATTTCCTACTGCGGTACTCAAAACTGCTTCTCGAGCACATAAAGCATCATATAAAATTCTTGGAGAAACACTGGAAGGAAGTTTTATTTTAGAGCAAAGAGATTTAAATGCTTCCTGAGCAGTTGAGCCCTCAACATCATAATAAACACCGCCCAAACGCAGATACTCACCGATGTTTACATCCGAAACCATTCAAATCCTCCCAAGGATTAATGAACACCTCTAAAAAACAACCGATACTGATTTTTAGAGTTCCTTAGTATCATATTACCTTAAATTGACCTGCTTTAAACCGATCTACAGCAAGTTTTAATTCAGTACGAATATCCTCAAAGTTATATTCCATACCCTCTAAAGATAGTTTAAGCGCAGTCTTTTCATCTTCTTCACACTCTCTGCCGCTTGCAAGCATCTCTAAAATTCTAGAAATATGCGTAAACAGCTGCGAAAGTGTTACAAGTTCCTGCTGGGGAAATTGCTCAATTTTCTCTCCTGCACAATCAATGTCATAAACTAAATCACCAACTTTGGAATATAATTCTAAAGCTTTGTGCCTGATAGAACCGATTGCAAAATCCGCAAACCAATTGTAATGCTTTCGTAATATAGCATTTCTGCTCATTATTTGCAATGTAATAAACTCTTCTTCTTCATGGGTAAGTCGAATAGAAGCAGGTATTAATTTTTTTATAATCTGAGAAACATCATCTTTTTTTTCGTAAAACTGATCTTTGATTAAACAGTCAATCAAACAATCTGGAACTCTAAGGGAAGGAAAACAGCTTTCAAGCCCAACATGAAGAAACTCCCTGTTCCATTCGCCCACAGCAGGAACATTTTCTCCTTTTTTCCAAAGTCTGGTTTCTACTCCAAAAAGCTCCATTCCTATTTTTGTGGTATGATACAAAAACTCATGTATTGAAAAACACTCTGGTGAACAAAGTTTTTCCCTGTTTTCAAAAAAAGTAAAAGCAAGCTGCTGCTCAATACTATGGCACGGACCCATTCTGTCAAAACTTTTAAGAAGACCGTTTTCTAAATCCATAACCCATTTTTCCCGGTCTGCCACTTCAGAATTTTTTAAGAATACATTTTTTTCATGATTATAAACCGGATAGATTTCAATTATCCCCTGATCCCAGTTTTCAACCCTGCACAGAATTCTGTCCCCATACTCTAGCGGTTCATCCTTAAAAATTTCTTCCAGTGAAAAGCCAGTCAATTCAAGTTTTGGAGGAAGCTCAAAATTGTTATTTGCGAGATTTAAATTTCTGTTAACAGGATCTGAGGCAATATACTGACTCGAATATTCATCTCCATAAAAAGTAAAAATATCCCTTGCAAAATTGCAGTCAGTTTTCATTACTTTTTTTTGAAGAAGTTTTCCTTTATATATAAATTTCAGGCAGCAGGATAAAATTTCCCCATCAACAAAAGGAATACATCTGTCGCCGCTTACAAAAAGTTTCTGCTCGATTTCCTGTTCTGTCGGAATAAAACTAAAAAACATTCCAGAAAATGCCGCCGATCTCGTTAAATAATATTTTCCCTGTAGAGGAAAAACTCTGTCATCGGTGTCTAAAAATTCAACAATTTCATCTTTGTCAAATTTTTCACCAAAAGATCTGAGAATTGAATTAATATCTTTTGCTGTAAAAGGGCTGTCATAAGTTCTTAAAAACCTAGTCAGAGCCTTTTCAACTTTTATATTCATCCTATTTTGTTTCTCTTATATCAAGAATTTTTAAACCGACAGAAGAAACAATATCTTCGACAGTCTTCTTATCAAGGTTTCCGATTTTTACAGTTACAGAGCGCTTTGTTATGTCACTTCCATCTGCTGTTACGACAGATACAATGTTTCCATTTTTTTCTGCAACTGCCTGTGCAATCTTTGCAAGTTCACCAGGTTTTTCTGCCATTTCAACAATTACACGTACTCCAGGATGTCTTGCTCCAAACATTGTTACAAAGGCATTAAATATATCAGTTTCCGTAATTATGCCGGATAAAAGACCATCGCTCATCACAGGCAAACATCCTATTTTTTTGTCCGCCATGATTCGTGCTGCTTCTTCAATTACTTCTCCTGCATCAACTGTCTGTACATCCTTTACCATTATTTTTTCAACTTTCAATTTTGATAAAAGATAACCAAGCTCATAAATATCAAGTGTTGACGCACTTGAAGGGTCAGCTTTCTGAAGATCATTTTTTGTAATAATTCCAACGAGCCTATTTGATTTATCAACAACAGGGAGCTTATTGATTTTTTCTTTAGTCATTAAAGCTTTTGCATCTGTAACAGACGCATCTGGAGAAACATAAATCGGATTTTTGCTCATAAAGTCACATACTTTCATTTTTAACCTCCAAGATAAGCCGCTTTTACGGCAGGATCTTTTATCATATCTTTACTATCACCAGAAGAAGCAACATTTCCTGTTTCTAGAATATAAACACGATTTGCAATGCTCATCGCCTTATAAGCGTTCTGTTCTACAAGAAGAATAGTTGTTCCTTCTTCGTTTATTTTTTTTACGATCTCAAATATTTCATCAACCAAAATAGGTGCTAATCCCATACTCGGTTCATCAAGCAAAAGAAGGTTTGGAGATGCCATAAGACCTCTGCCCATTGCAAGCATCTGCTGTTCTCCACCCGACAATGTTCCTGCAAGCTGACCGATTCTTTCTTTCATACGAGGAAAAAGCTCAAAAACGTGCTCAAGATCCCTCTTTATTCCAGCCTTATCTTTTCTGGTATATGCACCCATTTCAAGATTGTCTTTTACACTTAAATTTGCAAAAATTCTTCTTCCCTCAGGAACATGAATAAGTCCTCGCCTTACAATCTGGGCAGCACCAAGAGAAGTTATATCTTCCCCGTTAAAAATAACACTTCCACTCTGTTTTTTGATTAAATTTGAAATCGAATGAAGCGTTGTAGTTTTTCCTGCACCATTTGAGCCGATTAAAGAAATTATTTCTCCCTTTTTTACATCAAAAGAAATTCCCTTAAGAGCACGGATTGCACCATAGTTTACTACTAAATCTTTTACTTCAAGAATTGTATCTGCCATAATGTTCCCCTTTTCTACGCAAGATTCTCTGCTTCTGAACCTAGATAAGCCTTAATAACTTCTGGATTTGATTTTATTTCTTCAGGCAATCCGCTTGCAAGAACACGACCATAGTTTAATACATAAAGCCGTTCACATATTCCCATTACAAGTTTCATGTCATGTTCTATAAGAAGAATTGTAAGATTAAATTCTTTGCGAATAAAAGCAATTAGTTCCATCAGCTCTTTTGTTTCCTGAGGATTCATTCCCGCAGCAGGTTCATCCAAAAGCAAAAGTCTTGGATTTGCTGCAAGGGCACGACATATTTCAAGTTTACGCTGTTCACCATATGGAAGATTTTTTGACAGTTCATTTTCTTTTGCTGAAAGCCCGAACAAGTTCAAAAGTTTCTGCACTTTTGTGCTCATCAACCTTTCATCTTCATAAAACTTCTTGGTCCGAAACAATACATCCCAAGGTTTTACATTTCGCTGACTGTGCATTGCAATTCGTATATTGTCGCTTACCGACAGATTTCCGAAAAGCCGAATGTTTTGAAATGTGCGTGATATACCGATTAAATTTAGTTCGGCAGGAGTTTTTTTGTTAACTTCCAGGATATTTCCCTTTCTATCCCAGAAATTTATCTGTCCACTGGTTGGCGTATAAACTCCACTGAGCATGTTAAAAACTGTTGTTTTACCAGCACCATTCGGGCCAATCAGACCAACCAGTTCTCCCTCATGCAGTTCCATATTAAAATCGCTTACTGCTCTAAGTCCGCCAAAAACTATTGAAAGATCGTTTACCTGGAGGATTAAATTTTCACTGCTCATTATTTTGTCCTCCGTATGCTTTTTACTTTTAGAGATAAAATTTCAAACATTTTTACAAAACTTAGTTCTTTCATTCCCATAAGCCCTTGCGGACGGAAAAGCATTACTATAATTAATACAACTGGATAGAATAAAAGACGATAATTTCCTAAGAACCGCAGAACTTCCTGAATCGAAGTCAGAACAAAGGCTGCAATAACAGTTCCGCTGATACTTCCCATTCCACCTAAAACAACATAAATAAGCATGTTTACGGAATTATTGAACGAAGCGATATCAGGTTTTATAAATCCGATAATCGGTGCATAAACAGCTCCACCAAGTCCACCGATAAATGAAGCAATTACAAAACCAATCATCTTATATTTAAAAACACTGATTCCATTTGAATTGGCAGCGATTTCATCTTCGCGCACAGATTTTATTGCCCGCCCGTAGGTTGAGCGTAAAAAATTCTGCAAGAGAATAATTACAAGAACAAGCATACCTATACTGATTAAATAACTTACAGCAGGTCCCCATTCAAGGTTATCCCGCATAAAACTGTATTTAAAGCTTTTTCCGTTTGGTCCACCTGTAATATTTTTTAAGTTAATCAAAACTACGCGAACAATTTCACCAAAGGCAAGTGTTACTATTGCAAGATAATCTCCATCCAGTTTTAACGTTGGAAATCCTATTAAAAATCCAAAAAATGCCGCTATCAGAGGAGCTATCATCATCGCTATCGGCAGAGGAATTCCTAAATCCTGGGTAAAAATAATTACAGTATAAGCACCCACTGCCTCAAAAGCACACTGACCAAGAGTCAGCTGACCTACAATTCCGCTTACCATGTTTACAGAAATCGCAATCGTTGCATTGATTCCGCTCATTGTCAAAACCTGCGAAGTATAGGCATCTATCAACCCTGTTCGAATTAAAGCAAAGGGAACAAAAATAGAAATCAAAGCGATAATACTTAAAATTAAAAAATTCCGTAAGCGTTCTGTTTTCAAGTTATTACTAAAACTATTGAAAAAACTCATATTCCCTCCTCCCTATACCTTTACGCGAACTTTTTTACCTAAAAGTCCGGCAGGTTTTACAAGAAGGATGATTATAAGAATACAGTACGAAATTGCATCTGCATACTGAGAAGACAAATATGCCTTAACCATCGTTTCTGCTACACCCAATAAAATTCCACCGACCATCGCCCCTGGAATTGACCCGATTCCACCAAGAACAGCGGCAACAAAGGCCTTTAACCCTGGTATATACCCCATCATCGGATCAACCTGCGGATAAGCAATTGCATACAAAACACCGCCAGCCCCGGCAAGAACAGAACCGATTACAAAAGTAACGGCTATTGTTGCATTCACGTTTATACCCATAAGGCTTGATGCACCTAAGTCAAAACTAACCGCCTGCATTGCCTTACCAGTTTTTGTGTAATTTACAACATAGTTCAATACAATCATCAAAACAGCACTCAAAACAATTACTGTAATCTGTACATTTGAGATTGTTCCGATTATAAAATCAAAATTTTTCGTTGCCATTGTCGGAAAAGAACGGGGATCAGGACCAACAAATGGGAGCACGCGCATTACATTCTGCAAAATCAGTTCCACAGCAATTGCTGTTATCAGAGAGTTTAATCTCGGAGCATTTCTGAGCGGTCTGTAAGCTAGACGTTCAATTACAAGACTTAACGCACCGCAAAAAATCATTGCTGCAAGAAAAGCGCATACCATTCCTGCAGGAGTTGTCCCCATCGCACATAAAACAAAATACCCTGCATACGCACCAACCATCATTACGTCGCCGTGTGCAAAGTTAATCAACTTAACGATGCCATATACCATTGTATAACCAAGGGCAATTAAGGCATAAATACTTCCTAAAGAAAGTCCGTTGATAAGCTGCTGAACAAAAATTGCCGTGTTGTTCACACTTATCCTCCACTTTTCATTTTTTTATTTTTTTTCACTATTTATTTTATGACTTTTTTTTTATTTAGTAAATGAAGCACAACAGTATTCACTCACCCGTCCTGCAGGGTTCCGCTGTCCGCTCCAGTCATAAAGATTTTTCCTTAACCAGTAAAAATCTTTATGACCTTACGCCCTTTCGACCGGGGCTAGGTTCTAAACAAAAAAAAGCGCCAGAACTTCGGTATTCCCAAATTTCTGACGCCTTTGTCAAAATCAAAAACTGTTATCTTGTAATAAGAGTTATGGTTCTACAGTTGTTTTGTAAGCAGTAGTCATTTTTCCATCTGCAGCTTTTACAAGTTCTACGATTACAGCAGATTTAATTGGATTGCGTTTTTCGTCAAAAATAACATGACCTGTTACGTAATCTCCGTTTGTATTCTTCATAGCTTCTTTTACTGCATCAGCGTCTGTTGAACCAGCGGCAGCAATTGCATCTTTAAGAAGATAAAGTGAATCATATCCGAGGGCTGCAAATGCTGTAGGAGTATGAGAATATTTTGCTGTATAAGCATCAACAAACTGTTTTACAGCGCCACCTGTTGAATCATTTGCATAATGGTTAGAATAGAATCCACCGAGAACTTCATCTCCAGCATTATCTGTAAGACCATCCCATCCGTCAGCACCAACAATTGCTGTATTTACACCCTGAGCACGAAGCTGTTTTGCAATTAAAGCTACAGTTCCGTAATAATCAGGAAGATATACAACATCAGGATTTGCATTCTTTATTTTAGTAATCTGAGCGTTAAAGTCTTTGTCACCTGTGCTGTAAGATTCCTGTGCAACGATTTCTCCACCATTTGAGAATGTTTTTACAAAGTTTTCTGTAAGACCTACAGAATAATCATTTCCAATGTCATAAAGAATGGCTGCTTTCTTTGAACCAAGAGTTTCGAGAGCAAATTTAGCACCTACAGTTCCCTGGAAAGGATCAATAAAACATGCACGGAAAATATAATCACCGGCATCTGTGATTGCAGGAGCAGTAGCAGCAGGAGCAATCTGAAGAACTTTCTGAGCCTGAGCCAAAGAAGTGATAGCCTGTGTACATCCAGAAGTTAACGAACCGATAATGAATTTTGCCTTATCTTTTGTAACGATTTTTTTGTAAGCATTTACAGACTTTTCAGGATTTCCCTCATCGTCTTCTGCAACTATTTCAATTTTTTTACCGTTAATTCCGCCGGCAGCATTGATTTCTTCTGCAGCAAGATTAATACCATTAATACAATCTGTACCATAAACAGCAACAGCACCTGTGTATGGACCAATAGCACCAACTTTAATAGTGTCCGAAGAATTTTTGTCTTTACCGCATGATGTAAAAACCAAAAGACCAGCCATTGCAAGTGCAACGCTTCCTAAAACTTTTTTCATCTTTTCCTCCATGTTGTTAAGCAAAAAAGCCTTTTTAATTTATAAATAAATGTTAATTTCTTTTAAAAATTTAGTAAAGATAAGAAGTTTAAAAGTATCAAATAATCA
>JAZSJM010000087.1:0-6044 GCA_045534325.1 Treponema sp. | reverse complement strand
CAGCGAATAAAAAAAGAACAGGTTTTGAAAACTCCGTTAATCCCCGCTCTTTTATGGCAGAACTCCCCGCTCTTGCAGCAAAATGCGAATTAAAAGAAGAAAACATTCTTGTTACGACGGATGTAGGACAGCACCAGATGTTTGCAGCACAATTCTACCCTGTGAATTCACCCCGCACATTCTTAACTTCAGGAAGCCTTGGAACAATGGGGTTTGGACTTCCTGCCGCAATCGGAGCTTCACTTGCTAATCCTGATAAAAGAGTTATATGCCTTTCTGGGGATGGCTCAATTTTGATGAATATTCAGGAACTTGCAACGTTAAAGGAGAATAACCTTGCAGTAACAATAATAGTTTATGTAAACAAAACCCTTGGAATGGTTTACCAGCAGCAGAAATTTCTGTTCAACAAAAACTATGCACAGAGTAACTTTATGGAAAGCCCTGATTTACTCAAGATTGCAGAAGGCTTTGGAATTGAAGGAACGGACGCCATTAAAGACAAAGACTGGTATAAAAAAGCCTTTGACACAAAGCGTAAAAACAAGCCGTTTATTGTTACAGTAAGCGTAGATCCAGAAGAAGAAGTTTTACCTTATGTTCCAGGCGGCAAAGCCAACGTAGAGAGCATAAGATAAAAAAAATGTAATTATTGTGGCACAGGTAAGTCTAAAACAGGCATTTTGACTTCCAGTGCTACAAAAAAAAAATATTTTTTTTGTAGATTTTTCGCCTGTATATTTAAGGCATTTAAAACAAAAAAAAACTGGTCAGAACCAGTTTTGAACGGTTTTTTATTTCTTTTTGCTTTTTTTTATATCGAATATATTTGTATGAGAACTTATTCTGTAACAGGTAAGAATAAGTATTTTCTTTGGCTTTTCCGACTCCTCTTTTTCTTTTTTATAAACAAGCAGAAGATCAGGCCTTACATGGCATTCCCGGCAGCCTTTATAATTCCCATGCAGATCATGATCCTTAAATCTTTCCTCCAGAGTTTTCCCCGCAAGAAGCGTTTTTATAACCTCATCCGTTTCTGAAACTTCATCACTGCTAAGCTTTTTATAATCAATTTTAAATGACCGTGTGATACTTAATTCGTATTTCACTATGCCATTGCCGCCTTAAATTCTTCAAAACTCTTATAATGTTCAACTTCTCCGTTTTTTTCTTCAAGGATTGCCTTATCAAGTCCATTCATTTCTTCATTCTGCCGGAACTGTACAAAATCGAGAAAGTCGCTTATGAGTTCATAATATGACTCATCTATTGCTTTCAGTTTTTTCTGTAATACTGCTATAGGCATATACGCAACGCCTATAAGTTTAAACTACATACATTTTCGATTTTTTGCAACTGTTTCCTTAAACATTTGTATTTTCCGCCAGGAAAATACAAATGTCTATCCCGTCGGTACTTTCCTGTTTCTTTTTCGGCGGTTACCGCTTGCTAGCAAGCGGCCGCGCTTTCCGTGGTTCCGCGACTTACGCGCTCCATTGCTTCGCAACGCTTCGCGCCACTACAATCGCTATTATGTTGTGTCTCCTGTCAAGATATAAAAGCAGGAAAGATCATTCGGCAATTTACCAACTTTATTATTCTTGGATAATGAACATAAGTTCATCCCGTAAGGTCAATGGATTCGCCAAAGTTCTTTCTGTCTAACGTCAGGCATAGCTCCTCATTTCTGAAGGCCGCTTATTAGCGATTTCAAAGATAACTAATCCTTGTCGCCTGCTTTCTTATCTCGATAGGATTTTGCTTCTTTTCGCTTAATAAAATCTCTCCAATGTTTACAAAATTTATTTATGTTTACGTTCAGGCAATATTATCTGTCATCATTCCCCAAACAAAACAAGCTAATTCTCTTGCTGCAGCAGTAGATGCTACATTTGCAGCTTTGCCACGATTCTCAAGATTGAGCATCTTATGTTTCAGTCTATATCTACATTTATCCGCATAAGCTATTACCTTAGGATCATTCCCTTTTTGTCGCGCTAATAATCGTTTTGATTTCGAGAATTTGACATTTGTTCTTTTTATACTTTTTGCACTTTCTATAAATAAACGCCGTAAATAACAATTACCGGATTTCGTTATTCCAAGTTTCTTTTCTCTTTGTCCTGACGAATCTTCCCCAACAGTAAGGCCCACAAAATTTGAAAAATCCCAGGCTCTTCCAAAACGCATGAAATCTCCAACCTCTGAAACTATTGAAACTGCCGTCAATGTATCTATTCCACAAAAACATATTAATTTTTTTACTTTTGCACCTACTTCCTCATCATCAGCTATTTCATCAAGTCGTTTTTCAACTCTTTTCAATCTGGCTTCCAGCGAATTTAAGCCTATGATATATTCCTCAAAAGCTTCCTGTAGATAAGGTTGGTCAAATGCAAGTTCTTTAAGCCATTTTCTATGAGCCTCTGTCCAGTGAGTTTTTCCTTCGTAATGCTTTCCCTGTCTTAAAAGAAAAGCCGTCAATATTTGCTTTGCCGTTTTCACTTCTGTCATGAGACTTCTTCTCATTCTGCAAAACTCTTTTATGGATTCCTCTTTTTGACTTGAAATATGAACAGGACTGTAATCATGGGTAAACAAATCTTTTGCCAGTAACCGTGCATCAACCTTGTCATTTTTCACTTTATGACACGAAGATCTTCTTAAAGAAGTAGGAGCCATCACGACGCAAGCTATATCTTTTTTTAATAAATCACGGCAAAGTCCGAATCCGGTTGGACCGGCTTCATAACCGCATATAAATGATACATCCACTAATTGTTTCCTTACATTGTCCAAATATTTCAGGACATTTGCAGTTGTTGACTTCATTTTATGTTCGTAAAGATACCTGTCTGTTTTAGGGTCATAACAGCAAATAGAATATGTATCCTTGTGGACATCCATTCCTACATAAATTATACTTTCCATGTTGTGTCTCCTTTTGCATTTTGGTAATGCTTCTTTTTGAGTTATTGCTTTATCTCCATTTTGAAGCAAAATCCATGTTTTTGCAAAATCAGGAGACACAACATATTGTCTAACCGATTGTTTGCAGAAACCTTAGTTTTACTGCATTTAAAACAAAAAAAACTGGTCAGAACCAGTTTTGACCAGTTAGACCAGTTTTCATTTTAATCATAGATTTCACTTCTGTGCCCTATGCGAAGGACTGATATTATCAGCTTATCATCTTTTATCTCACATATAAGACGCCAGTCTCCGACACGGTAACGCCACAAGCCGGCTAGATTACTCGAAAGGCCTTTACCTCTATCCCTTGGATTTTTCAATTCCGAAACCTCATGTACATATTTTAAAATCTGCTTACGAATACTTCCGTCAACTTTTTTTAAGGTTTTTAATGCTGTTTCTGAAAATATTACTTTCATAATCCAAGCTCAGCTTCTACTTCGGCAAGTGTGTATGTTTTTTCTTTTCCGTTTCTGATATTTTTAATAACTTCTTCCGCAAGAAAAATATCCTCTATGTCATCAAGGTATTCGTCCAGAAGATAGTTGTAATAGAATGATGCAGGACGTTTTGTCATCTTTGCCAGGCGTTCTACTCTGATTTTACTCTGAGGATTCGATCTGAAATTAATTACTGCTGAATTAGTCATATACGCCTCCTTATGTAATACAGTGTATTACATTCTCTGTTATATCGTCAAGTATTTTCTGAAACTTTTGTATTTTCCGCCAGGAAAATGCTAAAGTCGCTCCGGCAGGTGTTTTCTTTTTCGGAAGATTGTTTCTCCGGGGAAAGACTTTTGTTCGGGAGCCTGCGGCAGCGACTCCGCAGTTTTCTAAAGAAAACTACGGAGTTTTAGGAATCTATTGTATAATAGCGCGAATTCTTAATGTATCTATAATTCCAAAAATTAAACCTGTTATAAGAGCTATTATAATTAAAACTTTTCGAAGAAGCTCCATATCTGTTTTAGTTTTTCTTCTTAATATTGGAAGAGCAACTAACAAGATAAAGATAAAAGCTACAAAAAAAGCAGAAAGTTTTAACGAGTTTTCGAAAAAATTAATTATTGGTCCAAAAATATAAACAATAATCTTTTGTTTAAGATTCATTTTTTATTCCTTATTGTTAGAGTAAATAGTTGAACCGATTGTATATATAATTCCTACTGCTGGACCTGAAATATAATTCGCATACCCAGCAGTATTTGTAAAGTTACAACAATCTTAAAAAGCCAGTTTCATTGAAGTAATTTCATCATGCAATGATTTTTCCACGAAACTGTTCAATGATAACCCTACTTTTTTTGCTGCAACAGCAACCTGACTATGAAACAAAGGCGAAAGCCGGACATTGAATTTTCCTGAATACGGTTTTTCAGGTTCAACACCGTCTTCTTTGCACCATTCAAGATAGTCATCTACTGAAGCATGAAATTCATTTTCAACCTCATCTACAGTTGTTCCTTGAAATGTAATTACCGTCCTTGTATTGATTACCTCGCCGGAAAAAATGCGAGATTCATCATCATATTCAACTACACCAACAAATCCTTTATAAGTCATCATCATTTACCCCCGCATTATCTAAAAATTTTCGCATTGATTTTACTGCGCCTTTGTCCGTAACCCGTTCCGGATGAGGACGGTGAAACACAGCTCTTTCGCCATTCAATTCAATACGAACTCTGGAACCATTTCTTTCAGAAATTTTCGCCCCAAGTGATTTTAAAAGATTTTCTATTTCAGCCCATTC
The DNA here is from genome assembly GCA_045534325.1 of Treponema sp. Lineage (GTDB taxonomy): Bacteria > Spirochaetota > Spirochaetia > Treponematales > Treponemataceae > Treponema_D. The sequence goes on along the minus strand of JAZSJM010000087.1, from coordinate 1,316 downwards.
AATATCTGATTGAACTGGATTTTTGAAAATTCTTTCATACACTTTTTTTTGTTTTGAATTCATGATTATATGATACTACATAATAGTACCAATATCAACTTTTTTTCAAAAGAATCTCCTCTCTGTGTCAAAATAGTTATCACATGATAAAGGGCACCCGTCTTTACAGAGAGAAAAAATGATTCTGGTTTTCTTCTCACATCTAGTCATCAATAAAATTCTTCCGTTTCCTGAACAAACTCAAAAGCTTAGAAAAAAATCTGTCCAGAGCAGCTGGCTTCTTATACTCCCATTCTAAAGGAAGTTTTGCCAGAAAGTTTTTCTCAAAACTTTCCTTTATCGGGATTTCCTGTTTAGTGGGCTCTACGTCGTTAAATGCTTTTTGTGTTCCTTTATTTTTGTAATTTATGATATTCCTTTCTTCAATTTTTTTTATTTTTGAAGAATATGAAACAAATCTAATATAATTTTTTTTTACACCTGAAACATAAGGTATATAAAACCCTACACTATACCCAACATCTTGAAGAAAGATTGAACCACAAAGTACTAGTCCAAAAGGTCTCCACTCTCTTTTTTCAAGATTTAATGTACATAATTCATCATTTATTTTAAATTCATTTTCCTTTATTTCATATTTTTCATTTACCCACTTATTAAATATATAAACTTGCATTCCAGGATTATCTATAATAAAGTCAGTAACTGCTTTATTTATTTTTTCAGTTGAAGATTCATAAAATTCATATTCAACTGGCCAGGAATAATCATATGCATACAAATATGAAATATTCTGTATAATTAATACATATAAACATATTTTAATGACGCGCATAAATCCCCCCCACCGTCATTGATTCACTTGTGTTTCCTGGAATAAATAAAAACTTTAATGTACCAAGAAGCATAAATGCTTCAAAAGTAGCATATGACCTTAATCTGTCTATTCTATTATTGTTAAATAATGGCATCATATTAACAAAATTATATGCAGCAAGCTTATAATCTGCCAAAACAACATTTCTGTTAAATAGGGCTCCTTCGTCACTCGACTTAACCGCACGTTGATTGTCTTCACCGTACAGGTATTCCACGTCTGCATTCTGATCACTTGTAGCGATGAGCCGGTCTTTTTCATCCCAGGTGTAATACTGAAAATTGGATTTATTTTTATAGAAAACCATGTCTCTTAATACTTGATTAATATTCTTTCATTAGAAAAATATTTAGTCGAACAATCTTCATATTCATCTGAAAAATAAATATTTAACTGTTTATTATTTACACGCAGTAAATATATCCAGCCATAATTCTCA
>JAZSJM010000069.1:0-8989 GCA_045534325.1 Treponema sp. | reverse complement strand
TGATCCTGTTCTTGTAGAAGAATTCTTAAAAATACGACCTCAGATAGCCCGGGTTCTTGGAATGTACTAAAAAGTCAGTTGATTTTTTAGATACTTGTCTTGATTCTGAATTTTTTGATATAATTAAAAATATAAATTTTATCAACGAGGTATTCTGATGAGACTTGCAAGAAGAATTAGACCACTCCGCTGGAATAAAACTATCAGAGCTAACAGCAAGAAAAATTCAAAAAGAATTCGTGCAAACCACGACCTTCTTAAAACTCTTTCAAAATAAATTTTATTTCTAGAGTTAAAGAGCTGTTTCTGTTTGAAGCAGCTTTTTTTTATTTCTGATATTTCGAGGTTAAAAATGTACTACGGTGGAATTGATTTAACATACTTAGTTTTTTTTGTTCCTGCGTTGCTTTTAAGTTTTTGGGCTCAATCTGCTGTAAAATCCAGATTTGCTAAATATGATAAGATTCCCGTAAAACGTGGGGTAACAGGTGCTCAGGCGGCTGCAATTCTTTTGCGGGCAAATGGAATTACTGATGTTAAGATTGCCCATATACGTGGCAATTTGACTGACAATTATAATCCTTCGAATAAAGTTTTAAGTTTAAGTGATGCAACATATTCCAGTGCTTCTATTGCTGCTGTCGGAGTTGCAGCCCATGAAACAGGTCATGCAATTCAGCATCATGTAGGATATTTCCCGCTTTTGTTTCGTCGCTCCCTTGTTCCTGTAGCTAATCTTGGTTCAAGACTTGGTCCTCTTTTGGCAGTTGGCGGAATAGGCTTTTCGATTTATGCTGAGAATGCTCAATATACTCCTTTGTGTCAGCTTATAACGGATATCGGACTTCTTTTGTTTGCAGGTTCGGTTTTATTTTATCTTGTAACTTTGCCTGTAGAATTTAATGCAAGTTCTCGTGCCTTAAAAATATTGAAAGGTGCAGGAGTATTTACAGACAGACAGGAAATGGAAGGTGCAAAAAGTGTGCTTTGGGCGGCTGCGATGACTTATGTAGCAAGTGCTCTTTCTGTAATTGCTTCATTTGTTCGTCTTCTATTAATAACAAACCGCAGGCGAAGAAGATAAAATTAACGACATCAAATAAAACTGCAATTTTTTAACCGTACTGAATTTTAATACACATAGCAACTTTTGTGTTCTGCACATTTAGGATTAAAAGAACTCTTACAGTCTGGACATTCTTTTAGTTTTGAGTATTCATCATAACTGCATTGTCTTCCGCATACACCGCACATAACTGTCCAGCGCTGGCTTGAAGGAAGCGGCTCAAATTTATGATCTTCCAGTTCATCATGGCACTTATGACAAGCGTAAAAGTGACCGCATTTTCCGCATTTATTTGCAATTATATCCAGAGGACTGTGATAATGAATGCATCGTCCCTGATCATCAGTGAGTTTTCCAAATATTCCCTGACTTGTAATCTTCATATTTATAAATATAACCCACTTGTATTGACTTTTCAGCCCAAAAATGAAAAAATGTCAACCAATAAAACGTATATAAGAGGTTGACAATAAAGATGAATAAGTCTGTTCTACGTTCAGCGATTATCGCTTTTTTTGCTGCAATTATTTGTGCCACAAGTTTTTTTAGGATTCCTGTTCCAGGACTTGTTTCCGGGATTGTTATCCAGAATGCTGTCTGTATTTTAACTGCTGTTATTTTAGGCGGGGTATGGGGAGCGGCTCCGACGGCACTTTTTTTTGCAGCTGGAGTTCTCGGACTTCCTGTATTTTCCGGAGGTCAGGGAGGATTTCAGGTTTTAATGAATATAAACGGCGGATTTAGAATCGGATTGATTTGTGGTGCTCTTTTTGCAGGTCTAGTCAGTGCTCAGAGTGATATTAGCGAAAAAAAATTGAATCTCAATTACATTGTAAGGATTTGTATTGCTGTTATCGGGGGAATGCTTTTACTATATTTTCCTGAAGTTTTTTATGTTGTCGGTTTTAAATATAAAGAACTTGGAGTTGATGGAGCTCTTAAATTATTTTTTACTGCATTCTTTGCTCCTTTTTTACTCGTTGACTTTATAAAAGCCGTTTTTGTTATTATTATTTCATTAAAAGTTCGTCCTGTTATTGCATTCTATCTTTATGACAACGAAAAACAAAATTACAATGATAAGTGTGAATTAAGTGAATAAAATAATTATTGAAAATATATGTAAAAATTATTCTACTTCCTTCTGTGTAAAAAAGGCACTAGATGATGTTTCGCTTGAAATTGATGAAGGAAGTATAACTGTAATCGGCGGAGAAAACGGGTCTGGAAAAAGTGTTTTAATGAACATAATTGCAGGCCTTGAAAAACCAACCTCTGGTTTAATTAAATCTTTCGGAAAGGCCGGACTTGTTTTTCAGGATGCTGATACACAGATTTTAGGTGAAACGCCAAAAGAAGACATAGCTTTTGGTCCTAAAAATCAAAAAAAATCAAAAGAAGAAATAAAAAAAGCAGTGGAAAACGCACTTAATAAAACGGGCTTAAAAGAAAGGGAAGATTATCCTGCCCGTTTTTTATCTGGTGGTGAAAAAAGACGGCTCGCAGTTGCCTGTATGCTAAGTATGGATCTTTCGATTATTATTTTTGATGAACCTTATGCTAACCTTGATTACACTGGAGTTAAGCAGGTAAACAATCTGATAAAAGAACTGCATAACGATAATAAAACCGTTATTGTTTTAACACATGAAATTGAAAAATGTCTCGGCATGGCTGATAAATTTGTAGTCTTATTTCGGGGAAAAAAAGTTTTTGATGGCTCTCCTAAAGAAGGTTTGACTCAAAATCTTGAGCAATGGAATATTCGAAATCCTATTACGCAGTATAAAACATTAAAGGACTTAATCTGGTAATGAATACTAATTATGCATTCTGCTACAAAAAAGGAACTTCGTTTTTTCATAATCTTTCATCATGGAAAAAAATTCTTTTTATACCGATCTTTAACATTTTGATTTTCAGTTTTGATTATAAAATCGCATTGTTTTTTGTTGTACTGCAGGGATTTATATTTTTTTCATTAAAATTTACAGTAAGAGAACAACTTACTGATTTAGCTCCTGTTATCTGGTATGGAATCTTTTTATATCTGATAGATTTTTTTACTGAATTAGTGCTCCATTTTAGAGATTATTCTTTTTTATATCTTTTAAGCTCGGCTTTTAAATCTTCATTTTTTAAGAAAGGGACATTCATAACCGTTATCAGATTTTTAGCCTGCAATCAAAGTGCCGCACTTATGTTTAAAACATCCACATCCCTTGAAATAAGGGAAGGAATTGAAAAAATTGAAATATCCGTGCGTTCATTTTTTCACTTGAAAAAAGAGACTGTTTTTGCTGATACTGTATCGCTTTTTGTAAATTTTATTCCTGCTGTTTTTAAAAAGTGGGGTATGCTAAAAAATGCCTGGCATGCCCGTGGAGGAAAAAACAGCTTCAGAATGTATCTGGTTCTTTTTCCTGTTTTGTTTAGCATCGGGCTAAAATATACGCTTGATACAGTAAAAGCTGTCCTTATTCGAAAAATCTGATAATAAAAAGTTGCGGTAAAACGACAATCGCAAAGAAAATAAGGCTTATCCAGGTAAATGTTTTTATAAAAGCAAAAGTTTTTCCTGGGTATTCTTTCGCATAGATTCTTAAATTTATTACAGAAGCCAGACTTCCGATTATTGAACACAGGCCGGCACTGTCTAAGCCATAAATCAAAGCACGTAAACCGTTTTCTCGGGTAAACGGCCACAAAACAATTGAAGCTGGAACATTTGAAATAATTTGACTCAGTAAAATTGAACTTATGTATTCGTGTCCGCTTACTGTATTTTGAAGAAATAAAGCAATCCTTTCATTTTTTGCAATCGAGGATGAAAAAATAAAGAAACACAAAAAAGTCAGAAGAAGAACGTAGTCTGTTTTAAGTAAAATTCTGCGGTCAAAAATCAAAATAATAAGAGCAACAAATGCCGTTATGTAAGGCCAAAAAGTTGTTCGGCTTACAATTGCTGCAATTATGATAAAAAAAAGAATCAAATACAGGATTCTGTTTTTTCGCCTTTCAATTTGCCATGGTGTAGAAAAACTTGTGTCGAGTATGAGAATAATCTCCGAACTGTCTTTCCTAAAGAGAAATGATATAAAAATATAAATAAGAAAAAAACTCATCGCAGAAAGTGGAAGCATCATCATAAAAAAATCATAAACTTTAATTCCGCTCTGACTGAAAAGATATAGATTTTGCGGACTTCCAAAGGGCGTTAAAAGGGAACCTCTTATTGCGGCGATGTTTTCAAGTGTAAGGACTGGAAGAATATAATGTTCTTTTTGTCCGGCTTTAAAGAGAATTATGGTAAGAGGAACAAAAATTATGAGACTTACATCATTTGTAACAAACATAGAGGTAAAGAAAACACCATAAATTAAAAAGCAGGTAAGTATTTTTATTTTTGAAAGAGAGCGTGAAAGTTGTAAAAGAGGGGTGAAAATATTTTCCTGTTTAAATCCCTCAAGAACCGTAAGCAGCATAAAAAGAATGCTGAGAGTTTTCCAGTCGATTGAGTGTAAAAGCTCTTTTGATGGGGGCGTAATAAAAAGTGAAACCAGGGCTGCAATAATGGAAACAAAAAGCATAAGTTCCTTTTTTAAGATTTCTTTCAGCATATTCATTGTAGTCCTCTCTGCAAAAAAAAAAGCCCGATACTTAAAGTACCAGGCATTTACGGCTCCTGCTGGGCTTGAACCAGCGACACACGGATTAACAGTCCGTTGCTCTACCGACTGAGCTAAGGAACCATACAACGTTTGTTTAGAACGTGAGTTAATACTATAAAAAATATAAATTTGTGTCAATAATTAAACGCTTTATTTTTTATATTTTTATTAAAATATTCTGGTTCATTTAGCTTCATTATTTTTTTTATTAGTTCAGTCCCTTTATAAGTTCATAAACGAAAATCCAGATAAAAGAGATGACTGTAATCATTTTTATTCCGGTTCCCAGCAAAAATCCGATGAAAGAACCTAAGGCAGCTTTTAACGCTTTATTAATATCTGTTGAATCGCTGACTAATTCTCCGATAAACGCCCCGATAAATGGAGCAATTAAAATAAAAACTGGTCCTAAAAAAAGAGAAACTATAAGTCCTAATGTAGCTCCTAAAACAGCTTTTTTGCTCCCTCCGTATTTTTTTGTCAGCAGTGGTTGAATTATTGAATCAAGCACAGTAACAATAACCGTTATAATACCTGTAATGATTAAAATATAGACGGGAGTATTTGTGTAAAGACAAAAATGAGCGGTAAAAAGAGCAGCCCATGCAAGAGGAACTCCTGGTAAAACTGGCACAATACATCCTGCTAAGCCTGCAAAAAGCAGGATTCCTGCCGAAATCGTAAGAAAAATATCGATATTCATGATTCCATTTTATGCTATAATTGTTCCTATGACAATTTCAGAAGAAAAAAATATCCTCCGCGCAAAAATGAGAGTTCTTCTAAGGCAAAAAAGGGACTTTGAGGAGCTGTCAATAAAAGCAGGAAATTTAATTGCTGAAAAAATAATCAAAACCGATTTTTATAAAATGGCGGAATATGTTTTTTTGTATATGGCTTGTGGCGGAGAAATTGATGTTTTAAGGTTATTAACCAATTCAATAAATGACGGAAAAAAAGTCCTTTTACCAAAAGTTCATGACGGCACATGTGAAATGGATTTTTATTTTATTGATGAAAATAAATCTGTACAAAATCAACTGACAAAAGGTGCATTTGGAATTTCAGAACCAATAGATTCCTTGGAAAAATTTGATTTTTCTTCATCTTCAGATAAAAAAAATATACTGATGATTGTTCCTGGACTGGCATTTTCAAAAAAAGGACAAAGATTAGGAAAGGGGAAAGGTTTTTACGACCGTTATCTTGAAAAATTAAAAAAAAATAACTTCTCATTTTATACAATTGGAGCAGCATATAATGAGCAGGTTTTTGAAAATATTCCCACAGAAAAAACGGATTTTATTCTTGACAGTGTGATTTCTGATTAAGTTTTTAAGTTCCTGTGAGTTTATTTTTTTGAGTCAGCAGAGTATATCCTTAAAGACGGAATACTTAATAAATAAGATTTTGCAATTATGTAATAATCTTCCGCAGTTGCTTTATTTACCGCATCGTACATATCAAGATATAGTGTCGGGTTTCCATTGATTCTTCCATTTTGAATAAGGGTGGCAGTTCCTTCATTTGTTGATGTTTTCTCAAGTTCTCTAATTACCCATAGATTTTCAAGTTCTGTCAGTATGGAATCTTTTTCAAGATTTGATATATTCGAGTCGTTGTCCTGAATAACCGTTTTTAACTCATCGATTATTTCTTTTACGGCTTCTTCGTAGATGGAGTCTGTCTGATTAGTATGTTTGATTTTTGTAACGATTATCTGCCCGTAAGGAAGCTGTGCGTCTGGGGCGGTAACTTTTACGGTTTGTTCTGAACTGACTTTTTCCTGTAGACGTTGACCAGTCAGATATAAAAGAGCCGTAAAAAGAGCATTATCAAGGGAAGAAATATCAGGTCCTTCAAGAAGATATAAAAGCGGATCTGAAAAATCTGTTGTCGGTATGAGTATTGCTGGTCTTGGTCCTGCTTTATCAGCACTTATATCTGTAAAAAATAAATGACGAAGTTGAATTCGTTTTGCTTTTTGTGGCAAAGTTATTTTCTCGACTTTTGTCTGTAAGTTTTGAGAAGTTTTATTAGTTGATAAAACACCGAAAGTTGATTCAAGGGTCTGTGTCAAACTGTTTATATCACTTATTCCGCCTATAATGACGAGTGAAAATCTTGTGCAATCCAAAATCTTTGGATAAGAAGCTGCAATATCTGTAAAGTCCATCTGAGCAGGTTTATCTTTTGAATCGTCATAAAGATTTGTAAAAGGTTTTTTGTAGATATTTCTTACTGCTTCGCATAAAAGTTGAAAATCAGGAGAGCCGGTTTTTATTTTCCATTGAGAGCGAAGCTCGTAGCTTATTCCGTCCGCAAGAGTCGGTGCTATGTCGCCAAAAATAATACAGTCAGAGGCAATTTTTATGCATTTTTCGATATCCTGATTTTGGCAGTTGATATTTAAAAGTGAATATTGTGTCGTAACCCATGAAGTAACGGTGGGGAACGATTTTAAATCGCCTTGCCGGAACTTATTATCTAACTGCTGTTGAATTATGTGTGCAAGAGAATTTACTAAAACGCCTGCCATTCCTGAATCATTTTCTGCAAACATAAGTTCTCCGCCGTCGATTGCCAAAGAAATCACAGCAGTCTTGCTGTTCGGATTATTTTTCAGGCTGACACCGATGTTGTTTTTTAAAGTAAGAGAAGAAAACTGGGATTTATTTTCTTCAATAAACCTTTTTGCAGAAATCATCATATCTGTATTTGCAGTTTCCGTTTTTATCAGATTCTTTTTTGCAATAAAGGGCTTATATTTACTTTGCTTATACCATGGACCATTTTTTACTGTTATTCTTGTATATCCGCTTTTTGAAAATTCCTTTACATGTTTGTTGTACAAGGCTGTATTGCATAAAACAAAAACGTATGGAATGGAATTTTCGTATTTTGAATTTAAGTATTGAGCACTTAATTCCCCAAAACTTTCTGTGCGGGAAAAAAGTGTTTCTTCGGGATTTTTATTAATCTGGTTGAAAACCGCAAGGTTTTTCATTAAAAGGGTGGAATTATCCGTTACCTCTGTATAATTGGAATCAAAGGATTTTAATACGGATTCAAGTTCTTTTTCGTTTATTCTGTTTTTTTCTTTTGACATCGCTAAAAATAATTCAGCTTGTGTCGCTGGACTTACCTTTGTTTTTTCACATATTGACTGAATTATTAAGCGGCTTGAATTAATCTGCTGGGCAGATGAGGCGTCAATATAATCTGCTGCACGGATTGCAAGATTTTTTTGTTTTAACAGAAGTTTTTTAAACTCAGAATTTCCACGGTTAAAAACTGCTGCAATAATATCTGCTTCGTCCTGGGTAAAATCTGTGTACTGAAGAACAATTTGGGTTAAATCTGTTGAAAGTTCGTCATCGGTAATTACAAATTTTGTTACGTCATTATCTGATTTTTTGTTAAAATTCTGTAAAAAGTCTGGTTCTTGCGATAAATAGGACGAAGGAAATTTTCCAAAATATTTATTTATTAATGTCAGCGCTGTAGAAGGTGTAATGTTTCCGCTTATATAAATTGAAGTTTTGCCAGGAGTGTAGAAGTTTTTTTGAATTTGAGAAAGAATTGTTCTAACCTGTGGTAGCGAATTTGAATTGAATAGAGAAGGGTAAATTCCGCTTTCCTGTTTCCATGGAGTCTGGTTAAATACACGGCTGTCAATGGAAGCGTTTATAAAACCTGCGGTACTGTCTGTAAATTCTTTTATTTCATCTTTGCTCTTATTGAATTCTTTTTGTAAAGTTTGTTCGGATATTTCAAGAGGTAAAAGAAGTTTTGCATATTCTTCGACTGTTTTTTCAACCTGCCACGGAGAAACAGTTTTTTGTGCTTTTACGCAGTCTGGCGTAATTTCCAATCCCGCAAGTCTTGCATATAGCGAAAAAAAACCGGCATTTTCCGGAGTTTGATATACCGTACCGGCTTTTATGTTTACTTCGATTCTGACGGTTGCAGTAGAAGTGTCCTGTAGATAATAAAGAGTAAGTCCATTTTCTAAGGTTAGGATATTAACATCCTCTTTTGTAAACGAAAATAAAAATGGAATACAAGTAAAAAAAATTACCTTTGCTAAAAACTTTTTCATATTCATTATTGATTATAAAGTATTTAATAAATGAGTCCTATTTGCCCGTCTATTTTTTACAAGACTTTTTAACTGATTTGTTTTATTATAGATAATAATAAAATAGTTTTACGGAGTTTTGTGTTGCCGGTTCTTACATTAAAATCAAAG
>JAZSJM010000083.1:0-3516 GCA_045534325.1 Treponema sp. | reverse complement strand
GCAAAATTACCTTCTACACCAGCCGTAAAAAGCCCCATAAAATCTGTATCTGCCTGAAAAAAACCTGCAAAACCCGTACCGTAATTACTGTCAGAAGGCAAAATCACCCCCGGATTAATGCGAAACGTCAAATCGATGGCAAAAGTTGCAGAAGCTAAAAAGAGTGCTCCTAAAAAACTTGTAAACTTTCTCATTATAAAAAAAACCTCACTTTTTTATATCATAACGCATTTTTATAATTTTTCCATATTTCCAGTTTGAAAAAATTTATTTTTTAAGCATTTGAGAAAGAAGACATACACCTTCTACCATGGCAATATGTTCCTGAGGTGCAATGCGCTCGTAAAGAGAATCTGGAGTATCTCCTGCAAGGACAGGAACTTTTTTTTGCACAAGGATTTTTCCAGTATCACAACCTGAATCAACAAGATGAACGGTACAACCACTTTCTTTTTCGCCGCTTGAAAGGACCGCTTCATGAACATTATGTCCCCACATACCCACGCCACCGAATTTAGGCAAAAGTGCTGGATGAAGATTTACAATACGATTCGAATATTCTGTAATTATTTTACCGCTTAGAACAGTGAGCCATCCTGCAAGAACAATTGCATCACAACCGCTTGATTTTGCAGCTTCCAGTGCTGCGTCAGAAACAGCAACTCTTTTTTCTTCTTTTGAAACAATTTTAGCTTTTTCAGGACCTAAAACAGCAAAAGGAGAAACAATTTTTGTTTCAATTCCTGCTTTTTGAGCACGCTCCAGTGCAAAAGCTTTTTTTGTATCGGCAATTACAATTTGAATATGATAAGGACAATCTGCGTGAGATTTCTCATAATCAATTAAAGCCTGTAAATTAGTTCCACCGCCAGAAACAAGAACTGCAATTTTCATTTTTTTCCTCTATTTTAAGACACTTTGTAAAATTGAAAGACCTTCATCTATTTCTTTATAGCTTATATTAAGAGGAGGAACAAGACGCAAAGTGTTTGCACCAGCAGTTGAAGTCAAAAGTCCCTTTTCCAGCAACTGCTTTTCGATATCAAGAGCACTTGCTCCGTTTATCATGTCAACACCAATCATAAGCCCTTTGCCGCGAATTTCACCAACATATTTTGAGCCAAAACTAGCAATTGCGTTTCTAATGTACTCCCCTTTTTCTTTAACGCTTTCAAGGAATCCTGCTTTTGTCAGTTCACGCAGAACAACAAGACCGGCTGCGCATGCGAGAGGATTGCCTCCAAAAGTAGACTGATGGTCTCCTGCCTTAAAAACATCAGCAGCTTTTCCCCGGATTAAAATTCCTCCAAAAGGAACACCGCCGGCAGCCCCTTTTGCAAAAGAAACGACTTCTGGTTCAAAACCTAACTCATCGCTTGCCAAAAGTGAACCTGTACGACCAAAACCTGTCTGCACTTCGTCTGCCATAACTATTGCACCTGCCTTTCTGGCAGCTTGAGCAGCAGCTTTTGCCCATTCACCGTCAACAATGTTTACACCGCCTTCACCCTGTACACATTCAATTAAAAGGGCAGCAGTCGTATCGTCAAAAGCATTTTTTATTGCGTCCCAGTCATTAGCCTTAATTGTTTTAAAACAATCAACATAGGGAGCGAAACAATCTGGATGAAATTTGTCCTGTCCAGTTGCAGTTAATGTTGCTAAAGTTCTTCCGTGAAAAGAACTTTCAAGAGTATAAATAACACGACGTTTTGCCCCGCCGTTTAAAAATCCATATTTGCGGGCAAGTTTTATTGCTGCTTCATTTCCCTCTGCCCCTGAGTTTCCAAAGTACACAGCATCAAAGCCAGTTAGTCCCAAAAGTTCAGTTGCATATTCAACTCCAACATCACTTGTAAAATAATTGCACACATGAATCTGCTTTTTTGCCTGTTTAGAAATTGCTTTTACAAGAGGCTTAAAATTATGACCTAAGCAGTTAACGGCGATACCTGCAAGAAAATCTATATATTTTTTTCCGTTTACATCGTAACAGGTAGAGCCTTTACCTTTTACCATTGTAACATCAAATGAACCGTAATTATTTACAACTATTTTTGAACCCATATTTATCTCCTAATACAGATAAATTCATTTTTACATAAAATGAAGATGTTTGACATTCTAGCAAAAGGAGCATTTACTTTCAATTAAAATAAATATGGCGTAATTTTCGAATGATAAAAAGTAAAGCATAAAGAAAAAAAAGAGAGTTTATATTACAAAATTTGTAAATTTGTTTTAGGAGCTTTTCTCTCTTTTCGCCCTTCGCTGTGCGCTCACCGTCCTCGTCGCTTTCGCTCCTGCGGTCGGCTAAAGGGGCTACAATCGAGGCTATTTTCTTCTTACACTGCTTATGTCGCTTGTGCCGTCAGCAAACCATGCAATTATTACGTACCATTCCCCATCTGGAACATTTGAAAAATCTATATCGTAGGTATTCATAGTCTGAGCAGTTACAGCTGGATCTATCACCTTTTCGTCATAAAACTCTCCAAATCGTTCCCATTTTTCTATATCAGTTCCGTAGTTTTCACAGGCTGAAACAAGATGAACAAATACCGGCTGATCATTTAAAATTACAGTTTTTGTGCTTGTTTCAATGATTGCTTTAGAATAACAGGTAATTGGAGTTATGCTAAACATTTTATACACTGGCGGAGAGAATGCTTCGTAACATTTTTTTAAAGAAGATGTATAATATTCTCCATTCCAATTAGTATTTAATCCGTTATCTTCTGAATATGCATAAAGATATGTTTTTACAAATGCAGGCATATTTATTGCAGGGAGAGTCTGAGAGGTTTTAGACGTTGCAGAATTAATTTTGTTTGCTGTATATATGTTTCCAGCATATATCCAGTTATTATCCCAGTAATATGTAATTAATTCATAAGTATCCTGTCTTTCATAAGATGCATCATTTTGCAATTTACAAGTTACAATCTTTGTAGAATTAGTATTATCCTTAAAAGAATCAATAATTGGTGGTAAAACTGTTTCTACATGGGCAACACCAATTTGCTTTATAAAAGAATTATAAAAATTATCATATACTTCTACAGATATAAGATAGTTTCCATCCTGTTTTAAATATTTCAGAGAGAGAGGAATATTATCAATGCATTTATAAGACACAGGAACTATTGTTGATACATATGGAAGCACCTTTATCTGTTCGTTACTATATATATCTAAAGCACCAGCCCACGTTGAATTATAATCTGTGTAATATACATTGCAATTTACATTTTCCTCAAAAGATGTATCAAAAATTGAACTATAAATGTTTACTTTTTTTGGCTCTTCTTTTTTTAAGAAAAAAGTATAGTTTGCTACATTTGAACTATCAAAAGAAGGAGACTGATTATCAATTTGAGTTTCAGTTATATCAATAGAATCTGATTCAACTATTTTATTATCCTTTTTAGCAATTACTTTTAACTGATATGCATCAAAACTGTATGGTAACACAAAACTATCTTCCAAAAATAAGCTTTTAGTATTCTCATCCGT
>JAZSJM010000007.1:0-6784 GCA_045534325.1 Treponema sp. | reverse complement strand
GCTTTGAAGCGAGGGGGAGACCTTTTCCTTTACTTAATTTTTATTCTGAAACTTTTTTGAAAACTACAATACCGTTGTGTCCGCCAAAACCAAAGTTTCCGCTCATTGCAACTGGTACGTCGATTTTAAGACCTTTGTTTGGTGTATAATCAAGATCGCAGCCGCCTTCAATGTCTGGGTTATCAAGATTAATTGTTGGCGGAATAAATCCTTCCTGAATTGCCTTTACACAAACAAATGCTTCCAAAGAACCGGCATTTCCTAAACAGTGGCCTGTCATTGATTTTGTAGAAGAAATATGGAGTTTATATGCATAGTCTCCAAAAGCGTTTTTGAGCATTTTTGTTTCGCCAGAGTCGTTTTTGTGTGTAGAAGTTCCATGTGCGTTGTAGTAAACAACTTCTTCTGGTTTAACACCGGCATCTTTTAATGCTAAAGTCATTGCCCGAGCACCTTCAACTCCGTCTGGATTTGGAGCAGTTAGGTGGTAACCGTCAGTTGTTGCACCGTAGCCGGCCAATTCAGCATAGATTTTTGCACCACGTTTTTTTGCATGTTCATATTCTTCAAGAATAAGAATTGTCGCACCTTCTCCCATTACAAATCCGTCACGGTCTTTGTCAAAAGGACGGCTTGCCTTTGAAGGACAATCAGCGTAGCCCGAAGAAAGAGCCTGTAAAACGCCAAAACTTAAGTTTGTAAATCCGTTTATTGCTGATTCAGTACCGCCTGCAAGAACTACATCAAGACGACCGCTTCTAATCTGATCAAGGGCATGTCCGAGAGCATCAGTTCCCGATGCACATGCTGTACAAATTGTGTGTGCCGGACCATGAATATTATTTACGATACAAATGTTTCCTGCTGCTTCGTTTGGAATAAGCTCAGGAATTGTCATTGGCGGAGTGCGTGTAAAATTAGAAGAAAAATAACTTTTATATCCTGTTTCTGTAACTTCAAAACCACCAATACCAACGCCAAGTGTTACACCAGCTTCATCAAGGTCTTCTGCTGCAAGTTTTGAATCATCAATTGCCATACGGCTGGCAGCAACTGCAAGCTGAGTAAATCTAGCCATTTTGCGAGCTTCTTTTGCATCCATATAGTCGCTTGCCTTAAAATCTTTTACTTCTGCATCGTATTTTACCTTAAAAGGAGTAGCATCGTATCCTGCAATTGTTGCAATTCCACTTTTTCCTGCTTTAAGAGCTTCCCATGTTGCATCTGCAGAATTTCCAACCGGGCTTACACATCCAAGTCCTGTTACAACTACTTTTCTCATTTTTTTTCTCCTGTAGATTTTTTTTAGGGGGTTCCGCTTACGCGGCGGGCTTTACGGAGTTTCATTCAAAAGCAGTTCCTGCTTTTGAACGCTTCGCGCTCCTGCAATCCCTAACCCGTTTAGTATTTTACTTTGACAAAATATCAGTTTTTGTCATTTTAAGCAAGAGCAAAGCCAACAAAAAACGCGCCAGAAATGACGCGTCTACTTATGGATTTAAGCACCCATACCACCATCAACACCAATTACCTGCGCCGTAACGTATGTGCTTAAATCGCTTGCAAGATAAAGGGCTGTATTAGCAATATCTTCAGGCTTACCTGCTCGTTTGAGAGGGATTTTTTCTACCATTGCATTTTTTAATTCTTCTTTTAAAACGCTGGTCATATCTGTTTCAATAAATCCAGGTGCAATAACATTTACGCGAACACCACGGCCTCCAACTTCTGCTGCAAGGGATTTTGAAAATGCAATAAGACCGCCTTTAGAAGCAGCATAATTAACCTGACCACCATTTCCGTGAATACCAACAATGGAAGACATATTAATAATCGAACCAGTTCGCTTTCTTATCATATCGTTAGATACGATTTGAGAGATTAAAAAAGCTGATGTGAGATTTACACGAATAACATCGTCCCAGTCTTCTTTTTTCATGCGGAACGAAAGTCCGTCACGGGTAATTCCTGCATTATTAACGAGAATATCAAATCCTCCTGCCTCTGCAAGAGCAGCTTTTACAACTTCTGTTACAATTTCAGCATTGCCAACATCAGCATAAATTTCGTGAAATGCAACATTATTTTCTTTTGCAAGTTTTTCAAGTTCATCTTTTCCTGCACTTGGTTTTGAACAAAGGCCCCAAACCTCACAACCGTTTTTTAAATAACTTTCAACAATTGCCCGTCCAATTCCACGGCTTGAACCGGTAACAAGTGCTTTTTTATTCTGCAATAACATAGTTTTCTCCTATAAACCACACTGTAACATTTGCACAAATCATGCAATTTTTTACAATGAGTTGATTATTTCTGCTGTATTTACCGAAACTGCAGGAAGTTCTGCTCCTGCTTCAGTTTGTCCCCATAATCCAGAAAGAACTTTTCCCGGTCCTACTTCAAGAACAGCCCATTCTCCGCCGTCTTCTTTTATCAAGTTAGCAAGAACCTGTTCTTCCTGAGTCCATCTTACAGGATTAGTAAGGTGATCTACAGCACTGATTTTTGCAGCGCTTCCTTCTGTAACCTTTTTTCCTGTTACATTAGAAAACAGTGCAATTTTCGGGTCTGTAAAAGTAAAAGGATCAAGAGCAATTTTAAAATTATCAGCGGCTCTCTGCATAAGAGGAGAATGGAATGGACCTGCAACAGCAAGACGAACAACACGGCGAGCACCAGCTTCTTTTGCTGCTTCTTCTGCCTTTGTAAGACCTTCTGCTGTACCGGCAATTACAGTCTGTTTAACAGAATTGAGATTAGCAGCATAAGCTCCTTCGATTCCATCTGCTATCTGTTCAACTTTTTCTGGTGGCAGTCCTAAAATTGCACTCATTCCAGGGGCATTACCAGCATTTTCTTCAGCAATCTGTTCGCAAACTTTCTGCATGATTGCACCGCGTTCACAAACAACTTTTATTACATCTTCAAAACTTAAAATTCCAGCCGCATATAATGCAGGAAATTCTCCGAGAGAAAATCCCATTGCTGCACTTGGTTCTATTCCTTTAGTTTTTAAAGCAGCCATGATTGCAAGGCTGGCTGTAGTAATTGCAAGTTGAGAATTATCTGAACGGTTTAATTCTTCCTGTGGAGTTTCCCATAAAAGTTTAGCAACATCTTTTCCTGTAATTTTTGAAACTTCTTCTACAACTTTTTGTGCTTCTGGAAAAGCCTCGCAAACATCTTTAATCATTCCCTGTGTTTGTGCTCCCTGTCCTGGGAACAAAAAAGCGTACTTTTTAGCCATAGATTTAAATCCTCCATGCAAAATTTAATTTGACAAAAATCAATAAAATGTCATTTTGGATAGTTTATAAGAATTAGCAGGGAGTTTCAAGAGATTTTTAAAATATCTACTGTATGACTTGAAGCACCTATCAGCTCTGCTCTTTCTGCATTTGCCAGCTGATATTTTATAAAAAGCTCAAAAGTCTGTTCGTCCATAGCATTTAATTCACGGCGCATATAATCGGAAGGTCCGTCAGCTGCTATAATTTTTATGCGTTCCAGGCCTGCTTTTTTGTTTAATTCATTTATATCTTCAAGCCGCAAATAACTGTATAAATCGTCCTCTGTACTTACTGTATGAAAATCCTTTGTAATCAGCCCTTTTTTAAACAAATCACAGATTTTATTTTTTTTAAAGCAGTATTCAATCACACTGTAATCATTCATTACATATGCTGTTAAAATTATTCCATCGTTTTTTATCACGCGCTTAACTTCTTCAAAAACTTTAAGCCTTTCTGCCTGAGAATGAAGATGATACATCGGACCAAAAATCAAAACTATATCAAAAGTGTTTTTCTCTAAAAAACTTAAATCCATGGCGTTTCCAGGCCAGATATGTACTCCACGCTGATGTTTTGATTCGATTATCTTTCTGTTTTTTTCCACAAGTTCTACAGCAGTAACAATATGTCCTTCTTGTGCAAGAGAAACGGAATATCGTCCTGTTCCCGCGCCTAAATCCAAAATTGAAAGATTTTTCCGACCAGCAATAACTTCATGAATATAATTCATGGTAACTGTAAATTCAACAATTCCGTGTCGTGTTGTTAATCTATGCTCTTCGTTAAATTTGTTGTAATAACTTTCCAGTTTTGTCATAAAAAAATTATAACATTTCTAAACTGCAACAGTAAACTGAGGGACAGCATCGGCAGTCATCGGCTTGCTAAAGAAGTATCCCTGGATATAATCACATTTCATTTTACATAATTTATCGTACTGCCATTTGTGTTCAACACCTTCTACCGTGAGTTTCATTCCTAAACCATGAACTAACTGAACGATATTCAGTATAAAATCTTCTTTTCCATCAACAAGATAATTATCCACAAGAGTTTTATCAATCTTAACTTTTTTGGCCGGAACAAAAGTCAAATAACTGAGAGATGAATACCCTGTTCCAAAATCATCGAGGGCAAGACCAACACCAATATCCGCTAAATCATCAAAAAGATGCTGAGCCCTGTCTTTTTTACCCATAAAAAGACTTTCTGTAATTTCAATTTCTACTTTTTCTGGGGGAATTTCATATTTATCCATGAGATTTTTCAAGTATGAAACATATTCATCATCAACAAGCTGCCCGTTTGAATAATTGATTGCAACTTTTTTAAGCGGCATACCGTCTGAACGCCATTTATTCATCTGTTTTAAAACTTTTTCAGCAACAATACGTCCAATCTGCGTAATATAACCGCTGTCTTCGGCAACAGGAATAAACTCATTCGGTCCTATCGGATAATTTTGAAGACGAACAAGAGCTTCATACCCGTACACTTCACCAGAAACAGCGCTTACCTGAGGCTGGTAGAGGATTTCAAAACCTCCTTCTGCACATTCTTCCCTTAAAATTTCAACAATTTTATTTTTACGCACAATCGATTCTTTCATGTCAGAAGTAAACGCTACAATTACACCGTTGCCTTGATTTTTAGCCTGATACATTGCGATATCCGCGTTTGCAAGCAAATCATCATATGATAAATCAGGGTCTGAATCCACATACCCTAGAGAAACTGTAATATCAAGGGTTATTCCATTATATTCAAGAGGGGAATTTAAAAGATTTTTAATAAATTCAATCTCGTCGCCGTTTCGTTCTATGTGTCCGCACCTGTGAACCACAATAAATTCGTCTCCCCCATAGCGTGCCGCAAAATATTCGTTATTAGCAGTAAGTTTAGAAAGGCGCTGTCCAAATTCCCGCAAAACCATATCACCGCAGGCATGGGTATAAGTGTCGTTATAGTTTTTAAAATCATCGATATCCATAAGGAACAGGCTGAAAGGAACTCCAGAATGAATTATTTTTCGTATTTCGGCCTCACCATGGGCTCGATTTGGAAGTCCTGTCAGTGCGTCAACATTTGCGACATAAGTAAGTTTTGTTTTTGAATCCACAAGTTCCTTATTAGTAAGACGCATTCTTTTGTTCATAATCATCATTACGCTATTAATACGCTTTGATTTAGTATAATTTGCAACATAAACTCCAAGCATTAAAAGAAGCGCAAGACAAATCAAGAAAAATGGAATCAGAATATTTTTGTAAACCGTAAAAAAGGTTTCCGGTTTGTTTATAAAGACTGCACCCTTCGGCACAGAATTCATACTAAGTTTATTTTTTTTCAGCACAGAGTAATCAAAAACATAGACACCTTCGTCTCCCACTTTAAGAGATAAATCAGAAATACTCTGACCACGCAAAATCTGTTTAACTGTTTCTACAGCTTTTTTTGCAGCTTTATAATGGTCATACAGTTTACCGCCAACAAATCCAGCACCTACCCCGACAGCGTTTGTTCTGTACACCGGAATGTTTTTTGCAGATAAAGTAATAAGCTCTACCAATTCATAGGCTGTAAGAGAATTTGCATGAGCATAAGACTGCAATGAAGACAGACATAAGATTACAGAATCCGAAGAGACTTGAAAAAGTTTATTTGAAAGTTCCTGTTTAGACAGATTTGTAATTGTAAGGATTTCGTAATCGATATTTGGATAAACATCCATTGCTTCCACAAATTGCTTACAATCTCCGCGACCTGTTATCGAATCATCAGAAATACATATAATCTTTGACAATCTTGGATTTTGCTCAACGATTGTTTCCAGTGTTTCTTTTACAAAAATATACTCAGGAAATCCAATAATGTAGGGATTTTTTACTACTTCATGGGCATGATTTATATCATTGATTCCAAAAAAAACAATTGGTACACCTTCAAAAAGCTCATGTTGAAACTCTTCGACAAAGCCTAGTGCAGCATCATCACTAACAACAACTGCGTCATATTTTTTTTTCCGTATATTTATTTTATTTTTAAGGGACTGATAAAAAAGCTTATAGTTTTCCTGAGAATCATAGTTTAAGGTATCCATATAATTTACTTCGTAAAAAATATGTGCATTCGTAGCAGCTTCTTCCACTCCTTTCAACTGCTGCTTTGATACAACGTAACTATGATCATAGGAATTTATATATAAAACATTTCCAATCGTCGGTTCTAAAAAAAATTCGCTTTTAACAGAAGTTTTTACACGGCCAATAAATTCAAATACCAGTACAACAATACCCACAAGTAAAAATATACCTGCAAAAATTGAGAACAAAGTTGTAAAAATAAAAGATTTTCTTCTCGTCATTATTTTTTTAAACTCACCAACAACGATAAATCCATATAAAAACTATAAAAAAATCATATTGTTAAAATAAAAATCAAGCGTTAAAACTAATAAATTATTCTAACTTTAATTTTTTAGAGTTTTCACC
>JAZSJM010000288.1:0-2244 GCA_045534325.1 Treponema sp. | reverse complement strand
GGTGGAATTACTGCGGAAAATGTACGTACGCTTATAAAAAAAATTAATCCGGAGCTTATTGATGTAAGCAGCGGGATTGAAGACGAAGAATTTATAGGTAAGAAAAACCATAAAAAGTTAAAAAAATTATTTGAGGAAATAAAAAATGTATAATGAATCAGTTAACGGTTTTTTTGGTGACTACGGCGGAAAATACATACCGGAAGTCCTTCGTTCAGCTATAGATGAACTGGAAGAAGCTTTTCACAAATACATGAAAGATCCGGATTTTCTTGATGAATTAAAGACTTTACAAAGGGATTACATAGGTCGTGAAACACCATTGATGTTTGCTCAAAAAGCAACACAACTGCTTGGTGGTGGACAGGTTTATATAAAACTTGAGGGTCTGGCAAATACCGGTGCCCATAAAATAAATAATGCAATTGGTCAGGTTCTTTTGGCAAAAAAAATGGGAAAAAAGCGTATTATTGCAGAAACTGGAGCCGGCCAGCACGGTGTAGCAACAGCCGCCGCATGTGCGAAACTTGGAATGGAGTGCGTAATCTATCAGGGAGAAGTTGATGTGCGCCGTCAGCAACCGAATGTAGCCTCAATGGAATTATATGGTGCAAAAGTTGTGGCTGTAAAAAACGGCTCAAGAACACTTAAAGATGCTGTAAATGAGGCAATGCGTGATTGGGCAACTAATTTTGAAACAACACATTACTGTTTGGGCTCTGCATTAGGTCCTGCACCTTTCCCGGATATTGTAAGAACTTTTCAGTCAATTATCGGTCAGGAAGTAAAGCGACAGGCTCAGGAAAGAAATATAAAAATTGATTCGCTTGTAGCCTGTGTTGGCGGTGGATCTAATGCGTCAGGTTTTTTTGCTCCCTTTTTTGATGATAAAAAAATAAAACTTTACGGGGCAGAAGGTGGCGGAACAGGTCCTGAATTAGGAAACAATGCAAGCCGTATGACGGGGGATGCTGCCAAAGATGGAATCATGCAGGGATTTAAAAGCCGCTTTTTGCTTGATGATGACGGACAGGCTCAAAAAACAAGTTCAATTTCGGCGGGCCTTGATTATTTAGGTATTTCTCCTCAGCTTGCTATGCTCGGAAAAACAGGAAGAATTACTTTTGAGGCAATCCGTGATAATGAAGCTTTAGAAGCCGTAAGTTTTTTTGCAAAAAATGAAGGAATCCTTATGGCATTGGAGAGCAGTCATGCTGCCGCATACGCAATGAAACTTGCTCCGAAAATTCCAAAAGATAAGGCGATTATTATCAATATGTCAGGTCGTGGCGATAAGGATGTGTTTATTACTTCGCCAGTATTCAGGCCAGAAGAATGGAAAGATTTTTTACGTTCAGAACTAGAGCGCTTAGAATCAAACAAAAACGTTCATGAAAAATACTAAAACTAACGGCAGAAAGGAATGATACAATGAAAAAATTGATGACACACTTAGTTGCAAACTATCCTACCCCAGAACTTTCTTTTGCCGCAGCACAGGCAATGGTTGAAGGTGGTTCTGATTTTTTGGAAATTCAGCTTCCATTTTCTGACCCTAGTGCAGATGGTCCTGTGATTCAGAATGCGTGTTCAACTGTTTTAGAAAAAGGACTAAAAAGTTCTGATGTACTTGCTTTTATTGAAAAATGCCGTAAAGCTTTTCCTGATGTAAAAATTGCCATAATGTCCTATGCTTCGCTGATTTTTACACCGGGTGTGGAGGATTTTTGTCATCGTGCAGCAAAAGCAGGTGTAAATGCCATGATTATTCCTGATCTTCCTTTTGATTGCGATGAAGGTCTTACTGCAGCATGTAAAAAATATGGCATGGAAAACATTCCTGTTGCAGCTCCAAGTATGAGTGATGAACGCTTGCAGAAGATGCTTGATACAGGATTTACGACAATCTACGCTGCCCTTCGTGCCGGAATTACAGGAACAGACACAAAAGTTGATGAAAAGACAGTTGAATTTTTAAAAAAACTTAAACGTCCTAATAAATCTGGTGTAACGCCTGTTTTGTATGGAGGTTTTGGAATTCATTCAAAAGAGCAGGCTCACTCCCTTTCACCTTATGTTGAGGGTGTGATTGCTGGTTCTGTTTTTGTTCGCCTTATAGACCAAGCCGCAGACGATGTAAAAAAACTACAGGAAACTATCCGGGAAAAAGCAAGAGAAATAAAGTCTTAAAAGCGCGAAGGGGTGTAGTACCTGCAAAGCAGTCCCGGACTGTTAAGGACGGGA
>JAZSJM010000262.1:0-21264 GCA_045534325.1 Treponema sp. | reverse complement strand
CGACATGGCTACGATCCGACTTGTAAGCGGAATTTTTGTGATGATGCTGGTTTTAAGCATACCTCTTACGTTAACAATGATTTTTACAATTGCGCTGATTATGTTTATTACGGCAAAAATAGGAAAACTTAGCGCAAAGGCTTACAAAGAGCAGCAATCAAGTATTGGAGCTTTAAACGGTTATATCGAAGAATTAATAGAAGGACAGCAGGTTGTAAAACTCTTTACTCATGAACAGACCGCCATAGAACAATTCAAAATATTCAATGACAGGTTATGTTCTGCAGGAACAAAGGCTTCAACTCTTGCAAATATACTTGGCCCGATAATGAATAATCTCTCCCATCTTCAATATGCACTTGTGGCAGCAGGGGGCGCTCTTTTAGTAATTACCGGCCATATGGATTTAGGAACGGCGGCCAGTTTTTTGCAGTCCACAAGATCTTTTTCCCGTCCCTTAGGTCAGTTAAGCCAGCAATTTAATTCAATTTTAAATGCTTTGGCAGGTGCAGAGCGGATATTCAGTGCAATAGATGAAACTCCTGAAGTTGACAAGGGATGTGTCGTACTTGTAAATGCAATCGAGGCTGTTACCAGTGAGAAAAATAATCATCAAAAAAAATTAGTTCAGTCTTTTGCCCACACAGGTTCCTGGGCATGGAAAAGTTTAAAACTCAATACGATAAAAAAGCTCGAAGGAGATGTTGTATTTAATAACGTAGATTTTTCCTATGAACCAAAAACAAAAGTTTTAAATTCAATAAACCTTCACGCCCGCCCGGGACAAAAAATTGCTATTGTAGGCTCAACCGGCTCTGGAAAAACAACAATAATAAATCTTCTTACACGTTTTTACGATATACGGGATGGAAAAGGAACAATAACTTACGATGGAATTCCTTTAAAAGATATAAAAAAATCTGATTTGCGCCGTTCACTTTCAGTTGTTCTGCAGGATACACATCTTTTTACGCAGACAGTCCGCGAAAATATTCGCTATGGAAATCTTGAGGCAACCGACGTCCAGGTTTATGAAGCCGCTCGTCTTGCAAATGCGGACTTTTTTATAAGACATCTTCCTCAGGGATATGACACGCTTATAAAAGGCGACGGTTCAACTTTAAGTCAGGGACAGCGACAGCTGATTGCAATAGCACGGGCTGCAGTAGCTGATCCTCCGGTTTTGATTCTTGATGAAGCGACAAGTTCAATTGACACCCGCACTGAACGCCTCATAGAAAAAGGAATGGATTCCCTGATGAAAGGGCGCACCGTATTTGTAATTGCCCACCGCCTTTCAACCGTTCGAAATGCCGACTGTATTATTGTCCTTGAAAAAGGAAACATAATTGAAAGTGGTACACACGACCAGCTTTTTCAAAAAAAAGGCCGTTACTATCAGCTTTACACAGGTGCTTTTGAATTAGAATAGGGCGGCCCGCTCACATACGGTCGCGACCGGGCTTTTCGCATGATAATTGAATATCACCTTTCAATTCAGTATAATTCATTTTTATATTGTAATTTTTTACTTTGTTTTTGAGGAATATAAATGAAAGCGATTGAATTAGAAAAAGCCTACAATCCTAAAGATTTTGAAGACAGAATATATGCTCAGTGGACAGAAAAAGGATATTTTAAGCCTGCTTCTGATTCCTCTTCTCCAGTACATTCGCAGAAGATGTCAAACATAAAGTATACTGTCGTTATTCCTCCTCCAAACGTTACTGGTGTTCTTCATATGGGACACGGTCTTAACAATACCTTGCAGGATGTAGTTGTCCGCTATCACAGAATGCGCGGAGACGATACCCTATGGATTCCTGGAACAGACCACGCAGGTATTGCAACTCAAAATGTTGTAGAAAAACAGCTTAAAAAAGAAGGAAAAAGCCGCAACGACTTAGGACGAGAAAAATTTATTGAACGTACCTGGGAAGTAACTCACAATCATCACGATATAATCGTAAAGCAGCAGAAAAAACTCGGTAACTCAGTGGACTGGAGTCGTGAGCGTTTTACTTATGATGAAGGTCTTTCAAAAGCTGTGCGCGATGTTTTTGTTACCTTGTATGAACGCGGTCTTATGTATAAGGGACAGTATCTTGTAAACTGGTGTCCCCGCTGTGGTACAGCCCTTGCCGATGATGAAGTTGAACACGAAGATACAGCAGGCGCAATGTATCACATTTATTATAACTACGCTGATGGTTCAGGAAAAATTGAAGTTGCAACAACCCGCCCTGAAACTTTTTTTGGAGATACAGCAGTTGCGGTAAATCCTGATGATGAACGCTATAAAAATTTGGTTGGAAAAAAAGTTGTTTTACCGTTAATCAATAAAGAAATCCCGATTATTGCAGATCCTTACGTTGATAAAGAATTTGGAACCGGTATGGTAAAAATCACTCCTGCTCACGACCCGAACGACTGGGAAGTTGGTAAGAGACATAATCTTGAAGTAATAAATCTTTTAAATCCAAATGGTACAATGAACGAAAACGTACCAGAAAAATACCGCGGGTTAAAACCTGAGCAGGCAAGAAAACTTGTAATCGAAGATTTAACTGAAGCAGGCAACTTTAAGGGTGAAGAAAAAATGGTTCACTCTGTAGGTCATTGTTACCGCTGTCACACAGTTGTTGAACCTTATCTTTCTTATCAATGGTTTGTAAAAATGAAGCCTCTTGCTCAAAAAGCGTTAAAGGCATGGCAGGACGGCGAAATTGAATTCTTTCCTCGCAAATGGGAAAACACCTACCGCAACTGGATGGAAAATATCCGTGACTGGTGTGTAAGCCGTCAGATATGGTGGGGACACAGAATTCCTGTGTGGTACTGTGAATGTGGCGAAACTATCGTAAGCCGGGAAGATCCTCAGTGCTGTCCTAAATGCGGTGCTAAAGCAGATAAATTAAAGCAGGATCCTGATGTTCTCGATACATGGTTTTCAAGCTGGTTATGGCCTTTTTCAACCCTCGGCTGGCCTCAGGACACTCAGGACTTAAAAAACTTTTATCCTACAACCGCACTTGTAACAGCTTACGATATCATCTTTTTCTGGGTAAGCCGTATGATTATGGCAGGACTTGAATTTACAGGAAAGGCTCCTTTCCACGATATATACATTCATGGTCTTGTTCGCGACAAGCAGGGAAGAAAAATGTCAAAATCACTTGGCAATGGAATTGACCCGCTTGAAATTATAGAACAGTACGGTGCAGATGCCCTTAAGTTTACTCTTACTTACCTTTGTGCCCAGGGACAGGATATTTTAATTGATAATGAATCATTTAAGTTCGGTTCAAAATTCTGCAACAAAGTATGGAATGCAAGCCGCTATGTATTAGGTAATCTTGAAGGCCGCAACTTAATTCCTGTTAAAGATGAAGAACTTACAGAACTTGACCGCTGGATATATACAGAACTTAATACGGCAGCAAAAAATGCCCGGGAAGCTCTTGATTCCTACCGCTATAACGACGCAGCTTCTGCTGTTTATGAATATTTCTGGAATAATTTCTGCGATTGGTATGTAGAGGCAACAAAACTTGTATTCTGGCACGGAAGCGATGCAGAAAAAGACAGACAAATTTCTGTTATGCTCAATGTAATGGAAGAATCCTTAAGACTTCTTCATCCTTTTATCCCTTTTGTAACAGAAGAAATATATTCAAAACTTCCTCTTGATTTGCTTATTGAAAACCGTAAAAAAGCGGGTGTTCAAAAAATTCTTTCTAATTCTCAATACAATTCAATGCTTGTAGCTGCACCTTATCCAGAATATCTTGGAAGCCGGGAAAATAAAGATATTACGGCTAGATTTGACAGCCTTCAGGATTTAATCCGCAATGTTCGTGGTTTAAGAAATGAGTGTGGAGTAAATCCTGCTGACAAAATCAATCTTGCAGTTCTTATTGTAAAGGACAGTGCTGCCGAAGTTTGTCGTGAAAAGACAGAAGAAATAAAACTTCTTGCGGGGCTTTCAAACATTGATTTCGTAAATGAAAAACCTGCAAAATCAATCGGTACTGTGGGAACTGGTTATGAAGCTTTTATTATTCTTGACGAAAATATAAATAAAGAGCAGCTTCTTCTTCACTTCAATAAGGATTTAGAAAAAGAAACAAAAGATGCTCAAAGAATTGAGTTTAAGCTTAACGGAAAATTTGCGGAGCACGCTCCAGCTGACGTAGTACAGGCAGAACGTGATAATCTTGCAGATATTAAGCGCCGTATAGAAAAACTTACTGGATATATTGAGTCATTAAAATAAAGTCTATAAGGTGCTTGAGAGGTGCATATGTCAATGAAGTACGAAATGAAGACTGAAAAACCAGAAAAAATGGGCAATAAAGAAGCCCAGGAACTCAAGAATATGGTTTTAGCACCGTATATGCAGCTTGCAACAGGCCTTATTGGAAAGGCTCGCCACGCCGGCGGTAACATGTTTCGTCATCAGATGGACACTCTTGCTATTCTTATTGATTATGGCTACATAGATTCTGTTTTGTTAAAGGCAAGTATTGTTCACGATACTGTCGAAGATATAAAGGATTTTGATCAGAATCTTATAATCAATGCAGAAAAAGAAGGTCCTGAAGTTTTAAAACTTGTTTTAGAAGTAACAAGGCGTGATGATGAAACAAAAAAACAGTTTCTGCAGCGTATTTTAGATACAGGCAGTCAAAAGGCAAAAATCTTAAAATGTGCAGACAGAATCTCTAACATGATTTCCCTTGGTTATGTTACGGATCCAGAATTTATTGAACGCTACTGTGATGAAACAGAATTTTTTCTTTTACCCATGGCTCTGGAAATCGACTTTAACATGTACCATGAACTTATAAATTTAATCATGACACGAAGACGCTATCTCGAAGACGGCGGATATTTTGATAAACGCCACAAAGAATCTAGTTCCGACGAAAAAAAATAAAAAATCACTTTTCTTATACTTCATTTAAAAACTGTGTTAAAATTATTCTAATCGGGTTCTCTAATTATTTTTATCTTTCGGAGTTCCCTTAGACATTTTTATGGAGATTTTATGCGTCATTACACATTCAGACAGGTTCCAAAAAATTTACTTTTAATGATAAAAGAACGGGTTCAGGAAAATCCCGAGTTAACACTTCAGGCTTCTAAAGACAAAAACGGACAATGGCAATATTTTTCGTATCAAAGCGTTTATGATGATGTCCTTGCGCTCGCGGCAAAATTCAAAAAAATCGGAATTGCGAAGGACAGCAATGTTGCCTTGATTTCTGATAACTGCCGTCCCTGGCTTTTAACTGATTATGCATTGCTTTCAATTGGTGCATCAGATGTTCCCCGGGGATGTGACTCCATGGGAAACGAAATCCGCTTTATAATTTCATTCGCTGACTGTAAGTTCGGTATCTTTGAAAATGGAACTCAGCTGGAAAAAGTTCTTGAAAAAATTGACGAAGTTCCAGAATTAAAAACTGTAATTATCTTTCAAAAGATGAAAGAAGAAACAGAAAAAAAAGCAGAATCTTGTGGCCTCAGATATTATTATTTTGATGATTTTTTGGAAAATGCACGAAATGAATTTAATGCAGATAAAGCAAATATAAAAAAAGAAATTGAAGACGGCATGGAAAAAATTGAAAGTGATGATGTTGCTACAATTATTTTTACATCAGGAACAACAGGCACACCAAAGGGGGTTATGCTTACACATGGCAACTATATGGCTCAGATGTCTGTAATTCATAACTTTCTTCCTGCAAACAAAGGTGATATGTGGCTTTCTGTTCTGCCTGTCTGGCACAGTTTTGAGCGCCTGATTCAATATGTTGCTCCTCTCTTAAAAAATGGTCTGGCATATTCAAAGCCTGTAGGACAGATTCTTCTTGCAGATATGGCAGTAATAAAACCTGCATGGATGTGTGGAGTTCCCCGTTTATGGGAAGCTCTTGCTAAAGGCGTAAAAAAAGCCCTGCAGAAAAAGGGCGGAATCGCATTTAAGATGTTTAACTTTTTTGTTAAGGTTGGGGCACTTTATGCAGACCAGAAAGATAAGGTTTTAGGTCATGTTTGCAGAATAAAAAAGCGAAACAAGGTGATTGACTGTCTTTCAGGAATTATTCCTTTTATTTTGCTGTGGCCACTTCATAAACTAGGAGATGTTCTGATATTCAAAAAACTTCGTGCAAAATTTGGTGGCAATATAAATGTTGCAATCAGTGGTGGCGGTGCCTTGCAAAAAGATATTGATGACTTTTACAGGGCTGTCGGCTTAAATCTGCTTGAAGGCTACGGATTAACAGAAACAGCTCCGGTTATCTCGTTCCGAGATCCTAGAGAACCTCGGCCAGGCTGTGTTGGTGCAATATTTCCGACTATGGAAGTAAAAATCTTAAAAGAAGAAAACGGTATTGTTGCAAGTCAAGAACCTCTGCCTCCTGGACAAAAAGGTTTTATCGTTGTCCGCTCAAAACAGGTAATGAAAGGTTATTATAAGAGGCCTGATTTAACGGAAAAAGCAATTGATAAAGACGGCTGGTTTAACACTGGAGATTTGGGAATAAGAACCTGGGATGATGAACTGAAAATTACCGGTCGGGCAAAGGATACAATCGTTCTTCTTGGGGGAGAAAATATTGAGCCAGCAGTCCTTGAAGCTGAACTTTTGACGAGTGATTTGATTGAAACCGTTATGATATGCGGTCAGGACAAAAAATATCTTGGTGCTTTAATCGTTCCTTCAAAAGAGGCTGTTGAAGAATTTGCAAAGGCAAACGGAATCGAATACTCTTCGTATGAAGGTCTTTTACAGAATCAAAAAATTACTGAACTGTTTGAGGAAATAGTACGTAATACAATCAATCCTGCAAGAGGTTTTAGAACCTGCGAAAAGATTTTTAAAACCGTACTTCTTTCAAAAAGTTTTGAGGTAGGACGTGAACTTTCTGCCAAGCAGGAAATGATGCGGTATAAAATAAGTGAGCTATATAAGGAGCAGATTGATTCGATGTTCGACTAAAACCAGTGAACTGTTACAAAGTTAATTAGACGAATTTTAACAGTTCTCAACATAAATTTTATAGACTATTTATTGTAAATTCATTATTTTAAATTAAGATAATTTTTTAAATTATATAGGAGACGAAAAATGGCAGTTAGAGTTGCTATTAACGGATTTGGCCGTATTGGTCGTTTGGCTTTCCGCCAGATGTTTGATGCAAAAGGATACGAAGTTGTTGCAATCAACGATTTAACAAGCCCAAAAATGCTTGCTCACCTTCTTAAATATGATACTGCTCAGGGTGGATACATGGGTCGTATTGGTGAAGGAAAACATACTGTATCTTACAAAGATGCTGTTCTCGAAGAAGATGGAAAAACTGTAAAGGTTCCTGGTTCAATCATCGTAGATGGAAAAGAAATTACTATCTATGCAAAACCAAATGCAGCAGAACTTCCTTGGGGAGAACTTAAAGTAGACGTTGTACTTGAATGTACAGGATTCTATGTTTCAAAAGCAAAATCACAGGCTCACATTGATGCAGGTGCTCGTAAAGTTGTTATTTCTGCTCCTGCTGGTAACGATCTTCCAACAATCGTTTACAATGTAAACCACAAGACTCTTACAAAGAACGACAACATCATTTCTGCAGCCAGCTGTACAACAAACTGTCTTGCTCCAATGGCTAAAGCCCTTAATGATGCATTCCCAATCCAAAGTGGTATTATGAGCACAATTCACGCTTACACTGGTGATCAGATGATTCTTGACGGTCCACAGCGCAAGGGTGATCTTCGCCGCTCACGTGCAGGTGCACAGAACATCGTTCCAAACTCAACAGGTGCTGCAAAGGCTATCGGTCTTGTTATTCCTGAATTAAATGGAAAACTTATCGGTTCAGCACAGCGTGTTCCTGTTCCAACAGGTTCGACAACTATCCTTACAGCAGTTGTAAAAGGTAATGATGTTACAAAAGAAGCTATTAATGCTGCTATGAAAAAAGCATCTGACCCTGAAACATTCGGTTATAACGAAGATGAAATCGTTTCAAGCGATGTAATCGGAATGCGCTACGGTTCACTTTTTGATGCTACACAGACAATGGTAACAAAAATTGCTGACGGTCTTTTTGAAGTACAGGTTGTTTCTTGGTACGACAATGAAAATAGCTACACTAGCCAGATGGTTAGAACTATTAAGTACTTCTCAGAAAACTGCTAATTAACCATAAAAAAAATCCGCTTCGGCGGATTTTTTTTATGGTTATGAAATTTCGAAAAAAAACACGCTCTTTGCTAGAGCGTGTTTTTTTGTTTAATCTAATCTACAGATTACAGTCCAAAGCGGTATGTTGCACCAAGAGCAAACATAAAGATTGTTTTGTTAAGTTTTACAGAATCAACTTCTTCTTCAAAGTATTTTGCGTACATTCCGCCGATTGTAAGAGTAAGGTCTGTAATTGGTTTAATTTCTGCACCAAGACCTACGCTAAGGCTGTCGAGAACAGGAGAGAACATATTATTGTTATCGTCATTAAAGCCCTGTTTTGAGTAGCTTAATCCACAAGAAAGTCCAACTTTTTCGTTGATTGCATAATCAGCACCAGCTGCAACTTCCCATGAATCATCATAGTCTGCGTTTTCGCTTGAAAGTGCACTACCCATATCAGCCTGCTTGTTAAAGTAGTAGTTAAAAGAAGCGCTTACATAGAGAGGATCGATTACTTTATAACCTACACCAAAGTTGAATTCTGGTGAAAGATCTGCATCATATTTATTGCCTTTTTGGATTCCTAAAGCAGCAATATTGCCCTTTATTGAATCAATTTCACATTCCATTTTTGTAATTGATTTGTACTGGAATGAAAGGTCAAGGTTTTCAATTGGACGAACATTTACACCAAAAATACCGCCTACACCAAAGCCAGAAGCTTCATAACCCAGTGTTCCAATTCCTGTTGCTTTTAATTCCATTGACTGGTCAGATTCAAGAAGACGAACTGCACCTGATACAGAAACCATATCATTAATTGCGTAAGATACACCAAGATTCTGTCCGAATGTTACAGAATATACATCAAGTGTATGAGGAAGTGCTGCGTGTGCTAAACTATATATAATATTAGCAGTCATAGCAGTACCATCCTTGTATTCAAGGGAACCGCCGCCAGCTGCAACATGGAATGTTCCGAAGAAGCCTAATTTTCCGTGTTTGTAAACTACTTCAAAGTTAGGAAATAAGAATACAGGTTTTTCGTCCTTGTATTCTGTTCCAGCAACTTCGTGTGAGTATGTCTTAAAGATAAACTGGTCACCTGCGTCAAGGTAAAGACCGTCTGCCATGAATGCTGTTCCTGCAATATTGTAAAGAGCAGCTTCTGGGCGTACAGATTCTGTATTGCGGCTAGGGTTTCTTAAATATCCAACATTAAGATTTGTTTTTGCGTCAATACCACCTGCAAAAACAACACCAACTGTAAGGGCAGCAATAAGTGCGCCTGTTAAGATTTTTTTCATATTAATTCCTCCGAAAAAAACTTAAAATGACAAAAAATAAAATTGTGTCATTCTATTATATATTAATTGTACATCACAAATTTTCAGTTGTCCATATTTGGCTATTTTTATAAAAGAAAATTTATAAGTTTAAATTAAGGTTTTAAGGTCTTGTTTGCATAGCCAGTCGCAAAAAGTGCAGATGTCGTCTGTGCGTCCCTTGCCGGGCATTTTATGCTTTGATTTTTCCAATTCTTTTGCCTTTGATAGAAGTCCTTTATTGTAGCAAAGATCGATCAGTTTGTTTTTACCGGCTTTTTGCATTACAGAATTAAAAGAATCTGTTTTGATGTTTCCTATAAACAGAGAAAGATTTTCGTTTGCAAAGCCGCAGCATGGAGCTATGTCTCCTGAGGGATGCACAAATAAGATTTGTCCAGGCCCCTGGCAAAAGTCGTCTTTAAACCATTTTTTACTTTGCCAGCCTTTCGTGTCTGTTCCCATAAATGTTTGCGGAAGTAAGAAGACATCTGCAAAAAAATTTTGTGAAAGTTCATTTAGTTCCTTTTCTAAAATTCCAGAGTTTTCCTCAGAAAGTGAATTATCTATCACTGTCTGTATGTTTAAATTTTCTTCTCCAAAAATGGAATTTACGGCAGCACAAAAGGTTTTTATGCGTTCATACTTTTGTCCGTGAAAGCTGTCATAACTTAAACCTATTTTTCCGTCGTAGCCTGATTCATAGATTTTTTGCAGGGTTGAATACAGAAAATCTTCGCTTTTCCACCAGTCGCCGTTTGTCATTATCTGGTCAAAACAGAATTCATTTTTAACGGCATATTCGATTAGTTGAGTTAAATATTCCATATACAAAAATGGTTCCCCGCCAGAAAAACCGATTTTGTAAATTTGGGTGTTTTTGCATGAGTCTAAAAATCGAATTGATTCTTCAATACCAAGTTTAAGAGGGGAGCGGCTTACAAAACAGTGAGGGCAGTGGAGATTACAGCTTTGCGTTGTAGAAAAAATTATTTCATCAGGGTTAAACATTAAGACTAATATAGCAAAAAATAAAATCTGATGACAGTAAGGGAAGAAAACAGATTATAAATTTGAATTTTTTGTTATGTGAGGTACTTAATAAATGGAAACTCCTATATGAGCAGGGTACGACAAAAGTAATGTGCTGAGCAAAATAGGGGGCGTTGCGGGGTATTCCCCGCAGAGAGGGTAGCAAAAGACACCGCAGCAAAGGCGAGGAGGCTTTTGCGAAGGGAGAGACTTCTCCCTTTTTTATTTACTAGATTTTATAAGTAAAAGGCTGTAATATAATTTTAACTATCAAAATTTTTGGTGAACAGGAGAATTATCAAATGATTAAAACTGTAAAAGACGTTGATTTAAAAGGTAAGCGTATTATTATGCGCGTTGATTTTAACGTACCTATGAAAGACGGAGTTGTTCAGGATGATACACGTATTATGGCAGCTCTTCCTACTATAAAATATATTCTTGAACAGAAACCACGCTCACTTGTTCTTATGAGCCACCTGGGAGACCCTAAAAAGGACGTAAAAAAAGCTCAGGAAAAAGCAGAAAAGGCTGGTAAGACCTGGACTGACGCTGATGCAGAAAAGTTTATCAACGGTAAAAACCGCATGAAACCTGTTGTTGAATACTTTGCTTCAAAACTTGGAAAAAATGTTACATTCCTGCCAGATGCTCTCGGACAGAAAGCTGCAATTGATGCTCTTCCAGAGGGAGCTGTTGCAATGCTGGAAAACGTTCGCTTCCACAAGGAAGAAACTTCTAAAGATGCAGCAGAGCGTGGTGTAATGGCTAAGGAATTGGCAACTTATGGTGATATCTTTGTAAACGACGCTTTTGGAACTGCTCACCGCGACCAGGCTTCTACTGCTTCTATCGCTAAGTTTATGCCAGTAGAAAGTGTTGGCGGTTTTCTTATGGAAAAAGAAGTTAAATACATTCAGCCAATGGTAGAAAATCCTCCAAAGCCACAGGTTGCAATTATTGGTGGTGCTAAAGTTTCTTCCAAAATTGCTGTTCTTGAGAGCCTGTTGAAGAACGCTTCTGCTCTCGTAATTGGTGGCGGTATGGCTTATACATTCCTTAAAGCTCAGGGACACAAAGTTGGTATTTCTCTTGTAGAAGATGATTTTATTGATACAGCTAAAAAACTTCTTGCAGATGCAGAAGCTAAAGGTGTTAAGATTGTTCTTCCTGTAGACCACGTTGCAGCTGACAGGTTTGACGCAAACGCCGCACCTGTAAGTGTTGACGGTGTAGACATTCCTGACGGGCTTATGGCTATGGATGTAGGACCAAAAACAATTGAGTGCTATAAGGAAGTTCTTTCTACAGCAAAATCTGTTGTATGGAATGGACCTGTTGGTGTATTTGAATTTGATGCATTTGCTAAGGGAACTGCTACAGTTGCTCAGCTGGTTGCTGATGCTACAGGAAGAGGAGCTATGACTGTAGTCGGTGGTGGTGACTCGGTTGCTGCTGTAAATAAGTTCAACCTGGCAGACAAAATGAGCCATGTTTCAACAGGTGGTGGAGCTTCTTTGGAATTCCTTGAAGGTAAAACTCTCCCAGGAATCGCAATTTTAGCTACAAAATAATTTTAAGCGGACAGTATTTGCTGCCGCTCAAAATGTTTAATCCCTTGACAAGCCTTTAGCTTGCAAGGAAAATCAATTTCTACACGACAGACCTTGAGGTCTGCGTGTAAAATCACAGATGGGCTGCCTGTAAGGTTGCCACGAAACTTGTTTATTTATTCTTTAATAAATCCCTTATTTCTTCCAAAAGAACTGCCTCGTCTGATTTTACGATGGCTGGAGTTTCTTCAGGTTTTGCCTCTTCTTTTTTCTTAAATTTTTCAAAAAGCTGAATTACAATAAAAATACAGAAGGCGATAATCAAAAAGTCAACAATTGCCTGTATAAAAGCACCGTATTTGATTTCTGATTCACCAAGTTTTACACTTAACCCTGCAAAATCAATTTTACCTAACGCCAGACCAATCAAAGGCATTACGATATCGTTTACGAGGCTTGTAACAATTTTACCAAAGGCACCGCCGATGATTACGCCGACAGCCATATCGATTACATTTCCTCTTGAAATGAATTTTTTGAATGCAGAAAGTTCTTTTCCTGCTGCTCCAAGTCCATCTTTTATGATAGCCATTTTTTTAAATTCCTCCTTAAATTTTTGTTAAGTTGATTTTTTATAACTATATTGCTATTTTCAAGATTTAACAATGGTTGCATAAACTATCACAAAACGCTACATTTATTGCATAAATATACGGTTTTATGAATTAATGGAGGCTGTTATGGCAAAAGATAAAGTAATTTTAGCTTATTCAGGCGGTTTGGATACAACTGTAATTATTCCATGGTTAAAAGAAAATTATGACTATGATGTAATTGCTGTCTGCATTGACGTTGGACAGGGGGATGACTGGGAACACATTAAAAATCGTGCTGTAAAAACAGGGGCAAGTGCATGTTATGTTGTTGATGCCCGTCAGGAATATATAGAAGAATACATATGGCCTGCTCTTAAAGCAAATGCAGTTTATGAAGATGAATATTTACTTGGCACTTCTACTGCCCGTCCTCTTATTGGAAAAATCTTAGTTGAATATGCAAGACAGGAGGGTGCAGTTGCAATTTGCCATGGTGCCACAGGTAAAGGAAACGACCAGGTTAGATTTGAACTTGCAATAAAGGCATTTGCACCTGATTTAAAGGTTATTGCTGCATGGCGTGATGATAAATGGAATATGGACAGCCGCGAAGCAGAAATTAAAT
Organism: Treponema sp.; assembly: GCA_045534325.1. Taxonomy (GTDB): domain Bacteria; phylum Spirochaetota; class Spirochaetia; order Treponematales; family Treponemataceae; genus Treponema_D. Next base: position 7,930 of record JAZSJM010000262.1, on the reverse strand, counting down.
TTCTTGAAGACCGTGGACTTGAAGTTCCGATGAAAAAAGATCAATCATATTCTCGTGATGAAAATATCTGGCACATCAGCCACGAAGGTCTTGAACTTGAAAAAACGGCAAACGAACCAAATTATCCTCATATGTTAAAAAACACTGTTGTTCCAGAATCAGCTGGAGATGGTGAATATGTAACAATTGAATGGGAAAAAGGAATTCCTGTAAGCGTAAACGGCAAAAAAATGAACGGCCTTGAGCTTATGGAAGAACTTAATAAAATTGGCGGAAGAAATGGTGTGGGACTCGTTGATATCTGTGAAAACCGCTGTGTTGGTATGAAAAGTCGTGGTGTTTACGAAACACCAGGCGGAGCAATCCTTTACTTTGCTCACCGCATGATGGATCACATCTGTCTCGACCGCGATACATATCACTATAAGCAGCAGGTTTCTTTGCGCCTTGCTGAACTTATCTATGATGGAAAAGTATTTACTCCGCTTTATGATGCACTTATGGCTTTTGTTGATTCAACACAGCAGACTGTAACAGGCTGGACAAAAGTAAAACTTGTAAAAGGTCAGATTCGTGCTGCTGGTTCAGATTCTAAATATAGCCTTTATAACGAAGATATTGCTTCGTTTACAACTGGTGAGCTGTATAATCACAAAGATGCACAGGGCTTTATCACATTGTTTGGACTTCCGTTAAAAGTTCGTGCCATGATGGAACAGAAAACTGGTGAGGGAAGGGCGATTGCAGAAAGCAAGAGCTTAAAAAAACGTCCTACAGAATAAGATTATAAATATTCATAAAATTAAAGCAGCCTGTAATTGAAGTTTACTTCTTGCAGACTGCTTTTTGTTATATACACGGTGCTTTATCGCTGGTAAAATTACTAAATCGTACAAAATATGCGACCGATATCACGGAAAAAATTATTGGAGAAAAAATGAAAAAATCTATATTTATTGTACTTTCAGTTTTAGTTTTGGCAGGATGTGCTTCTTTAAAATCTGCGGAAAAGAGTGCGTTTAAGAGTCAGAGTGCTTTTGAAGAATATGCAAATGTTTTTTATGATGCTGTTTCCTTAAGTGAATTTAATGACGGATTCAATCATGCGCGTATGGGAATGAAAGACGGAATTCCACCGTATGAACTTTATGATAATCGACAGATTGCTGGAATTGCAGAAAACATTCTTTTCTTTCAAAATCCTGACGGAGGCTGGCAGAAAAATGTAGATTATCAGCGGAAATATACCCTTGCTGAATTAATGGAAATAAAAGAAAAAAATAAGGAAATTCTTCCTGTAACATATAACTTAAAAAAACAACAGCGGGGAAGTACAATGGATAATAGAAACATTTATTCTCAAATTCATTATCTTGCCCTTATTTATAAACAGATTCCACAAATACGATACCAGAAGGCAGCTTTGCGTGGCGTGCAGTGGATATTAAATGCCCAGGAACCAAAAACAGGCGGTTTTACTGGTGCTGATGTTTATGGAATTACATTTAATGACGATATTATTGCAAATACATTAACATTCCTTTTTCAAATAGCAACTGATGATGAGACTTATGATTTTATCGGAGACGAAATTCAAAAAAAGGCTTTAGCTGCTTATAACAAAGGAATTGAATGTATTTTAAAATCACAGATAACTGTAACATTACAGGACGGTTCAAAACTTTTGACAGCTTGGTGTCAGCAGCATAGTTATGATAATTATGCTCCGATCTGGGCACGTGCTTTTGAATCACCTTCAATTTGCTCTGCAGAATCAAAAAAGGTTGTTGAATTTTTAATGAAAATTGAAAATCCATCACAGGAAATTAAAAATTCAATCATCGCAGCTTGTGAATTTTTTGATCGTGATGACATAAGAATTCACGGACGCAAACTTGAAAAAGTTCCTTTAACAAAACCTGTGCCGGGAGATCCATATTTAAAAACTGAACGTCTTTTAGTAGATGATGAAAAAGCTCCGGATTTATGGGCACGTTACTATGCATTGGATTCTGGATTTGACATTTCTCTTGGATGTCCGCTGAAAATTCAGGGAACTTATCCTGATGTGCTGAAACCTGTATGGTGTGACAGGGGATGTAAATTTGTTGCCGACCATAATGATATCAGTATGGAAAGACGTAATGGATATGCGTATACTAATACTTCGATGGAGATTCTTGTTAGTAAGGAATATCCTGACTGGTTAAAGAAAAATGGTATTTCGCGCTAAAAAAAATCTTTTTATTCTGGCAGTGGCTTTTATGACCTTTGATGTTTTCGCAATTAAAAATAATATAGAGTTAAAAAGTCCTGCCAGAACATCTTCTAGTGTTTATTTAACATGGAACTTTCAAACTAAAATCCCGACAAAGGTAAGGGATTATGAAGTTTATGTTGACGGAAAAAAATGTGCTTTAACTGCAATGCAGCAGCAGTCTGTTATTAATCCCCTTTTAAGTTCATATAAAAATTCTTTCTTAAAATCTTTTGATAAAAAAACTGTTTCGCTTAAGAATGGAATGATAAATCCTGATGTCAGGTTTTATTGTGTCAGTGATTTAGAAAGCGGAAAAAAATATAACTTTTGTGTTAAAGCAATAAATAATCGTGGTAAAATTCTTTTTTCTTCCCAGGAAATTTCAGTCTGCACATTAGAAAAGGGTGCAGTTCTTAATGTATTAGATTATGGTGCAAAAGTTTTAGATTATGATGTTAATTTTTTCGAAGCACCTGTTGATAAAAACTTTATAAAAGAAAATACACGGTCAATTCAAAAAGCGATTGATGAATGTGAAAAAAATGGAACTGTATATATCCCTAAGGGCGTGTTCCTAAGCGGCGGCTTGAATTTAAAATCTGATATGACTTTAAAAATTGACGGAACGCTTTTGGGTTCTCCTTATGCCGATGATTATGAATTTGGTTTTCTGATGTATCCATATTATACAGATTATAGATACTGGGGGCTAATAAACGGAAAAAATGCTCAGAATTTAATTTTAAGTGGAAACGGAATTGTTGATGCTAATGGATGGCAGAAAATCGGTACATATTTTGAAGAAGGAGATGATGAATTAAATCCTCTTTTAAAATATGAAAAAGGAAATAACCGCAGTGTTTACGAAAAGGGAATTCTTGCGAAAGATTGTGCACTTACTTATCTGTCCTCAAATGGTAAAACTGTAGAAACAGCAGATGACAAAGCCAGGGGATATGCATATGCTACACGCAGCACCACTGTTATTTTAAGAAATATCCAGAATCTTCTAATAGAAAATCTAACCTTTATAAACCCTGCAAATCATATGATTAATATTTTAGATTCATTTAGAATTACGATTGCCGGAATAAAAGAATTCTCCTATGACATAAATAACGGAGACGGAATCGGTCTTATCTGTTCGTCAGATGCCTGTGTTTTTAACAGTTTTATAGATGCGGGGGATGATTGCATCGTATTCAGTGCCGGTGTCGGAAAATCTGCTGCAGAAGTTGGTCTGAAAGGCGTAAGAAATATAGAAATTTTCGGAAATTATTTTCATCATGGTCATGGTGGAGTTGCATTTGGAAGCCATACTGCAATGGGAATTGAGAATGTTTATATTCATGACAATATTTTTAATCATACAGATATAGCGTTCAGAATAAAAAGTGCTCCTGCAAACGGTGGATTCGTAAAAAATGTTCATTTTGAATATAACTCCATCGCCAATGTAAAACGTGCGTTTAGTATGTCAACGGAATATAATGATTCAAATACCGTCTCTCAATATGGGGCGGCTGAGTCCCAGGCTGTTTTTTCTGACATAAAATGTAACGACTGTACGGTGTATAAAAATTCAAGTTATCCGATTTATATTTTTGCAAAAAAAGAAACACCGCATCATGATATAAATTTTAAAAATGTTCAGATTTCTCAAAAAGGTGAAACAAGGCAATATATTAAAAACTGCGAAAATTATATATTTGAATAGGGGGCTGTATGGATTTTACAAAGGTAACTGAAAGTTTAAAAAATAAGGGTTTTGAAGTATATGTAGAGAACAGTATAAAAGATGCTGTTCAAAAATGTCTTGATTTGATTCCTCAAGGTTCAACTGTGGGCTGGGGAGGTTCAATGACATGTGTTGATTCAGGTCTTATTGAGGCAGTAAAACAAAAATTTAAGGTGATTGATCGGGATTCTGCAAAAGACGGGGACGAAAGAACACTTTTGATGCGGAAAGTATTGTCTGATGCTGATGTTTTTCTTACAAGTTTTAATGCCGTAAGTGAAGATGGTTTTATCGTTAATATCGATGGTAACGGGAATCGTGTGGCAGCGATTTCTTTTGGTCCGAAAACAGTTATTGCTCTTGTGGGAAAAAATAAAATTGTTTCTTCTCTGGAAGATGCTTATACAAGGGCTTCAACTGTTGCGGCTGGAAAAAATGCCGTTCGTTTTGGAAAAAGATATGAAGAAGCAGATTCACTTTGCAATATTGTTCAGGTAATCAGAAATTCTGGTGGAAAAAACCGCATAAAAATTGTTTTTGTAAATGAAGAAATCGGATACTGAAAATAAATGACTTTTAACTTGATTGCAGAGTCAAAAATTCAACTCTATGATTATCTTTGCAAGCAAATTCCTCTCCTTTTAGAAAAAGATGTTTCAAAATCAAAAGTCCGGCGTCTGATAATTGCAGGTGGTGTTTTTGTTAATGGTAAGCAAATCCGAATTCCTTTTTACAGTGTTTATAAAGGAAGTGAAATTTTCATAAAAATTGAACAGGAAAAATTATTTTTTGAAAAACAGCCTGATGATATAAATTTTGAACTTACTCAAAAAGATATTCTTTTTGAAGATGATTATATAATTGTTGTAAATAAACCTTCCCGCTTTCCCACAGAAGAGGGAATGGTTGGTTCCAGGGATAATCTTCATAGTGCTGTTGTAAGATATCTTTTTAATAAGCAGAAAATTGAAAAACCAAATGCTAAAAATCCTCCATATTGCGGGATAATGCATCGCCTTGACCGTGATACCTCTGGGGTAATTCTTTTTACAAAACAGCGATGTGTTAATGCAGGCTGCCATGATATGTTTGAAAATCATACTGCAAAAAAAATATATTTAGCTGTAACTGACGGAGAGGTTAAAGAAAATAGTTTTAGTGTTGAAATGTTTATGAACAGGATTTCGCCAAAAGGTCAGCGCGCCAAGTGGGGCAGGGTAAAGGAAAATGATGGAGGTCTGTATTCAAAAACCGATTTTAATATTTTAGATAAAAAAAACAATTATGCACTTATTCAGTGCATCTTACATACAGGCCGGACACACCAGATTCGTGTGCATTTGTCTTCTTTGAATTATCCGATTTTAGGTGATGAACTTTACGGGGGAAATTCGTATTCAAGAATAATGCTTCATGCTCAAAGTCTTGAATTTAATCATCCTGTAAGCGGTGAAAAAATGAAAATATATGCACCTGTAAGCGATGAATTTAGAAAATTAGGCTTTAATTGTATTGATTAAATCATTGTAAATGAATAAAATAGCAATACTCTACACTAGTGTTATTATGTCCATATATGTAGAGGTTATAATTTTTCAATTTTAGGACTTGGAGACAAGTTCTTGGAGGATAATGTGGTCAAAATAAGACTCAAGAAATTCGGTACAAAAAAGCGTCCGGCTTACCGTATCGTAGTGCAGGATTCACGCAAACCACGTGACGGCACAACAATCGAAGAAATTGGAACTTACGATCCAATCTCTGCTGGTGAACAGGTTTCTGTAAAAGAAGATCGCGCTAAGTATTGGATTGGCGTTGGTGCTCAGCCAACAGAAATGGTTCGCAACCTTTTCAGCAAAAAAGGCCTTAACAAATAGTTTTACGGGAGAAACGGGGAATGGAAAAAGACCTGATTGAATACATTGCTAAATCATTGGTCGATGATCCCAGTGCAGTCTCGGTAAATGAAACCGAGGGTGAACGTGGTCCTGTATTGGAACTTCGTGTTGCCCAGGGTGATATTGGTAAGGTGATCGGCAAATATGGCCGTATTGCAAAGGCATTGCGTACTGTTTTAAGTGCATCTGCTTCTAAAGACGGCAGAAGATGCAGTCTTGAAATCCTGGATTAGTCCATGGCAGAACAGACAGAACAGTTTATTGTTGGTTTTATCCGCGGCTCTCATGGAGTTGAGGGTAATATGAAAGTAGAAAGTACTTCCGGTGAATTTGAACATTTTTATTCAATGAAGGATGTTACTTTAAGGGACGGAAAAACAGGAGATTCAAAACTTTATAAAGTTGAGTCGGTTGATGAAGGCGCCGGTACCCTTTATTTAAAACTTGTGGGAATAGATACACCCGAAGATGTTCGTAAGCTCAACGGATGGCAGATTGTAGTACCACGAAAATATGCTAAAAAACTCGGTAAAAACGAGTGGTATATTGAAGACCTTAAAAATTGTGCCCTTAACTTTTATCCTGAACAGGGCAATGACGGATTGGCAGTTTGGACTGCGCCTGCTGTTGGTAAAGCTATTACAGTAGGAACAATCACAGACGTAATAGAAGGCGGTTCTGGAAACCTCTTGGAGGTTTTGCTGGCCGAGAATTGTGAGGAACTTGCTGAAAGCGTCAGATTTGATTCAAACAAAAAGGTTAGAAAGGTTTATGTGCCTTTTAATCCGCAGTTTGTACGAAATGTTGATGTTAAAAACAAGTGTATCCAGTTGATGCACCTCTGGATTCTGGAGTAATTCCATGAAATTTACTGTGCTGACCTTATTTCCTGAGATTCCGCGCGCTTTTTTTGAAGCCTCAATCATGGCGAAAGCGGTTGAAAAGGGAATTATTGCTTACGATTTAGTGAATATCAGGGATTTTGCCTTTGATAATCACAAGACATGTGATGACAAACCGTATGGAGGCGGAGCCGGTCAGTTGATGATGGCTGAACCTCTCGGGCGCGCTTTAGACAGCGTAAAGGCTTATAAGAAGCATGTAATTTATGTTACACCTTCAGGAAAACCTTTTACACAGGCAAAAGCGCAGGAACTTAGTCAGAAGGACGAGATTGTCCTTATATGCGGACGATACGAAGGTATTGATCAGCGTATAATAGACGAGTACGTAGATGACGAAATTTCCATTGGAGATTACGTTATGTCCAGCGGAGAAGTAGCTGCAACCGTAGTAATCGATGCTGTTTATCGATTGGTTGATGATGTTATTACTCACGAATCACTGGAAGAGGAAAGTTATTCTGGCGGACTTTTGGAATATCCTCAGTATACTCACCCGAAGGTATACAAAGGCGTGGAAGTACCAGATGTTTTGACTGGTGGAAATCATGAACTTATCCGGAAGTGGCGACTGAAAAAGCGAATTCAAAAAACTCTTGCAAACAGACCGGATTTAATCGTCCATGCAAGGTTAAGGGGTGAACTTACTTCAGAGGCCGAAAAAATGATTGAGGAACTGATGGACATGCACTTTGAAAAGCATGAACACAGAAAACGCCGTGGCAGAAAACCACAGGTAAAATCAGAATAAAATGGATAACCATTAGTAAATGCTGAAGGTTGTCAGGAGAATACAATGGATCTTATTAAGACTATTGAAGAACAGCAGAAAAAAGAAAACGCACTTCTTTACAAAGTAGGTGATACTGTAGTTGTTCACTTTGAAATTATTGAAGGTAAAGTGAAACGTATCCAGAAATATGAAGGCGTTGTAATTTCTATCAAGGGAACTGGAGTACGTAAGACATTCACTGTACGTAAGACTTCTTACGGAGTTGGTGTTGAACGAGTATTCCCTGTTTACAGTCCTCGTGTAATTAAAGTTGAAATCGTAAAAACTGGTAAAGTTCGCCAGTCTAAAGCTTATTACTTACGCGATAAAGTTGGTAAGGGAGCAAGAATTAAGGAACTC